>CAYZVO010000022.1:44485-61270 GCA_964481655.1 uncultured Enterobacterales bacterium | reverse complement strand
GCGCCCCAAGTCGTTCTGAATGAACGTTTTTCGGGTGCAGAACACACAGAAGGTCAACACGCGGACTCCGCCGGCCACGTGTATAGTGGATGTCGATCGTCCCGATGAGCGGGACGTGATGGCATCCTTGCCAGAAGGAGGAACCATGCTCCGTCGCATGATGATCGTTGCTCTCCTGTTGGGCGTCTCGACCGCATTCGCGGACGGCCTCGCCGTGAACCCGTCGGCCAATGTCGGCGCTACCATGGTCACGCCGATGAACAGCTCCAACAACATGGCCCGTATGGCCGCTCGGATGTCCGGACCCGGCCTGTACAAGGCGGTGATGTTCACCAAGAGCGTCAAGTACGCCCGCGAGGCCGAGGAAGGCGACATCACGTTCTAGTGCGGGAGCCTGCGGCTTCGTCCGCAGCCCTCGGCACTGGCTGTGCCTGGGCC
Organism: uncultured Enterobacterales bacterium; assembly: GCA_964481655.1. Classification (GTDB taxonomy): domain Bacteria; phylum Myxococcota_A; class UBA796; order UBA796; family JAFGLY01; genus CALDOK01. Next base: position 60,832 of record CAYZVO010000022.1, on the reverse strand, counting down.
GTCGGTGAGAACCGGCGGTCCTATGGCTGTTGGATCCCTGGGACGGGCTCCAGCTCCGCGAGGGGGAACCAGCAGATCCGGCCTTCACGCGCACGGATCATCACCAGCTCGCCCCGCTGCTCGTCCAGGGCGTAGCGCAGAGACGGCAGCGCCCGGGTGGCGAAGCCGCGCTGCCGGCGCGGCTGGCCGTCACCGTCGAACAGCACGAAAGACAGCGAGTCGGACGAGACACCCAGCAAGCCAGCGTCACCGTCAGGGTGGTGACCCAGCACCAGGGCGGCGTCGAGATCCGACTCCGGGCGCGGCTTCAAGCTGACCGCGTCGAGGGCGGTCCCCCCCACGTAGAGCAGGTCGGGCTCGACGAGCCGGGCGAACTCCATGCTGGTGCCCTCGCTCAGGGCGTCCGCCACCGCACTCCCCAGCCGAGCCGTGGCGACCACGCCCTGATCCGGATCGAGGCGCACCACCCTGGCGTCGTTCGAGCGCGCCACCAGGATCGACCCGCTCTGCGGGTCGATCTGCAACCAGAGCTGGCCGATGTCGGTGCGTTCCTGGATGAGCGGTCCCCCCAGCTCCCAGCGCCCCAGCACAGCCCCGCTGTCCGGTTCCAGCTCGAGCACCAGGTCGAGCTCACCCTGGGCCAGGAAGAGGGTGCCGCGGGTCGGGTGCAGGGCGATGGAGCCGAAGGTCAGGAAGCGATCCGGCTCCAGCTGCGGATCGAGCACCCGGCGCTCGCTCAGGTCGGACCGGGACAGCCCGTGCACGGTCGAGCGCCCCTGGGACAGCACCCAGACCAGATCACGCCCGGGGTCCACCACGGGGGTGAAGGGCCAGAAGACGTCCTCGTTCCAGGCGGTCGCCTCGGCCCCTTCTACGCGGACCACCGTGTTGGACAGCCGGCCCACGCCGTAAACCACGTCGTCCAGCTCCGGATCGAGGGCGAGCCCGTCCAGGTAGGTCCCCGTGCGCAGGCGGGCGTCCACGCTGCCCGAGCTCGGGTCCATCACCAGCAGCTCGCTGGTCCCCTTGGCGTTGAGCCAGACCCGTTCCTTGACCGGGTCGTAGGCCCCGTGCCCGGTGTGCTTGCCGGTGGGGAAGCTGCGCTCGAGCTGGATGCCGCCGCTGTCCACCCACCACGCCATGCCGCGGTGGGGATCGCCCCCCTCGCCCCCGGTGCGATCCAGCACGAGCGCCGCGCCGCCGATGGAGACGACCTCGCGGTTCTCCGTGCCGTGGCGCCACTGCTTGGGCTCGGCGCCGTCACAGCCCGCAAGGCCGATGCGCTCGTCCTCGGCCACCACCACGGTGCCATCCTCCAGCCCCGCGCCATAGTTCGCCTCGAAGGGCAGATCGCAGCTGGCGACCTGGGCCAGCGTGCCGGGATCGCGGATGCTCAGGCCGCCTTCACCCCCACCCTGCATCAGCACCGCCAGGCGGCCATCGTGCAGGGGCACGAGGTGGCGTCCCCGCCTCTCCATGGGCACCGCGTCCCCCGCCGCGCCCGTCGGGCCGATGCGCTGCAGCACCTGCTCACCGTCCCTGAGGGTCCCCAGCACCACCATCGCGCCACCGCCGACGGGCACCGCGCTGTCGGCATGGCGCAGGGGCTCGGCCACCATGGCGCGGCCACCCGACGGGCTCCGGAAGCGGACCAGCGCGGGGGTGCTGGAGGACAGCAGCCAGACCTCCCCGCCCCAGCCCACCGCGAGCCCCGGCTCCGTGGGGGCCTCGGGCCCGGTGGGGGTCATGGCGAGGGGCTCCGCGCTGTCCAGGTCGAACACGCCCAGGGACGCGTGCCACAGCGACGCGCTGTACGCCCGGCGGTGCTCGGCGTCCACCGCCACCGCGAAGGGCTGCAGGTGGTTGCGCATCCCGTCGAAGGGCGCCAGCTGGGTGCAGAGGACCCGGCGCTCGGTGGGCGCCGGCGGCGCGGCTGGGACGGGCTCATCCCCGCAGGCCGACAGCGCGAGGACCAGGGTGATCCAGGCGGGCGCAGGCACCCCGAGACGGCCCTCGATCCGAGCCGAAAGGCTCACAGCCCCATGCGCCCCTGATAGCCGGCGATCTGCTCGAGCAGAGCCTCGAAGCGTTCCTCGGAGACACGCTCCACCGCCAAGGTGAAGCCGCGCTCGATGAGGTCCTTCATGGCCTTGTTGAGGATGCGGCGCCGCTCGGTCTCCGGCCGCTCGAAGACGTTGTTGATGATCTGCTGGGTGTCCATCACACCCTGGCGGCCGGCGTCCACGCCCACGAACAGCGAGGCGAAGAGAGCCCCGCTGCTCTCGACGAGCAGCTGGACCGCGGCCTGCCCGGAGCCGGAGCCGTGCTCGTCGTCCAGCGCCGAGGCGAGCTGACGGAGGACCTCGTTGGTCACCTCGATCTTGGTGATCGCCTCTTCCGAGGTCAGGGGCGGGCTGCCGAAGCGCAGGCTGACGGCGCCGCCGGCGGCCTCGACCTCGTCGCCGTCTTCCATCTCGAGCAGCAGCTCGTCGTCGGACTCACCGGGCTCGATCAGGTCCACACCGGAGAGGTCCACGGTGTCGAGCAGCTCGCGGGAGACCGAGAAGAGACCGTCGCCACCCCGACCACGGGAGAAGTCGTGGTCGGCGAACATGGCCATGGCGCTGTCGTCCACTTCGGGCTCGTCGAGCATGGCCATGTCATCGACGACGATGGGCTCGTCCATGCAGACCTCGCTGGACAGCTCTTCGTGCTCGTCGGTGGCCAGCTCCGGATCGCCGTCGGCGGCGACGGCTTCGACCGGGACGGACTCGGTGGCCTCGAGGGGCAGCTCCCCCTGCAGCAGCAGGCTGCCCTGCTCGAGCATTCGCTGCAGCTCGACCAGGGTCTCGAGGGGCTCCCGCGGGCTGGCGTCGAGCAGCGCACCGAGGGCGCCGTCGGTGGGCATGCACTCGAGCAGCTCACCCTGCAGGGCGCTCCCCGGGGGCTCCTCGCCCAGGACCAGGACCTGATCCGCGGGGTTCAGCAGCTCGCCCACGGCCTGGATGGCCGCCCCGAGCTGCTCGACGAGCTCGTAGGAGTCGTGCCCCACCTGCACGTTCTCGACGTGGATGTCTTCCCGGGCGGTGAACTCGGTGGTGCCCTCGGCCAGGAGGAAGTCCACCAGGTTCTGCCTGAAGCGCCGACCGTACAGCTCCATCACCACGTCGTCGGGGATGGTGCCGAACAGCACGTCCCCCACCTGGACCACGTTGGCCAGGCGGGCGAGCATCGACTGACCCTGCTCCGCGGTGATGTGGCCGCTGTTGACCAGCCTACGGACCAGCTGTGCACCGTCGTCGATGGCCTCGGCCGCGAGGATCTCCCCCTGCATCAGGTACACGGAGATGGTCGCAGCACCATCGGGCGCGACCGTGAGCGAGCCGGTCGAGCCCATCTCCATGTGGCGGCGCAGGTCATCCGCAGGGCGCATACGTGAGCGATCCAAGACGAGTACAGCGAGAAGGCCGGATGCCGCTTCTCGGCCGATCATCCTATCGGCCCTCTCTTGCAGGGTCAACGCCGCGAGTACAAGCTTTATAAGCTTGCCTCTAAGGCTACGGCTGCGTCGAGCTTCCAGGCGAGCTGACCATGCGCAGCGCCGCGTCGATCTGCAGGTCCGCCGGCGGCGCAGGCGGAGGGATGAGCTGAGCCCCATCGACCGCGTCGACCACGACGTCGGGCACGACCCCGACCCGGCCCCAGCTGGTGCCGTCCGCCAGCGCCAGCCGCGTGCCCGCGATCTGCAGCAGCCGATCCGGACCGAGCTGCACCCAGGCGGGCAGCGCGTCGAGCCCAGCGGTGGGCGTGCCCACCAGGGACATGCTGGGGTTCACCCGCTGGACCATCGCGGCGAACAACTCGGCGACGCCCTGGGTCCCGCCGTTGACGAGCACCGCCAGGGGCCGCTCCCACAGCACCGCCTCGGGCACCGCGACGGGGCTGGGCTCGCCGTCTCCGTCGTAGACGTAGCAGGCCAGCTCCTGGCCACCCAGGAACGGGGCCGCCGCCCCGACCGCCTCATCGAGCAGGCCGTCGCGGACATCGCGAAGATCGATGACCAACTCCTGCTCGGCGCCCACGCTCGCCAGGGCCTCCCCGAGCTGCTCCGCGGCGCCGCGCCCGAAGTGGTGCAGGCGGACCATCAGGTGGCCCTCACCCCGGGAGACCGACAGCGGCGGCGCGTGGTAGGGCTGGGGCGCGAGGGTCACCGAGCGGGGCTGGCCGCTGCGATCCACCAGCTCGAGCACCAGCTGATCCCGGTCGCGGGCCGCCAGCAGGTGGGCGACCTCGATGATGGGGCGCGCCTCCACCGCCTCGCCGTTGACCGCGACGACCACGTCGCCAGCCTGCAGCCCGGCGTCGGCCGCCGGGGTGCCCTCGAAGACCTCGAGGATGCGGATCCCGTAGCCGGGCACGAGCAGGACCCCGATGCCGACCCCGAAGCGCTCGCCCCTGGCGTGGGCCATGCGCTGCTCGTACTGCTCCCGGGTGAGCACCTGCAGGTGCTCTGCGCCTTCGTGGCGCTCGAGCCACAGCAGGATGCCCTCGACGGCCGCTGCGCGGAGCTCGTCGGCCTCGGGGCTCTCCACGTGCTGGCTGGCCACGTTCTCGAGCAGATCGTCCACCGAGCCGAGTTCATCCTGGGCCAGCCCGGGAGCGAGCAACAGGTTCAGGGTCCATGGAAGGAGAGGGAGCATCGCGCCTCGCGACCATCGCGGATGGTGGTAACACGACGCCGGAGCCGGGCCTTCCCAGCTGGGCGGAGCTGCGCTCAGAAGGTCTGCTGCACCGGGGCGTAGGACGCCTTCTCCAGCTTCTGGCTCCGTCGCGCCGGAGGGGGCGCCGCCGAGGGCGCCGGCTGCGCAGCGGGCTCCACCGCCGCCTGGGGGGCCACCGGCGGCGCGGGCTCGGGCCGCAGCAGGTGCCAGCCGAAGGCCAGGCCGAGCAGCAGCAGGTAGACCGCGGCGGCGGCCCGGGAGATGCGCAGCTCGCCGGTGAGCCAGCGCCGGGCCCGCTCGACGGGGCCAGGGGGGCGGGTGGCCTCCTGGTCCAGGGCGCGGTCCATGGCGTCCCAGAAGTCGGGCTGGTCCGGGGCCTGGGCCGGCACGGGCCGCAGGGGCACCGACGCCAGACGCTCCACCAGGGCCGCGCAGGCTTCGCACTCTTCGAGGTGCTCCGCGGCGGCGTCGAGCAGCTCGGCTTCGAGATCGCCGTCCAGCAGGGGCGCTACACACTCACGCAGCTGCGCGCAGTCCAAGCTGTTCCTCGGAGATCAGGTCGCCCGTTGCAGGACCTCGAGCACGACGGGGTGCTCGGGACCCATCACGTCACCCAGACGGGCGCGTGCGCGGGACAGGCGTGACATCACGGTCCCCAGCTTGACGTCGAGCACATCGGCGATCTCGGCGTAGCTGAGGTCGTTGTAGTAGCGAAGAAGCAGGATCTCGCGGTGGTTGCGGCCGAGCTTCTCCATGGCCGCGAGCACCTCGTCCCGGCGCTCGCCACGCTGGACGCGCTCCATCTGGTTGGCGCTGGTGCGATCTGGCCGGTTGAGGGACTCGAGGATGCCCCCCCGGCGACGCCGGTCGCGCACGATGTTGTAGCAGAGGTTGCTGGTGACCCGGAACAGCCAGGCCTTCATGCGGAACCCCTCGTCGAAGAAGCGGGTCTCGCGCATGGCCTTGATGAAGACCTCCTGCACCGCGTCGTAGGCCTCCTGGCTGTCCTTGACGATGTAGAAGGCGTGCTGGAAGAGGCGGCTGCGGAAGTCGCGGACGACCATGTCCATGGCGCGACGCCGATCGCTCTGGGCGACGAGCTTGTACTCCAGCTCGGCCTGAGCGGGCGTGGTCGCTTGTTGTCGCTTGTACGCGTGCATGGTGGGCCTCTCTATATCGCGCGGGCGCAGTTCGGGTGGGGAGGGTCGCTCACCCCGGGTTGGTAGGACACCGGATGCTGTTCATACGTTCCCGGGTTCTGACATCTTTCGAGAAAAAAACGAGCGGACGCTCCCGACGGCCTGTCGAGGGGTTCCATTCACCGCAGATCGTGATGTACCCTTGACGGCACGCTCAGGAGGGAGAATCCTGAAGGTGAGGGCCCTGGTTGCAGGCCCGAAACACGGCTTGCGCGAAGCGGAAGAAGGAGGTTGCGGTGGCGAATGCTGACAACAGGAACGAAAGCCGAGCAAGCACGACGCCCGACCAGGTAGGTGTGCGCGAGCTGGTCGAGACGATCGTCAAGGCGTTGGTGGACTACCCCGAGCAGGTGCGCTGCTACGAAGTCGAGGGCACCCACTCCTGCGTCCTCGAGCTCGAGGTCGCCAAGGAAGACGTGGGCAAGGTCATCGGCAAGCGCGGGATCCACGCCGACGCCATCCGCCGCATCGTCAATGCGGTCGGCGGCAAGAACAAGAAGCGCTACGTGCTCGAGATCCTCGAGGACCGCTAGCCCTTACGACTCGGCGGCCTCTTCGTCCTCGGCCTTGGGGGGCATGGACATCCGGGTGGTGGTCCAGTCCGCTTCCTCACCGCAGTCCTCGATCTCGCCGAGGCGCGCATCGTACTCGGCCTGCTCCACACGCCCGGCGGCGATGTTGCGCTCGATGATGCGAACGTCGAAGGCGGCTTCGGTGTGCTTGTCCTTCATCGCGGGCTCCTACTCGTCGGCCTCGGGGGGGAGGTCATCGACCATGTCCGGGACCGCGGGCGCGGCCAGGGGGCCGGCGTGGGTCTCGACGTTGGCGTTTTCGTTGAAGTCGGTGAGGTCGGGGAGGACCTTGCCCGCCGCGATCTCGCGCAGCGCCGTGACGACTTCCTTGTTGTCGCGGTAGTCCTCGATGAGGACCTGCTCGCCCTTGAGGATCTGCTTGGTCCGCTCGGCGGCAAGGAGCACGAGGGAGAAGCGGTTGGGGACGTTCTCGAGGCAGTCTTCGACGGTGATGCGGGCCATGGTTCGATACCTCACGACACATACGCCCCCCGTGGATCCAGGGGGGCGAGTCCGGCGCTACGTAGTGCGGGGGCCCCCGGCCGTCAAGCGTCCCGGACTACAGCTCCGCGAGCCGCCGAATCCCTCGGTCCACGAGGATGTTCGACAGATGCTCCACACCCCTTGACGGCCCCGCGCGCGTGCGTAGGATGGCACCCCTTCTCGGAGCCGCGTTCGCGCTCTTCCCTGTGGAGAGTCACGCCGCCCGAAGGTCGTTTCAACAGCCTCAACCGCCCACGGAGTCATTGCGATGAAGATCCGCCCCCTGAACAACCGCGTCCTCATCAAGCGCATCGAAGAGCTCACCCGCACCCCCGGTGGCCTGTTCCTCCCCGACACCGCCAAGGAGAAGCCCATCGAGGGTGAAGTCCTGGCCGTGGGCGAAGGCCGCGTCGACGACGCCGGCAAGCTGGTCCCGATGACCGTCAAGGTCGGCGACCGCATCGTCTTCTCCAAGTACTCGGGCACCGAGATCAAGCTCGAGGGCGAAGAGTACCTCCTGATGCGCGAGGACGACATCCTCGGCATCGTCGAGCAGTAGCTCCGCCCCCCAAACGCATCCAGACGAACACACCCTCTCAGGAGTTGTCATGTCCGCCAAGCAGATCCTGTTCGACACCGAAGCCAGGGCCAAGATCCTCATCGGCGTGGACACCCTCGCCGACGCCGTGAAGGTCACCCTCGGCCCCAAGGGCCGCAACGTCGTGATCGAGAAGTCCTGGGGCGCCCCCGTGGTCACCAAGGACGGCGTCACCGTCGCCAAGGAAGTCGAGCTCGAAGACAAGTTCGAGAACATGGGCGCCCAGATGGTCAAGGAGGTCGCCTCCAAGACCTCGGACGTCGCCGGCGACGGCACCACCACCGCCACCGTCATCGCCCAGGCCATCTACCGCCACGGCATGAAGCTCGTGGCCGCCGGCCACAACCCGATGGAGCTCAAGCGCGGCATCGAGAAGGCCGTCGAGGTCGTCATCGGGTCCATCCAGGACCTCTCCCAGCCCATCAAGGACAACCGCGAGATCGCCCAGGTCGGCACCGTCTCCGCCAACGGCGACAGCACCATCGGTGACATCATCGCGGAAGCCATGGACACCGTCGGCAAGAAGGGCGTCATCACGGTCGAGGAAGCCAAGGGTCTCGAGACCAACCTCAAGACCGTCGAGGGCATGCAGTTCGACCGCGGCTACCTGTCCCCCTACTTCGTGACCGACTCCGAGCGTATGGAGACCGTGCTCGAGGAGCCCTACATCCTCATCCACGAGAAGAAGCTCTCCTCGCTCCGTGACCTGCTCAAGGTCCTCGAGAAGATCGCCCAGACCGGCAAGCCCGTGCTCATCCTCGCCGAGGACGTCGAGGGCGAGGCCCTGGCCATGCTCGTCGTCAACAAGCTGCGCGGCATGCTGAACTGCGCCGCCGTCAAGGCCCCTGGCTTCGGCGACCGCCGCAAGGCCATGCTCGAGGACATCGCGGTCCTCACCGGCGGCAAGATGATCGCCGAGGAGCTGGGCATCAAGCTCGAGAGCCTCGAGCTCCAGGACATGGGCTCCGCCAAGAAGGTCATCATCACCAAGGACCACACCACCATCGTCGATGGCGTCGGCTCCCAGGATGACATCCAGGCCCGCATCGCCCAGATCGAGGCCCAGATCCAGAACACCAGCTCCGACTACGACCGCGAGAAGCTCGAAGAGCGCCTCGCCAAGCTGTCCGGCGGCGTCGCGGTGATCCGCGTCGGCGCGGCCACCGAGGTCGAGATGAAGGAGAAGAAGGCGCGGGTCGAGGACGCCCTGCACGCGACCCGCGCGGCCGTGGAAGAAGGCGTGCTGCCCGGTGGCGGCGTGGCCCTCGTCCGCTCGCTGAACGCCCTCGACGCCCTCGAGCTCCCCGGCGAGCAGCGCTTCGGCGTCCAGATCGTGAAGCACGCCATCCAGGAGCCCCTGCGCCAGATCGTCAGCAACGGCGGCGGCGAGCCCAGCATCGTCCTGCAGAACGTGCGCGAAGGCGAGACCGCCTACGGCTTCAACGCCCGCACCGAGGTCTACGAGGACCTGGTCGCGGCCGGCGTCATCGACCCCACCAAGGTCGTGCGCTCCGCCCTGCAGAACGCCGCCTCCGTGGCCGGCCTGCTGCTCACCACCGAAGCCATGGTGGCCGACGAGGGTGACGAGGACTAGCCTCCCCGTCCCAGACAGCGCGAAGCCGCCCCGAGGGGCGGCTTCGTCGCTTCAGGGGCCCCGGCGCTACTCGCTGGGCTCGGCCTCTTCTTCGTCCTCGATGCGATCCCAGGTGGACTCGGGCTCCTTGTTGCGCCTGACCGCCTCGAAGCGGCTGTCCAGGTAGACCCGGACCCCAAGGGCGGCGTCGAAGTCCATGCGGGTGCTCGGGTACAGGCCCAGCACCGGCACCAGCTCGAAGAAGCCTTCGACCGGGACCTCGGTGGCCTCGACACCCAACCCCACCGGCACGCGGATGCCGATGATGGAGCTGGCGTAGCTGGAGTTTCCGCCCAGGTGAAGGCGGGGGCCGATCCCGAGGTAGACGGGAAACTCCACCACCGGGGCGGCCGGGTCGCGGAAGCTGACCAGCTCGAAGACGTAGTCGGCGTGCAGGTGGAACTTGGACTCGGGCACCGACCAGGCCAGGGCGCCGTCGAAGGAGCTGGGGCCGCCGGGCTTGTAGGCCAGCGACAGCCCGGTGGGCTCGCCGAGGATGAGGCCGATGCCCGCCCCCTCCGGCCCACCCGCGAGGGTGACGGCGGGCTCGGCCACGGCGGTGCCACACCAGCCGGAGATGGCCAGCGCCGCCAAGGCGATCGCGGCCCCCGGGCGCGACGGGAGGGCACAGCGTCGGAGGGGTTGGTGCTCGCTCACGGGGTCTCCTGCTCGAAGGCCTGCAGCAGACGCTCGTCGGAATACACCGTAACGAGACGTCGAATCACGTCGCGCAGGGCCGGATCGCGGTAATAGCCCAGCCAGTTGGCGTCGCCCACCACCACGCGGAAGCTGAAGCCGGCGCTCAGGGCTCGACGCAGCTGCGCCTCGAAGCGCTCGGGATCTCCGCGACGGGCGGCCACCTCGGCGAGACGGAACGCCCCGGCCCAGTGGTCCGGGCGCAGGTCCGCCGCGTGCCCGAAGGCGTCCTCGGCATCGTCGAGGTCCCCCTCGACCAACAGCAGCTCACCCAGGTCGTACCAGGCCGCCGCGTGATCGGGCTCCAGCTCCACCGCGTTGCGGTAGTGCCGCCGGGCCCGCGAGGACTCCCCCAGCGCGTTCCACGCGAAGGCGATCTCGTACTCCACGTCCGCCGCGCGCAGGACCTGCTCCTGGAAGTCCTCTCCCCACTCGACGGTGTCGGCGTAGCGGCCCTGCTCGTTGCTCGCTTCGAGGCGCGCAGCGGCGTCCGCCGCCAGGACCTGGGCGTAGTCCGGAGGGGGATGATCGGCCGAGGCCGACAGCAGACAGGCGAGCAGAAGGGTCACGCGCACACACAGCCGAAGTTGATCACATCATCGACCATTCTATACGAATCGGGACGCCTGCTGGTTCCGTCCTCAGCTGCGACGGCGCCGCAGCCCGACCAGACCCAGCAGTCCCAGCAGCAGTCCGGCGGCCGATCCGCTGCCACCGTCGGTGGTGCAGCCGCAGTCCGGCCCGGTGACCTTGCCGTCGTCGCCGGTGTCGTCGCTGCCGTTCCAGGTGTCCGGAGACCCCATGTCGGCGTTGTAGCCCTCGTAGCCACCGCGGGTCCAGGTGCCGTCGCTGTCGGCGGCGAAGATGGCGTAGTAGCCCTCGCCCTCCGGGGCGTCGGTGACGGTGTGGCTGGCCACGGCGCCCGGCTCGGGGCCGTCCACGTGGAGCACCACGGTGCCGTCGGGGTCCTCGTGGCTCGTGGGGAAGGCGTCGGCCCGGTAGACCACCTGCAGCTCGGTGAGGTCCTCGTAGTCCGGGTTGGTCCAGGACAGCACCAGCCCGGGCTCGCCGTCGGAGGCGTCGAAGTCGAGCACCGTCATCAGGTTGCGCGGGGTCGGCGGAGCGTAGACCGCCACGTCGTCGATGTTCCAGCCCGCGAAGTACAGCCCCTGGTCGGAGTCGATCTGCCAGCCGAGCTGGATGCTGCCGTCGAGATCCGGGTCCTCGGTCATGATCGAGGCCAGGGCCCACTGCGCGTCCTCGTGGTGCTCGTCACCCGCCGACTGGTTGGTGGCGTGGTTGGTCCAGGCCACCGCGTCGTCCACCAGCACGTTGGCCTGGTCGTAGTAGCCGTCCTCGACCCCCAGCCAGCGCTGGAACTGCACCAGCAGCTCGTTGTAGGGCGCGACCTCGATGGCCGCGGAGCTCAGCTGGTTGAGCTTCTCGTTCTGGTACTGGCCGTTGTAGTTGCCGCCGCCCAGATCGTTGCCCCAGAGCATGTCGCCGCTGTAGGCGAAGTCCGGGTCACCGCCCATGCCCAGGGGGGTGCCCCACATCCAGTCGTCGGCGCCCTCCGACGCGGTGCCCTCGAGCAGCTCGTGGCTGTAGCCGCCGTCGTCGTCCTCGAAGTCCTCGAAGTACAGCTCCACCTGCTCGCCCACCGCGAAGGAGAACGGGTTGATGTCCCCGCCGCTGGGCACGGAGGCGTCGCCGCCGTCGTCGGTATCCACGTCGATGTAGTACAGCACCACCGAGCCGGACTCCTGGGCCGGGATGGCGCCCTCGAGGCCGTCCTCGGTGGTCGACAGGCCGCCGTACTCCCAGGTCTCGCCGTCGTTGACGGAGTACCAGAGGCGCCCGCCGTCGAAGCCGACGTCGAAGCACTCGCCGCTGACGTTGTCGGCGGTGATGGTCACCGGGTACTCACCCTCGCTGTCCAGCTGGTTGTCCAGGGGCACGTGGGCGAGGGCGACCAGCGAGGTGCTGCCGGTGGGGCCGAGGCCGTGGGGGGTGAAGGCCTCGAGCAGCTGGCAGTAGTGGGGGGTGCCGTTGGAGAGGTCGCCGTCGTCGTCATCGACAGCCACGAACTCGTCGAAGGCCTCGGTGATGGTGAAACCCGCGGGGACCGCGTCGGCGTACAGCTGGCTGGTGATGGTCCAGCCGTCCTCGTCGCCGAAGTCCCGCTTCATGATGTTCAGCAGATCCCACAGGGCGCCACCCAGGATCAGGCCGTCCTCGTGGACCTCGTTGATCACATCGTCCGGGTAGACGTGCAGATCGGAGAGGTCCCGGATCCCCTGGCTGTAGCCGATGTAGAAGTAGGGCCCGATGACGCTGTCGCCGGTCTGCAGGACCGACATCATGTCGCTGATGGCCTCACTGGCGGTGCTGTCGAAGTAGCCGGACTCGAGGCCCCAGTAGTGGTAGCCGTGGCCATACTCGTGGTAGTTCACGTCCGCGATGCGGGCGGTGGAGTTGCAGCCGTAGCTGGAGCTCTCGGGGCCGAAGTTGACGTTGCCGTCGAACCAGGCGTTGCAGACCGCGTCATCGACGTTGACGTAGGAGTCGATCTGGTAGCGGTTGATGGGGTGGTCGGGGCTGAACTCGAGGGACCAGTTCAGGACGTGGTGGAGGAAGACGTAGCTGTCGATCTCGTCCTGCTCGGCGTCGCTGCTGGTCCAGGTGCCCTCGGCGCCGGTGAAGGCCAGCTCGCCCTCGGGCCCGTGGCTGTCGAAGACCCGGAAGGCCTCCCCCTGGAGGGTGGTGGTGAAGCTGTCGCCGTCGAGGTCCACCTGCCCGTAGGCGTCGGTGTAGGCAGCCGAGCCGTCGTCGCTCCACACCGGCGCATAGGGCACCGCCGTGGTCTCCATCCCGCTCGAGGGGTGCCGGATGTCGTGGGTGGCCCAGACCGTGCGCTCGGTGCGCAGCAGCTCGTCCTGCACGGCGAGCAGCTCGCCGGTGACGGCGTCGATCCAGCTGACCCACTTGGCACGGGGGCTGTGGGTGTCCGAGCGGACCTCCCAGGCCAGCGCGTAGTCCAGCCCGCTGCCGCTGTGGTAGGGCAGCACCACCAGGCGCGCGTCGCCGAGGGTGTGCCCGTGGTGGGGCATAGGGCCCAGCTCGACGGCCACCTCATGGGCGGTCTCGGCCGACAGCTGCGGGGTGCCGAGCGCCGGGATCTCCGGGTGGGTCTTCACGCCCAGCATGATCAGCTTGCCGAAGCGCACGCGCACCTCGACCGAGCTGCGGTAGACCGGCACGCCGTCATGATGCTGGTCGAGGCGCAGGTACCAGGTGTCGGTGCGGTCGACCCGACCGGAGCGCCCGGTGACGAGCTGGTCGATGTCCATGCCTAGCAGCCCGGGGTGGTCCGCCAACACGGCGCGGACCCGATCCTCGACCGTGGCGGCCGTGGGGGTGGCCCCCAGCTGCAGGTCGATCCCCTTGCCCCAGGCCCGGTAGGGCAGGCCGGTGCGCTCATCGAAGCGGGCGGACCAGCCGGCGCCGGGGCCATCCTGGAAGCGCTGCCAGGCCAGCTGCTGGCTGATGCGAGCCTGCTCGCCCTGGTGGAAGCGCATCACCCGCTGGGGCGCCAGCCCCATGGCCGGCAGCGTGCCGAGGCGCTCCGGCTGGAGCTCCCCCGGGAGCAGCGCGTGCGCCGGGGAGAGGGAGAGCGCGAGCAAGGCGGGGAGGGACGAGATCATGGAGGCTCCAGGCCTGGATGGAAACGAACTCGGAGGGCAGCTTGACCCCTGATGTGTAGACGGGCAACGCGGTGGTTGACCAGCTACAGGATTCTTACAATTCCTTGGGTGTTCTTCTTGTCCACGTCGTTGCCAGCGTCTGCCGCCACCGCCTCACGAGGGTCCCTCCTCGTGGGCCTGCTCACACTTCTGCCCGCGCTGGCCGCGGGCGGCTGCGACGGAGACGCCGACCAGGCCGCGCTGCCGGTCCTCCCTCCCCCGGTCCAGCAGACCCTGAGCGAGGCGGGCGAGGCGCGCCCGGCGAGCCGCTTCGGCCTGACCTTCGTGGGCGAGGTGCGCGGCGAGATCGACCCCTGCGGCTGCCCGACGCTCCCCATGGGTGGCTTCGAGCGCCGGGCGGGCCTGCTCGACGAGCTGGCCTCCGAGGGCCTGCCCTTGTTCCACCTCGACGCCGGCAACCTGCTGGTCGAAGGCTACGCCACCGGCGGGCGCGGGGACGCACAGGATCGCGCGCGCCTGTTGATGGACCTCAGCGGCGAGATCGGCCTGGACGCCTTCTGCCCCGGCCCCGCCGACCTGCTGGTCATGCCGCCGGAGCAGCTCGAGCGCGGCTTCGCCGAGCGCGGTGTCGCCGCCGTCTCCGCCACCTGGCGGGACCTCGACGGCCAGCCCTTGATGCCCCCGGCGGCGATGATCGAGCGCGACGGCGTGAAGATCGGCGTGGTGGGCCTGTCCGCCCAGCCCCGGGACTCCAAGTGGCGGGAGCGCCTGCGGACCATCGATCCAGTGATCGCCGCCCGAGAAGCCGTCGCGGGGCTCCCGGACGACCTGGCCCTGGTGGTGGCCCTGTCCAACCTCGACGACGACGCCAACAACCGCGTCGCGAGCCAGGTCGAGGAGCTCTCCGCGGTGCTGTCGGTGCGCAACGACGCCCACGACGAGCCCCGGGTCCGGGAGCAGGCCGCCGTCATCGAGGTGCCCAACCGCGGCCGCTACCTCACCGTCGTCCGCCTGCGCACCGCCTCCACCCCGGGGCGAGCCCTGGAGCTCGAGGCCGCTGAACGCCTCGACCTCGAGACCCACGACCGCATCACCGCCAAGCGCGACCGCCTCGCAGCCCGCGGGGAGCAGCTGAGCGAGCCTGAGCAGCAGACCCTGGCCCAGCACCAGGCCACCCTGGAAGAGGACGCCGCGGGCCGCAACCTCGCCTATGTGCAGACCTACCCCCTGGGCACCCGCTACGCCGGCGACGCCCCGACCGCCGAGCGCATCGACGACTTCAAGGCCCGCGTGCTCGCCGATGAGGTCCAGGCCCGCGAAGAAGAGCGCCAGCGTCCGGAGGGCCCCCCTCGCTACGTCTCGGGCGCCCGCTGCTTCCCCTGCCACACCGAGCAGTACAGCCGCTGGGCTCTCACGAAGCACACCCGAGCCTACGAGGCGCTTCGGGAGCGCGGCGAAGAGAAGAACCCCGAGTGCCTGACCTGCCACACCACCGGCTTCGCCGTCGAGGGCGGGTGGGCCGACATCGAGCCGGCCAACATCCTGGCCTTCAAGGCCGTCCAGTGCGAGGTCTGCCACGGCCCCCTCGAGGGCCACCCGGACAACCCAGACATCCACCCGAGCATCCCCACCGAGGCCACCTGCCTCGCCTGCCACGACGAGGCCAACAGCCCCGACTTCGACTACGCCACCTACCTGCCGCGGGCCATCTGCACCGTGGCCCCCTACGAGGTGGGGGCAGACGACGGCGCCCTGCCCCCCGAGCACCCCGAGGCCGCGGGACCGCTGGAGCCATGACCACCACCGACACGCCCTACCTCAGCTGGGCGCGGGCCCACGCCTGCCGCCTGCCCCTGTGCCTGCGTGGCTCCGGTATGCCCACCCGCGCCCTGCCCTCACCCCTCCCTCCCCTGCCCCACCCCACCGGCTTCGACGATCTGTGGCACGAGCGCCAGCTCGCCCAGGCGATCGCCGCACGTCAGGGCGTCGAGCCGGAGCAGGTGTTCGTGGCGCTGGGGACCAGCGGGGCCAACGCGGCGGTGCTGGCGGAGCTGCTCCCGAGCCCAGGCGGCGAGCCCGGTGAGCTGGTCTGCGAGCAACCGGCCTACGACCCGCTCTGGCGCACAGGCGCGGCCCTCGGCAGCCCCGTGCACCGCTTCGAGCGCCGGGCCGAGGACGGCTGGCGGGTGGACCCCATCGCCCTCGAGGCCGAGCTGTCCCACCAGACCCGCGCGGTGATCCTCGCCCGCCCCCACAACCCTACCGGGGTGGACATCCCCGAGCCCGTCCTGCGCACCATCGGCGAGATGGCGGAGGCCCACGACATCCACGTGATCGTCGACGAGGTGTACCTGGACTTCGTGCCGGGAGCCCGCCCGGCCCAGCGCATCCACCCCCGGCTGGTGAGCACCGGATCGCTGACCAAGGTCTACGGCCTGTCCGAGCTACGGGCCGGCTGGGTGCTGGCGCAGCCCGAGCTGGTGGCCGCGCTGAACGCCCGCCGCATGCACGCCGAGGCCCTGCTGCCCACCCTGCCCCAAGCCCTGACCCTGGCCCTGTGGGATCGGCTCGACGGCTGGCGCGACGAGGCCCGGGCGACGGCCGCGCGGGGCGCCGCGATCATCGCCGACGCCGTCCGCGACCTCGACCGCGTCCAGCTCGCCCCCCACGCCGGCACCCCCTTCGGCTTCCTCCACATCGACGGCGACGCGTCGGCCCTGTGTGCCGCCCTGGAGGCCCGC
>CAYZVO010000022.1:0-44475 GCA_964481655.1 uncultured Enterobacterales bacterium | reverse complement strand
GGGGGGGCGTTTGGGGCGGCGCGGGCGGCGGGGGGTGGGGGGGCCTCGCGGGGGGGGCTGTTCGGCGCGCCGAACGGGCTGCGCGTCGGCTGGACCCGGCCCGAAATCGAGCTGACCGAGGCGGCCGGGATCCTGCGGGAGACGGTGCTTCTGCAGGCCTGACCGGGAGCCCGGTGACGCGGGTTGACCCGCACCACGGCACAGGGTACGACTGAATGACGATTCATTCAGTCTACCCGCGCTGGGAGGCGCGGCCCCAACCCCACCCCTCCACCGGAGTCCCCATGAGCGCCACGGAATACCAAGTCGACGTTCGCGATGTGAAGTTCATCCTGTTCGAGCAGCTGAAGATCCAGGAGACCCTCGCTGACGCCCCGCAG
The DNA here is from genome assembly GCA_964481655.1 of uncultured Enterobacterales bacterium. GTDB lineage: Bacteria > Myxococcota_A > UBA796 > UBA796 > JAFGLY01 > CALDOK01. The sequence continues at coordinate 44,095 of CAYZVO010000022.1, read as the reverse complement.
TACGCCGACTTCGACATCGACTTCTACGACTCCATCATCGACGAAGCCACCCGCCTGGCCGTCGAGGTCATCGCCCCCACCAACCACGAAGGCGACGTGGTGGGCGCGACGTTCGTGGACGGGAACGTCATCTGCCCGCCCAGCTTCCAGGAAGCCTACGACCAGCAGGCCCAGGGCGGCTGGTTCGCCATCTCCGCCAAGCCCGAGTTCGGCGGCATGGGCCTGCCCGAAGTGGTCGGCATGTCGGTCACCGAGATCCAGTCGGGCGCCAACATGGCCCTGTCCATCTACACGGGCCTGACCAAGGGCGTGGGCAACCTGCTGGTTGAGTTCGGCTCGGACTGGTTCAACGAGGTCATCACACCCAAGCTCTACACGGGCGAGTGGGCCGGCACCATGCTGCTCACCGAGGCCGGCGCGGGCTCGGACGTGGGCGAGAACCGCTGCAAGGCCATCGAGACCGACGAGGAAGACATCTACCTGCTCGAGGGCGAGAAGATCTTCATCTCGGGCGGCGACCACGACATGACCGAGAACATCATCCACCTGGTGCTCGCCCGCACCCCGGATGCGGAGCCCGGCACCCGCGGCCTCTCCATCTTCATGGTCCCCAAGATGCTGATCGACGAAGAGGGCAACATCACCGGCCCCAACGACATCATCTGCTCGGGCATCGAAGAGAAGATGGGCATCCACGGCTCGGCCACCTGCACCATGGCCCTGGGCACCAACGGCCCGTGCAAGGCCTGGATCCTGGGCGAAGAAGGCCAGGGCATGAAGATCATGTTCCACCTCATGAACGAGGCGCGCATCTTCGCCGGCCTGCAGGGCGTGTCCGTCGCCTCGCCGGCCTACCTCAACTCCGTGGCCTACGCCAAGGAGCGCCTGCAGGGCCCCGACATCAACAACTTCCGTGACCCGGAAGCCCCGCGCGTCCCCATCGTGATCCACCCGGACATCCGCCGCATGCTGATGACCCAGAAGGTCATGATCGAGACCATGCGCGCCTTCTGCTACGACACCGCCTTCAAGTTCGATCGCATGCACGCCATCGACGATCCCACCGAGAAGCAGGCGCTGCAGGACGAGGTCGACCTCTACATCCCCATCGCCAAGTCCCACTGCTCGGACATGGCCTTCCAGATGTGCAGCCTCGCGGTGCAGGTGCTCGGTGGCTACGGCTACTGCTCGGAGTACCCCGTCGAGCAGTACATGCGCGACAGCCGCATCACGGCCATCTACGAGGGCGCCAACGGCATCCAGGCCATGGACCTGATGGGCCGCAAGCTGTCCATGCGCAACGGCATGCTCTTCATGCAGTGGCTGCAGCGGATCACCGCCGAGTTCAACGAGCTCGAGGGCGGCGAGTTCGACGATGAGGTCGAGGCCCTCGCCGAGGTGCGCGACCTGGTCAGCGCCTGCGGCATGCACCTGTTCCAGTACGCGCTGGGCGGCAAGCTCTCGAACGCCATGCTCGAGTCCTCCAACCTGCTGACCCTCTTCGGCGTCTTCCTGCTCGGCATGACCGCGCTGAAGCAGGCCGTGGTGGCCCAGGACGCCATCGACGAGGGCTGCGAGGATGCCGACGAGGTCTTCTACCAGGGCAAGATCCTGAACCTGAAGTTCTACGTCAGCCACATCCTGCCCCAGGCCTTCGCCCTGGCCAAGACCATCCAGTACGGTGACGACTCCGCCCTGGATGAGATCCTCTGGCCCGTCGAGGACTAGACACTCCGTCGCCGACCCAACCCCCGGCTCGGTCCGCCGAGCCGGGGGTTGCTGCGTCCGGGGAACAGTGGACCCATGCGCGGTGTCCGCGGAAGGGCTAGGTTTGCTCGAGGTCCAATGCGTCGCTACCTGCTGTCGTTCCTGCTCGTCTCCGGGGTGTTCGTCTCGAGCACCCTGGCCGGCTCGCTCTTCACCATGGCCGCCTACGCGGCAGGGCGCGAGGCCTACGCGGCCTGGGACACGCTGGCGCGGGCCTACCACGAGGTCCAGAACCGCTACGTCGAGGAGCTCGACGCCACCACCCTGGTCTACGCCGCCATCCGGGGCATGGTGGAGGTCCTCGATCCCCACAGCGCGTTCCTCGATCCCGAGACCTACGACACCCTGAAGCGCCAGGAACAAGACCGCTACTTCGGCATCGGTGTGCGCGTCAGCCCCGACCCGCTGGGCCTGGAGATCGTCGAGGTGCTGCCCGACAGCCCGGCGCAGCACGCGGACCTGCGCGTGGGCGACCGCATCCTGACCATCGACGATCAGGTCCTCGAGGGCGAGCCCTTCGCCGACGCCGCCGAGCGCATCTCGGGGCCCAGGGGCGAGCTGGTCGCCCTGGGGGTGAAGCGCGGCGACGAGTCCCTCGAGCTGGCCGTGGCCCGCGACGTCGTCCACGTGCCCGCGGTGTGGTCCGAGCTGCTGGGGCCGGGGGTCGGCTACGTCGCGCTGGTCCACTTCCACGAAGGCGCCGGCCAGGAGTTCGAGTCCGCGCTCCGCGAGCTCGAACAGGCCAACGGCGGCGCCCTCGCGCAGCTGGTGCTGGACCTGCGGGACAACCCCGGCGGTCTGCTGAGCGAGGCCGTCCACGTGGTCGATCAGTTCGTGGGCGAGGACGACATCGTCTCCACCAAGGGCCGGGACCCCGGCGACAACGAGCAGCACCGGGGCACCGTGGCGAGCACCGATCTGCCCCTCTCCCCGGTGGTGCTCATCAACGGTGGCTCGGCCTCGGCCAGCGAGATCGTCGCCGGCGCCCTGCGGGCCCACGGGCGCGCCACCCTGGTCGGCACCCCCAGCTACGGCAAGGGCTCGGTCCAGGCCATCTGGGAGTTCGAGGACGCCTCCGCCCTCAAGCTCACCATCAGCCGCTACTACCTCCCCGACGGCTCACCCATCGACCACCGCCAGGGCCTGCAGCCCGACGAGCGCGTCCTGCCCGCCCACGAGGCACGCTTGGTCGCCTTCCTCGACGACATGCAGCGGCAGGTCCAGGACCAGGGCGCAGACCTGCGCGCCGTGGACCGCGGGGCGCTGCTCGACGCGCTGGAGCAGGTCGAGACCTCTCGCCCGCAGCCCTCGGCGCGGCGCCATTGGGAGGTCCCGGTGCTCGATCGACTGCCGGACGATCCGCAGCTGACGCGCGCCATGGAGCTGGTCGGGATCACGCCCGCCGCCGAGTGAGCCATGGGCCGTCGCATCCTGCCAGCGCTCGCCCTGGTGCTCGTCCTCGGGTTGGTGGCCACCTGGTTCCTGGCCCCCTCCGTCGTCCGCAGGCTCGTGTTCACCAGCCCGGTGGGGCCCGGTGACGCCGAGGTGGTGGTCGGCGACGTGGGCGCCCTGCAGCAGCGGGTGCGCCAGGCCATGCCCTCCCTGGGCCTCGACGAGGATCTGCGCCAGGCCCAGACAGAGGAAGCCCAACAAGACAGCGACGGCGCCTGGACCACCATCCACGAGCACTGGCGGCTGTCCAACGACGCGGACCCCATCGCCCTGGCGCGGCGCCTCGAGGCGCTGGTCTCCTCCGACGACGACGACGCCGAGATCTACGTGGTCGAGCAGGAGAACCACCAGGTGCAGGTCCGCTTCTACGCCGGCAGCCGCCTGGCGCAGGTCCTCGAGCTCGAGCCCAGCCTCGGCCCATGGCCCACCCTGAAGGGCCACACCAACCCCATGCTCGCCCTGGTGGTCTGGGACGTCGACCGCGATCCCCACGGCATCCGGCAGCTCATGGAGCAGGGACAGCCCATGGCCCTGGCCCTGTCCCCCTACTCCCCCTTCACCCTGCGCCTGTCGCGGGACGCGCTGCTGACCCACACCGAGGTGCTGGCGGTGGCCGAGCAGGACGTCAGCCTGCCCGAGTCCCTCGAGGCCGTGCCCCACGCCTCGGGCCTGCTCGTGCTCAGCGCCCCCACCGGCGAGCCCGACCAGCAGGTCGCGGCGCTCCAGCACAGCGGGGTCTACGTCCTCGACGCGGTGGAGACGGGCCTGGGGGCCCAGTGGCTGCGGGCCTTCGACGAGCGGGGCATCCCCTACCTGCGGGCGCACCGGGTCGACGCCGAGCTGGGCCGACGACGCTACCGCCACAGCGCCGCCCGCGATGGGGCCGCTGTCGTGGTGTCCGCTGCGGCCGACGGCGCCAGCGAGGCCGCAGAGCTGCTCAGCGCGTCTCAGCGAGGCTACCGCGTGGCGTTCCCCGCGGAGGTCGTGGAGCTGCTGCGCGAGTAGCTACTCGTCCGGCGAGATCCGGAAGTGGTGGGCGTCGTCCTCGCCCTCGGGCGGGTCGAAGGTCTCGTTTTCCCCGGTGTCCATGGCGTACAGGTAGTAGTACATGCCGCCGGTCATCACGTCCGCACCCGGGATCTGGCCTTCGTAGACGCCGTCGCCGTCCATGTCCACCAGAGGAGCGTCCTCCCACATGCTGGAGGTCTCCTGGCGGTAGAAGACCTGCACCACGAAGACGGTGCCGCCTTCGTCGGTGACCGTGGCCGACAGCAAGACCGAGTCTCCGTAGGTCTGGGCGCCGTCGACGGGCTCGTGCTCGATGACGGGGGGGACGTTGTCGCCTTCCCACGAGGTGTCGCGCGGCTGGTAGATCACGCCGGGATCGTCGGCGACACACGCAACGCTGGTGAGCACCAGCAGCGGCCAAAGGTACCTGTTCATCGCGCCTCCAAACGCCCATGACCTGGGATGGACACTATACGCGGGTCGCGGCGCTTCGTCACCAGGGCTGCACTGTCCCCTGGCTCACGCCAACAGCGGCTCGGCCACCAGGTCGACCTCGTCGGCGTCGGTGACCAGGGCCCGGACCACCGCGCCGCGCTGCGCGCCGTCCGGCGGGACGCCCAGGTGCACCACACCGTCGATCTCCGGAGCCTGCCCCTGGTGACGGCCGAGCAACAGCATGTCGTGCTCGGGGGACGGGCCGTCCACCAACACCTCCAGGCTGCGACCCACGAGCTCGCGCTGGGCGGCCCGCGCGGCCTGGGCCTGGGCGTCGATGATGGCCTCGTAGCGCTCCTGCTGGGCCTCCGGCGGCACCTGGCCCGGCAGCTCCGCGGCCCGGGTGCCGTCCTCGGCGAAGTACTGGAAGACCCCGGCCCGCTCGAGGCGCTGCTCTCGCACGAAGGTCAGCAGCTGCTCGAAGTCCTGCTCGGTCTCACCCGGGAAGCCCACCATGAAGGTGCTGCGGAGCACGACATCGGGGACGCGGTCCCGGATGCGCTGGATGAGGGCCTCGATGCCGGCCCGGTCCATGCCGCGGCCCATGGCCTTCAGCACCGGAGCGGAGACGTGCTGCAGCGGCAGGTCGATGTAGCGACAGACGCGGGGGTTGTCCGCCAGCTGTGCCAGCAGGGTGTCGTCCACGCCCCGGGGATGGGCGTACAGCACCCGCAGCCAGAGCAGGGAGTCGATGGACCCCAGGGCCTCGAGCAGCTGGCCCAGGCGGGGCCGACCGGGCAGGTCCTGGCCCCAGGCCGTGGTGTCCTGGCCCACCAGGCAGATCTCTCTCACGCCCTGGTCGGCCAGGGACCGGGCCTCCTGCACCAGCGGCTCGAGGGCCCGGCTGCGCATGGGCCCCCGCAGCGAGGGGATGATGCAGTAGGTGCAGCGCCGGTGGCAGCCCTCGGTGACCTTGAGGTAGGCGCTGTGGGGCCGCCACAGGCCCGCGCGGGGCACCGGGGCCTGCTCCAGCCAGCCCGCCTCCCCCACATGCACGTCGCGCTGCTCACCTTCGACCATGGCCGCGAGGCGCCACAGCTCGCCGGTGCCCAGGAACGCGTCGACCTCCGGCAGCTCGTCCACCAGCTGCTCGCCGTAGCGCTGCACCATGCAGCCGGTCACGACGAGGCGCTGGTGGGCCTGCTTGAGCTCACCGAGGCCCACCACCGTCTCGATGCTCTCTTCCGTGGCGGGCTGGATGAACGAGCAGGTGTTCACCACCAGCACGTCGGCGTCAGCGGGCTCATCGCTGACCTGCCAGCCGCGCTGGACCAGCTGGCCGAGCATGCTCTCGCTGTCCACCCGGTTCTTTGGGCAGCCGAGGCTGACCAGGTGTACGCGTCGAGTCGTTGTCATGGCCGGACCGCGCCTAGAAGCCTTCAGGCGTGATGACCTCGGCGCCCGACGGGATCTCGAAGACGAAGCTGGAGTCGTCCACCTTGGCGTCGAGCTTGACCTGCGTGAAGGTCAGGTCGGTGACGTTGTCGAACTGGTCGGTCAGCAGGACCTGGTCCACCAGCAGCTTGCGCTTGGTGAAGCTGATGCGCAGCTGCTTGAAGTTGCCGGCGCCCTCGCCCTTGGGGGTCAGGTCCAGCACGTAGCTGCGGTCGCCGCCTTCGTCGGCCACCAGCTCGACCTCGAACAGCTCGTTGAGCTTGTTGAGATCGGACAGCAAGCCCGTGACGTCGGAGCCGCTGGCGCTGAAGTCCTTGTAGACGATGACCTGGTTGTCCGCGGGGGACCAGATCCACATGGTGGCGCCGTCGGTCAGGAAGAGCTTCTTGTCCGGGGAGGTGAACTCCCAGCGCATCTTGCGGGGGCGCTTGACCACGACCTTGCCCTTCTGGCGAGACTCGTCGCCCAGGGCGGCCGAACGCGAGATCTGGACAAACTCGGCCTGCAGGGCCTCGACGCCACCGTAGACGCTCTCGACGGCCTTGACGATCTCATCGACAGAGCCCAGGGCGGCGAAGTCCTGGGCCATGGCGGGGCTGCACATGAGCAGGCTGGAGAGCAGGAGCGCGAAGAAGCTGCGAAGGCGAGGCATCGACCACCATCCGGTGCGAGGAGCACGACCACGTGGGTCGCCGCATGTCTAACGGAGTAGGACAACACGCTCCACGGGAGCAGCCATCCGGGGGCCCCGACGACGACGCCGGGCCCGTCATTCGAGCCACGACGCCATCAGGGCATCATGGGGGGCACGAGCACCTCGCGGGGCCGGGCACCATCGGCGGGGCCGACCACACCCTCGCGCTCCATCATCTCGATGATGCGAGCCGCCCGGTTGTAGCCGATCTTGAGGTGGCGCTGGATCATCGAGGTGCTGGCCTTGCGGGCCTCGGTCACGATCTTGACCGCGATGTCGTAGTACTCGTCGTACTCGTCGTCACCCATCAGCTCGCCGTCGGGGCCGTCGTCCTCGACGCGGATCTTCGCGTCGTAGCGGGGCACGCCCTGGTTGCGCAGGTGATCCGAGATGCGGCGGACCTCGTCGTCGGAGACGAAGGCGCCGTGCACGCGCTGCAGCGCTGAGACCCCCGCGGGCAGGTAGAGCATGTCGCCCATGCCGAGCAGGGTCTCGGCGCCGTTGGCGTCGAGGATGGTGCGGCTGTCCGTGCGGCTGCGGACCTGGAACGCGATGCGCGAGGGGAAGTTGGCCTTGATGAGGCCGGTGATGACATCGACGCTGGGGCGCTGGGTGGCCACGATGAGGTGGATGCCCGCGGCGCGAGCCTTCTGGGCCAGGCGCACGATGGACTCCTCGACCTCCTTGCCCACCTGCTTCATCAGGTCGGCGAGCTCGTCGATGATGATCACGATGTAGGGCAACTTCTCAGGCATCGGGAGGGGGCCGTCCTCCTCCTTCCAGCCCGGGGGCGCCAGGCGCCGGGCCTTCTTCGCGTCCCAGTCCTCCAGCTCCTCTTCCAGCCGCTTGTTGTAGCTGCGGATGTTGCGGGTGCCCCAGCGGGCCAGCAGGCGGTACCGGCGCTCCATCTCCTCGACCGCCCACTTCAGGGCCGCGTTGGCCAGCTTGGCCTCGGTGACCACCGGGTGCAGCAGGTGGGGGATGTCCTTGTAGGGATCGAACTCGAGAATCTTGGGGTCCACCATGATGAGGCGAAGCTCTTCGGGGGACCGGGTGTAGAGCAGGCTGGTGAGCATGGCGTTGACGCCCACGCTCTTGCCGCTGCCGGTGGAGCCACCGATGAGCAGGTGCGGCATCTTGGCCAGGTCGGCCACCACGGGCTTGCCCTCGACGCTCTTGCCGAGCACCAGCGGCAACGCCTGCTTGCCCTTGCGGAAGGGATCGGAGGCCAGGATGTCGCGGATCCACACCGTCTGGCGGTCCGCCGCGGGGATCTCGATGCCGACCACGCCCTTGCCGGGGATCGGGGCGACGATGCGCACGCGCAGGGCCCTCATGGCCATGGCGATGTCGTCCTGCAGGCTGGCGATCTTGGAGATCTTCACGCCGGGCGCGGGCAGGTACTCGAAGATGGTGATGACCGGGCCGGGTCGGATGGCGGTCACGGTGCCCTTGACGCCGAAGGACGCCAGCTTCTCCTCGAGGGCGCCGGCGAGGCGGCGGAGCTCGTCCTCGTCGAAGGCCGCCACGCTGCGGCTGTGACGGTCCAGCAGGCCCATGTCGGGCAGCTCGAACGGCACCTCGGGGACGCTGGGAACGACCACCTGACCGCGGGCGTCGTTGCCCCCGCTCTCGAGATCGCCGGGCTCGAGGGCGACGCCGTCGGGGTCCGACAGCGGGTTGTGGGCCTGGGGCTCGGGGCGGGTGGCAGGTGGGGGCGCCGGGCTGGGCGGACGCGGGGCGACGGAGGCCTCCACCAGACCCACGGGCTCGGGGACGTCCACGATGGACGGTGCCTCGTAGGCATCGACCTGGACGACCACCTCGGCGCGGGAGACCCGGCCGGCGCTGCTGGGACGGCCGGCGCTGCTCGGACGGGGGGCCGCAGCTCCGGCGCCCGCGCCGGCCCGCAACTCCTCGTCCTGGGTGGAGCCCCGCCAGGCGGGGTCCCAGAAGTCGGTGCCTTCGTTGGAGGGCCAGGTGTCCACGCCGTGCTCGGTGGGCTCCCACTCGGCCTCGACCAGCTCCCGGGCGCCCACCATGGTCGGCCGCTCGCGGGGCTGGGCCGCCACGGGCTCGCCCGGCACCAGGCCGTCCGCGATGGAGGGGCGCGCGACCACGGGATCGGACGCGGAGACCGGAGGCAGGGAGTCTTCCTCGACGATGTCGTCATCGATGGGGAGCTGCTCCTCGGCAGCGGCGGCGGCCTCGCGGCGGGCACGGCGGCGTTCGGCGGCGGCCCTCCAGGCGCGACGCGGGAGGCCGGCGAGGACCATCATGCCCTTCCAAGGCAGCATCAGCAGCCACAGGGCGCCCTGGCCTGCGACGCGACCGCTGGCGCGGAGGCCGCGCCCGAGCGCGCCCAGGAGCGCCTGGGCGCCCTGACGGAGCAAGCCCATGAACGCCTGGAGGCCACGCTCCGCGGCCTGAACGCAGCGCTCCGCACCCGCCTGCCAGTCGAAACCGGCGGTGATGGTCCCAGACGCCACGACGACGCCGAGCACCACCAGCCACGCCCCGGGGCCACCCACGGCGTCCCGGAGGCCCGAGGCCACGATCATGCCGATCACCCCTCCGGGCGGGAAGAGCTGATCCGGCTGGTTGGGGAGCGCGAGGGCGAGCCCGGTGGCGACACCGAGCACCGCCGCGACCAGCGCGATGCGACCCACCCAGCCGGTGGGCGCACGCTGCGCCAGGCGGCGCACGAAGATGGCGGGGCTCAGGGCGAAGACCCAGGCCCCCCAGCCGAGCAGCTGGTAGGCGATGTCGGCGGTCCAGGCACCGATCAGTCCACCCCAGTTGGAGATCTGCTCGGCGCTGGATGAGCGCGAGAACCCGGGATCGTCGGCGGAGTGGGACAGCAGCGAGAGGATCACGAAGACGCCCATGAGCATCCCCACGAAGTCCAGCACCTGCGCCCAGCGACGTGGACGATCTTCCTTGGCCCGGCGTGCACGGGTGGCCGTGCGTCCCGCGTTGGTCTTCGCGGAGGTCGCCTCACCCTTCGCGCGCTTGCGCTTCTTGCTCTTTGCACCCACAGCCACGATCATCTCCAGCAGCAACATCGACGCCCACTGCGCCGCCTACCTGTTGACGTGTCATCAGTATACCCTAAGTCGAGCCCTAGACAAGCCGACATCGCCGTGGTCGACGACAACACGCACCCCGGAGGGTGCGCGAAGAACGCCGCGGACGGCTAGTAGGTGATGGTGACGTTCAGGTTGACGTCGATGTCGTCGTACTCGATCTGGGCGATGCCCTCGGCCGAGGCGCGACGGTCCCACCACATGCCGGCGCCGACCGCGAGCCACTCGTTGGCCGCGTAGGTGCCGTTGAGGCGAGTGCGCACGACGAGGTCGGTGCGGGCCACTTCACCGCGGAAGGTCTCCTGCGCGAAGCCACCCTCTGCGCCGACACCGAAGCGGGTGCCGAGCAGGACGTGGTAGCGCAGGAAGGCGTAGTTGTGGACCACGTAGTTGGTGAAGTACGAGTCCTGCAGCGCGCGATCGAAGCCCACCGCGACCCGATGGGTCTCGGAGAGGGCGTACTCGACGCTGGCGTTGGCCAGGAGGTTGTCCAGGCCCGACGAGTCGGTGCCGAAACCGGAGGCCACGGGGTCGATGTCGCCGGCCGCCTCGGGCTCGTTGGAGCCATCATCGATGACGGTCTGCTCGTCGTAGACGGCCTTGTTGTAGCCGAGCACGAGGCCGACCGCGATGCGCTCGGTGAAGCGTCCGCGCAGGCCGCCGGAGACGGTCAACAGGGTGCCGTCGGGCATCCCCAGGTAGCTGCCGTATTCAGTGGTGGTCTGCCCAGCGCCGGACTGGATGTTCACCAGGTTGTTGTTCCACTTGAACCAGTCCATCGAGGCGTTCAGCAGCACCGCGGTGCGCGGGAAGAAGCGCCACTTGAACTCACCCGCCGGGCCGTAGCCCAGGCGCGCGTTGTAGTTGGCGTCGGCCTCGATGTTGGAGCCCTCGGGGACGTTGTAGTCATCCCAGGAGAAGTGGCCGCCGGCCTTGGCCTCGAGGGCCCCGCCGGGGTGGAAGGCCAGGGCGCCGCCCAGGTCGTTGCGGAGATGGGTGATGAGCGCGTTGCTCTCGGCGTACCAGGCTTCGGACTCGCGGCTGGAGCTGGCGAAGGTCTCGGACAACTCGAAGCCGATGACGGACTTGGGCAGCAGGCCCAGGTCCAGATCGAACTTTCCATCACGGAAACGATCGAGGTTGGCCAGATCCTGGTTGACGTACTTGCGCAGGTGGTAGCTGGCGCCCAGATCGAGCTTGACGTCCTGACCGTCGAGCTTGAGCTCCGCAGAGGGAGACAGGAACAGGGCCAGGCCCGGCGTCTCTTCGGCCTCTTGGAGGTAGGCGTTGGTGCGGTACTTGGTGCCCAGGACCACCTTGGGGATGAGCTCTGCGTCACCGACGCGGACATGATCACCCGGCTGGGCGTGAGCCGAACCAGAGAGGCCCAGCGCGACCAGGATCACCCCGCCCGCAACCGTCCTCGACCGAATGCTGCTCCGAACCATCTGAACCGTCACCTTGGAATCCTCGATGTCAGCGCGCACACAACAGCAGCCCGCAGACGAACCTGCGGTGCACCCCTAACGTGGGAGTGGCAGAGTGAAAGGGCTCGGCCCGGAAATTCTTCAACGTTACCTGGCTGCAGCCTACTGGAACTGGCTGGTGGGAGGCGGCTGGTTTCCGAAGTCGATGTCGAGATCGAGCTCTTCGGTCTCGTCTTCGGACGTGATGGCGTTTTCGACGACCTCGATGACGGTCTCACCCGTCTGGCCGCCACCACCGCCGCAAGCCTCGGCCTCGGCGCGGAACTGGCGAACCTTGGACAGCGCGATGGCGATCTTGCGGAAGTCGTGCTGGGCGGAGTCGTTCTCGCCGTCGGCGAGGGCCTGCTTGAGATCGACGGCCGCCGACTCGGACACCTCGAGCAGCGCTCGCATGGTGGTGAGCTTGCGCGAGATGCACTGGATGGAGACCATCGCCTTCTCGCGCTCGGCGCCTTCGAGCATCCGGGCGACGTCCTTCTCAGCCTGCCGCATCTCCTCGAGGGCCATGTCCGTGAAGCGGATCATCTCCTCGGGGGAGCTCTGGGCGCTCTGCTCGATCTGGCCGGACACCGAAGGGTCCTGCGCGGAGGCCGCCAGGGGCAGCATCGTCAAGCAGAGGAGCAAGGCTGTGAGTAGTCTACGAAGCATGTCTTGGGACCTCCCTGGACGGGCCGGGGGGGACGGTGAACGACGATGGTATAGCCCTTTTTCCCGAACTTCAAGCTCGTTGGACAGTTTGGACACCGTCGAGACCGCACACCTCCACGAGGGAGTAGTGGACACGACACCGTGGAGGGATCCACGAATCGTGACTTTTTCTACCCGGGGGAGAGAATGAAGGGGTACATGACCTCGGTGTCGGCCTCGAGGTCGGCGGGGAAGCGCCAGGTACGAACCTTGAGCGCGATGCAGTTGGCCAGCTCGGCGTCACCCGTGCTGTTGCCCAGCACCTCCACGCTGCTGACACGACCGCTGTTGATGTACCACAGCAGCTCGACACGACCGCTGAGCTGGGGGTTCGACTTCAGGCGCTGCTCGTAGCAGGCCTTGACCTGGCCGGTGTACTTGCCGATGGCCGCCTTGATTTTGGCGGGGTCGCCGCCGGAGACATCGACGGTGCCCGACGAGATACGGCCGGTGACCTTGGTCGCGGGGCCGGAGCCCACGCTGGCATCGCCACCCTTGGCCTTGGCCAGGTCGCCGATGGAGGCGTCGTCGCGGCCGGTACCGGAGCCGGTACCGCGCTTCTCGCCCAGGGCCTCGTAGGTGCCCTGCTCCACGCCGCCGACTTCCGCCAGCGCCGCGTCGAGATCGGTGCCCACGCCGTTGCCCTCACCGAAGAGGTCGTCGGTGTAGGAGCCCGAGGCGGACTCGCCGCGGGTACCGATGAGCTTGAGAAGCAGCGACTTCTCCATGACCTCGGCTTCCATCTGCTGCTTGCGACGGATCTCTTCCGCGGCCTTCTCTTCGGCGGTCTTCTCGCGAACCTCGGTGGGCTCGGTGGGCTCTGCGGCCTCGCCACCGCCGGCTTCCTCTTCCTTCTCCTTGGCCACGGCCGGGCCATCGCCTTCGTCGATCTCCGGGTCCTCGACCTCGGAGGGGTCGACCGGATCGGAGGGCGGGATGGCCAGCTTGACGAAGCGCTCTGGGAGCACGTCGGCGGGCAGCAGTGCCGGGGTGTCCACAGACTGGACATAGACCACGAACACGGCGGCCAGGAGGGTGAACAGACCCAGGAAGCCGAGGAAGACGGGGTCGTCTTCGGTGAACAGCTTCGGCCGGAAGTCGGTCTTGTAGGTGGGGTGCAGCGGCTCGGGAGGAGCGGGCACGAACTGGAACAACACCGTCACATTGTCGATGCTGATCTTGCCGCGGTTCTTCTCGGTGAGTGGGAAGACCCACACATCGCCCTTGCGCTTGGCCAGTCCACCCTTGCCGAGGGACTCGAGGGCCTGCACACCGTCCTTTGTGGCGATCTTGCCTTGCATGGACGGCAGGAACCGCAGGAAGTACTTGTCACCCTTCGCGACGAAGAGCGGGAACTTCCTGGGGACCTTGGGGAGGGGGTAGGAGAACGTGGCCTTCGGCGAAGCGCCGACCGTGACCGTGTTCCCCACACTGATTCGCTTCTCCTGGACGATCTTACCGTCCTGGAGGATACCGATGCGAAGCACCTTCACCAGCTTCTGCCGCTGGGCGGGCTGCTTGGCTGAGGACTTGCGAGGGGGGGCAGCTGCCATACGTCCGATCCCTACCTTACTAGAGGGGGGCTTCTACCTTAGTTCGTCAGTGGACCCGACGAGTTTAGTAAACTTTACCGCTCGTGGGGTTCCCGAGGCATTTTTTTTATCCTCTCGGGCCCGATGACGCCCGTCATGACGGGATCTTTCAACCTTTCGGGGTTCGTCACCTGGTGTCACGACACCAAGCTGAAGACGAAAAAAAGGGGCGGAAGACTCCGCCCCTCGCGCTCCTACCGATCGGTCCGAGCGACGTCAGCCCGAGTTCGAGTACACCACGAAGCGGAACTCCGAGAACTGCGCCTGGCCCGCGGTGTACATGACCTCGCGGATGACCGAGAACGGCAAGTTCTTGTCGCACTGCAGCAGGATACGACCCTTGAACTCGTGCTCTTCGGATGCAGTCATCTCAGCGAGCTGCTTGGCATCCTCAGCCTTCTCGAGGAGGCGATCGTAGAGCCGCGTGATCAGCTGACCCTTCTTCTCGTCCTCGGGGACGGCGATGAGCATCTCGCCCGGGTTCTCGTCGTCTGCTTCTTCGGTGAGCCGGAGCACCTCGACGCCATCGACGACGACCAGGCTCTGGGTGACCACCAGGTTGACGGCCAGCTGCGGCTTGACCAACGTGGTGGAGACCGGGAGCACCAGGTCATCGGACGCGGCGACGGAGATGTCGTCCGTGGAGTAGGACTTGAGGAGGAAGACGAGGATGATGGTCATCATGTCCATCATGGACGTGATGGTCAGTCCGCCTTCCTGATCAGCCCGCTTAGCCTTTTTGAGAGCCATCTGATTCTCCTACTCGGCGCCGCCGGCGATGACCACGAACGGGAACAGCGTGCGCGCTGTACCATCCGAGTTCTTGGCGTCCACGTCTTCGCGGCTGTGGTCCATGACCTTCACGATGATCTCGTAGGGGATCCGGGACTCCGGGACGAGGATGACGTTCTCGTCATCCGGGTACTCGTCCTTGATCATGCCCAGGATCCTCGTGAGCTCGAGGAAGTCATAGGATTCGATGTCCGCACACTCCGAGCCAGGGCACGGAATGGTCGGGGGCCGCTCTTCACCTTCGGCGAGCTCGGGAGCTCCCTCGGGGAAGAGGACGGCGTCTGCGCCGGCGACGGTGATGCCCATGTTGGTGACCATCAAGGACAGCATCAGAGGCGGCTTGTCGTCGGGGTCCTGCTCGACCTGCTGGGGCTGGCCGATGGCGGGAAGTGTCGAGTCGATGACCGCGAGGGTCACGAACGACGACGCCATCAGCAAGAACGGGATGAGGATGGTGACAAGGTTCATGATGGGAACCAGGTCCAGCTCTTCCGCGTCAGCCACTCCTTTACGCCTACGGGACACTTAAGCCTCCTGCTTTTTGAAGGTTACGCCCTGAACGGGCAGAGAGGGGTGGGGGAAAGCCTGTCGGCTAGCCCGCCACCTCTTCCTTCAGGGAGCCGCGACGGCGGGCGCCCAGCAGGTTGACGGTCTTGAGGGCGTACAGGTCGATCTCGTTCATGATCTTGGTGGTCTGGCTCTGAATGATAGAGAAGAGCACCAGGGTCGGAATCGCGACGACCAGGCCGGAGGCGGTGGTGAACATCGCGGTGGAGATACCGGCAGCCAGCATGGTCTGCTTGGTCTCGGCGGAAGCACGGGCCACCGCCTCGAACGCCATGATGAGGCCCTGAATCGTGCCGAGGAGGCCGGTCAGGGTGGCGACGTTCGCCAGCATGGAGAGGAACGGGGTGCGCTTGGCGAGCTTGGGGAAGACCTCGAGCACGGCCTCTTCGACCGCGTTCTGGATCTCGATGTCGCCGCGGTTGGCGCGGGTCAGGCCGGCCTTGAGGACGCGGGGCAGCGCGGAGTTGGGCTCGGCGTTGCAGAGCTTGATGGCGCGGTCGATGTTGTTGGCCATGATCAGCTTCTGGATCTGGGCCATGAAGGCGGTGCCGTTGATGTTGGCACGGAAGACCACGTAGTAGATGCGCTCGGCGGCGATAGCCAGGGCAAAGACAGCAGCCGCGAGGATACCCCACATGAAGGGGCCACCCTTGTGCATCGCATTGATGAAGAAGCTCATCCCAGTACCTCCTGCTGGACGGGGATTTCGTTTGTTGAGTGAGTACTCCCCGGCACGCTGCGGACGACACGGAACTGTTCGTACACGGATGCCGGAACGGATGGAATCTACAGAACTGGCCCCTGTTTGTCACCCGAACCCTGTCATTTCCATGTCAGAGTGGCTGACGGAGCCGAAAGACGGCCGATTAGAAGGGTTCCTGCTCGACCGAACGGACGATCTTGGGGAGGAAGGACTCCCGAAGCTCCAGCTGGTAGGACCCCTCGAGGTTCTGGCGCGTGATGACCATCATGACCTCGGGCTTGTGGACCTTACCCACGATGACCTCTTCCTCGAAGCGGAAGGTCTGGCGGGACTGGGCGTGCGCGGACGATGCCCACAGCGCGACCAGGAGGGTGATGGTGACAGGGACCAGGGTTCTCATGGTGGGACCTCCTCTCGAGCTCCGGTTCACCGTCCAGGGCGCTAGCCCCAGGGGTTCTCCGCAGGCGGGGATTCTTCCGGAGCGGGCTCGGCGCTTTCGCCTGATTGGCCGGCGGCGTCCTCCGCAGCGGGTTCGCTGGGAGCGGCTGGCTCGGGCGTCGAGTCCGCAGGCTCTGACACCGGCTCGGCCGGAGCGGTTCCGTCGTCGGCCGCATCGTGGACCGCATCGATCCATGAGCCGGGCGCGGAGGCCGGCGCGGAGGCCTCCGGCTGGGCCGCCTCGGGGGCCGGCGTGTCCGTGGCGGCGCCGGTGGGCGCGGCCTCGGGCGTCGGGGTGGCCTCGGGCGTCGGGGCAGCCTCGGGGGTCACCTCGGGCGTCGGGGCGGCCTCGGGGGTCGCCTCGGGCGTCGGGGCGGCCTCGGGGGTCGCCTCGGGCGTCACCGCGGGCTCAGGGGTGGCAGCACCCGTCGGGGCGGCCTCGGTGCCAGGGGTGGCCTCGGGGGCGCTGTCGGTGCCAGGGGTGGCCTCGGGAGCGACGTCGGTGCCGGGGGTGGCCTCGGGGGTCGCGGCGCCGCCTGCGGCCTCTGCGGCACGGGCGGCTTCCTCGGCGGCGCGGCGCGCGGCTTCTTCTTCTTCCTGCTTCTTGCGCTCGAACTCCTCGAGGAAGCGCTGCTCTTCCTCGCGCTTCTTGCGGCGCTCTTCGGCGCGCTTGCGGCGGGCCTCGGCGCGGGCGGCGCGCTCCTTTTCTTCCTCGTACTGCTGGACCCAGGTGTCAGCGAGCTCGACGTCGGCGCCGACCATGCCCTTGTACTGGTCCAGGATGGCCATGGCCTCGTCGTACTTCTTCTGGTGGTCGCCGTAGAGCATGGCGAGGTTCAGCAGGGGCTCGGGCCGGCCGGGCGCGAGCTCCATGACCTTGCGGTACTCCTTCTCGGCTTCCTCGAAGCGCTGCAGGCCGCGGTACCCGATGCCGAGGTTCATGTGGATGGCCGGATCGTCCGGCGCCACCTTGACCGCGGACTCGAGCATCGGCACCAGCGCGTTGTAGGCCCGGTTGTCCAGGTGGACCTCGGAGAGGAAGAGCATGGCGTCGAGCAGCTCGGGGTCGAGTTCGAGCGCCTTCTCGTAGGAGTCGCGGGCCGCGAAGGGGTGATCCTCGAGGTAGAAGATGCGACCCAGATACGCGTGGAGGTGGGCGTTGTCCTTGGCGCCATCGACGAAGTTGAAGGCGCGGTTGATGATGAACTTGCCCAGCTCGAGGCGGCCCTGCTCGATGTAGATGAGGGCCAGGTTGGCGTAGATGGCCTGTGCGTTGGCGTTGATGCCCAGGGCCTTCTTGGCCTCGGCCTCGGCCTCGTCCAGGCGGCCCTGTCGCACGAGCACGCCGATGGCGGCCACGTGCAGGTCCATGTTCTCGGGCGCGGCGCGCATGCCCTGGCCGTAGACCTGGGAGGCGTAGTTGATGTCGCCGCCAGCTTCGGCCAGCCCACCCAGCCGCAGCCAGGCTTCGGCCAGCTCTGGGTCGAGCTGGGTGGCGCGGCGGTAGGCCTGCTCGGCCATGGCCCGGTTGCCCAGCTGCTCCTGGGCCAGGCCCATGTTGTAGGCGACCGTGGGGGAGTCGGGCAGATCGGCCTCGAGCTCCTTGAGCAGGGACAGCGCCCTGCGGGAGTCCTCGAACTTGCCGGTGGTGAGCAGAGCGGTGGCCTCGGTCGCCTTCTGGCGCCGGGCGATGGCCTTCTGCTCTTCGGTGAGCACCGCGGGGGTGGCCACGTCACCCACCGCGCCGGTGCCGGTCGCGGAGCCGGTGGTGGCGCCGGTGCTGTCGGTGGTCGTGCCGCCAGCGCTGCCGGTGGTCCCGGACACCGCGTCTTCGGGCGGGGTCTTGTTGAAGCAGGCGCTGAGGCCCACGAGGGCGAGCAGGGCGAACGTACGCATCACTGACCTCCCTCGGTCGTCGGGGTGGCTGGGGCGGCCGGGGTGGCCTCCCCTGTGGCGGGGGCCTCGGGCTGGGCCGGCGCGGGCTCGGGCGCGGGCGCGGGCTCAGGCCCACCCACATCGATGTCCAGCGGGCCGCTGCGCAGCTCGACGTGCGGCTTGCTGGTGAAGTGGGCCTCGACCTTCTCGGCCGGGTACTCCTTGGGGAAGCGCTGGTTGAGCAGCTCGATGGTCTTGGACTGCCACTCCGACCAGCGTTCGTCCTTCTCGGCCTCCTCGAGGATGCGCAGCGCGAGCGCCTTGCCCTTCTCTTCGACCGGGATGCGGAGCTTGTCCAGCTCGCCCTGGTAGATGAGGATCATCTCTTCGGTGAAGCCCTTGGGGGGCGGCGCGTCGAAGAGCATCTGGGCGTAGTCGAAGTGCGCGGCAGCCTGGATGTACAGAGCCGCGGAGCTGTAGGTGAAGTCCTGGTACTTCTTGATGAAGTTCAGGCACTCCTCGCCCAGGGCGCCCAGAGCTTCGGGCTTCTCCTGGACCAGCAGCGGCGCGTCGACCTCCTGGTCGCCGGTGAACTTGACGTCGCGGAACTCTTCGTACTTGACCCACAGCTCCGGGAAGGCGCCTTCGGCGGCGGCCTTGCGGCCCGCGGCGGGCACGGTCTCGCCGGCCTCGACGTAGCGCACGTACATGTCCTCGAGCTCGATCCACTCGCGCTCGACGGAGCGCTTCTGGCCTTGGTTCTCGAGGATCTTGATGATGCGGTACTGGGCGGTCAGGGTGTGGTTGACGTCGAACTGCGCGTGACCGTCGGGGTACTGCCGCAGGTAGCGGCGGTAGAAGTCCAGCGCCTGGCGCTCGCCTTCCTGTTCCCACTCGTTGCCGGCCAGGAAGTAGGCCTGCTCGGCGTCGCTGTTGTCGGGCCAGCGGGAGGCGTAGGTCTCGAGGCCGCGGGCGGCTTCCGCGTGCTGCCCCATGCCGATGCGCAAGAAGGCGGCGTTGTAGATGGCCGCGGCGGCGTTGTCGGACTTGGGGAAGTAGCGGACGAGGTTGTCGTAGTACTTTACGGCGGTCTCGAGCTCGAGGATCTGGGCGTAGTTGCCCGCGATACGGAAGTACAGGCCTTCGGAGCGGTCATCGTCCTTGTACAGGTTGATGAACTCCTCGAACTTGACGATGGCCTGATCGACCTGACCGTTCTTCTCGAGGTTGTTCGCCGCGTTGAAGTGGGCGTCGATGATGAACTTGGACTCGGGCCAGCGCTCGAGGAACTCCAGGAACATGTGCGCGGCGCCGGAGAAGTCTCCGTTGTCCGACTTCTCCTTGGCCATGTTGAAGAAGGTACCCTCGCCGAGATCGCCCCACTCTTCCTTCTCGCCGAACAGCGCGAGGGCGGCCTGGGTCTCGTCGAAGGTCTTCTGCTTGTCCTTCTCGGTCTGGAAGGTCGCGATGATCAGCGACTGGGCGAACTCGGCTTCCTGCTTGCCCAGGTGATCCTCGACCACCTCGTGCAGGCGCCTGCGCGCTTCCTCGTAGTGACCGAACTCGTAGTAGATCTGGCCGGGGAGGTAGGTCAGGGCGGCGAGGTTGTCGCTGCGCGGCCCCACGTAGGCCGAGTCGGTGAAGACGGTCTCGCGGATCTGGTCGGCCACCTCGATGAAGCGGGTGTGCTCATCGGTCAGCATGTAGACCTGGACCTCGCCCCCGAACTCGGAGGTGTCGACCCGCTCGACGATGGCGTTGTCGGGCCGGGCTTCCACCTTGCCGTAGGTGTCCACCAGGATCTGCATCCGGGTCTGCATGAGGCGGAACAGCGCGCCGTCGCCGAAGTCGTGGGCGTCGGTCTTGAGCAGCTGCAGGAATTCCTTCTCGGCCTCGTCGAAGCGCTTGGCCTGGAACAGGGCGTCCGCCAGGTACCACTCCATCTGGTAGTAGTCGTCGGCGAAGGGGAAGCGCAGCAGGTACTCGCGGTACTTGTCGGCCGCGGCGGAGAACTTGGACGGATCGCCGGTCTCCTGGGCCTCGAGGTGGAGGTCCTTGGCGACGTTGGCGGTGGACTTCTCGGTGTACCCGCGCGCGACGGCCAGGGCGTCGGGGTTGGCGCGGTTGGCCGCCCACCAATCGGTGCTGTCGTTGTAGCGCTCCACCAGCACGCGCTCGGCGTCGGCGGAGGCGACGGCGTCGGGCGTGGGCAGGGACATCCACAGCTGGGCGATCTTGAACTGGTACTCGGGGTTCTCGGGGTTGTTGGGCCAGCGGGTCTGCAGGTACTCGTAGGACTCGATGGCCTCCATGTACCGGGCCTGCTTGGTGAGCACGTCGGCGAGCTGGATGTAGATGTCCTGCTCGTAGTCGCGCTGCCCCACGCCCTCGAAGAAGCGCTCGGCGACATCGAGGGGGGAGA
Organism: uncultured Enterobacterales bacterium; assembly: GCA_964481655.1. Lineage (GTDB taxonomy): Bacteria > Myxococcota_A > UBA796 > UBA796 > JAFGLY01 > CALDOK01. The sequence goes on along the minus strand of CAYZVO010000022.1, from coordinate 23,635 downwards.
CGGTGGTGCCCGTGTCCCGGGTCTGCAGGTCGGACATGTCCGCGAAGGAGATGGCCGCGTACTGGATGGCTTCCGGCTTCATCGACGACTGCTCGCCGGTGGCCAGCATCAGCCGGTCCGAGTAGTCGAGCAGCTCGATGAACAGGCCCATGGCCACGTAGTACTCGTCGAAGCGCTCGGCGCTGGCGAGGCGGTAGTGGGACCACGCGAGCTTGTACAGGCCCTTGTCGTAGAAGCGGGCGTCCTCGCCGGAGTCGACGATCCGCTGGTAGTGGATGATGGACTCTTCGAGGTCGTTGGCGTCGTTGAAGTAGTACTCACCGAGGCGCATGGAGGCGTCGTTGAGGAACTCCGACGACGGGAAGTTCGACACGATGGCCTTCATCGAGGCCAGGCCCTTGTCGATGTCGCGGTCCGCGGCGTTCTCTTCGGTGTAGCAGTAGCCACGCATGTAGTAGACGCCGTCGATGTTCTCGTAGTCCGGGTAGTAGTCGACGATGCCGTCGTACAGAGCCAGCGCCTTGCCGTAGTTCTTCTGGGCGGGCTCGGGGGGATCGGGGAGCTCGGCGTCGGGGGGCAGGTTGTTGAGGACCTGCTCGAACTCCTTGAGGCGATCGTTGAAGTTGGCGTCGGCCACGAGGAAGTCGTTCTCGGCGTCCTCGTAGTACAGCTCGGCCAGGCGGAACATGACGTGGGGGGAGGCTTCGGAGCGCGGGTACTTGTCGAGGAAGTCCTCGAAGCGCGCCTTGGCCAGGGTGCGGAGGGCTTCCTCGTCGTCGCGCAGGCCGGCGATGATGCGGCCGTAGCCGTCGACGATCTGCCGGCGCTTCATGGTCTCGATGAGCTCCACGTAGTCGCGGGCGTCGTCCTTGAACTCGCCCATGCGCGCGACGTAGCGCTCGTGGACCGCGTCGAACTCGGCCACGTGCTCGGGCACGGCGCCGGTGATGCGCTCGACCCGGATCTGGGGCTCTTCGGCGTCGGTGGTGCCGGCCTGCTGAGCCTGCGCGGTACCGACCGCAGCGAGCAGCAGCAGCAGCGCGGGGGGGGAGATGCGGACCACGTTCAGTCCTCCAGCTTGGCGTGGATGGCGTCGAAGCGCCGGTCCAGCTCCTTCATCAGCTCGACCCGCTCTTCGTTGAGCTGCTCGATGCGGTCGGAGACTTCGACCTTGCGCAGCCAGTAGACATCCACGATGCCCATGTCGGCCTTCATGACCGAGTCGTTGAAGAAGTCGGTGAGATCGTCGAAGCCCGCGCGGGTGGCGTCGACGCCCAGCTCGCTGGTCTCGTTCCAGACCGACGCGATGCCGGCCTCGAGCCGGGACAGGGAGTTCGCCTCGCGGATGAACTCCTGCTCGAGGCGGACGATCTCTTCCTGCTCGACGCGGGTGAGCAGGGTTGCGATGTCGTCGATGCGCGCGGCGACACCGTCGATGTCGGTCCACAGCACGTCGACCCGACTGAAGAGGTCGTAGGCCCCCGGGGTGGTGACCTTGGAGCGGTACTGCCCCAGCTGACGGCGCACGCTGGAGAAGTTGTCCTTGACGCTCTGATCGATGCCGGCCACTTCGGCGCCCGCGGGCTCGCCCTGGATGCCGACGATGCGGCGCAGGGTGGCCTCGCTCTGGATCGGCCGGAGCTGGGCGATGGCGTCGCGGAGCTGGTTCTGGACCTTGTCGAGCTCTTCGTGCAGGTTGCGCACGTCGGCGGGGTCGACCCGGTGCTGGCCGCTGTCGAGGTACTCGGTGGTGGCCTCGGCTTCGGTCAGCAGCTCACGGGCGAGCTGCTCGACCAGGAAGGCCTGGGACTGCACGGCCCGGACCTGATCGGCCTGGACCTGCTCCCGCTCGACGGTGGCGAGATCGTCGCGCTGGTCTTCCGCGGCGACATCCGTGACGAGCATGCGCTCCTGCTGGATGGCCCGGACGTGGGTCTGGGTGGAGCCGGTGGTGTTGGCCAGGAGGTAGTCTTCCTCGAGGGCCATCAGGTCGCTCATCAGGGTGACCTGATCCACGCGCATCCACTTGAGGGTCTCGTAGGCGTTCTGGAACGCACCGAGGGTGCTCACACCGGAGGAGAAGGCGGCGTCGAGCTCTTCGGCGATCTCGGCCGAGGCGTCGAGCTCGCGGCGCTGGGAGTCCAGCTCGCGGCGCATGCCCACGATGGCCGAGAGATCTTCCCGGTTGTAGAGCATCTCGGCGGCGAAGGGGGGCAGGCCTTCGCGGTCCAGGCGGTCGAGGGCGTCTTCTTCGGCCAGGCGCTCGAAGAACAGCCGGGGCTGCTCGCGGGACACCGCCACCGCGGCGACGAGGTCGCGGATGGGGGAGTACTCGGTGACCACGCGCTCGTAGGCGGCGTTGGCGTTCTCGTAGCGCTCCTGCTTCATGTGCAGGTGTCCGCGGACCACCTTGAGCTGCGCCGCGTAGCGATGCTCCGGGAAGGCGAGCAGGAAGATCTCCACCGCGCGGATGGCTTCCTCGTAGGCCGCCAGCCGATCGTTGTGGGTCTCCGCGGTCTCGCCCTGCTTGATGAAGGTCCAGACCAGCTCGTAGAGCTGATCCGCGAAGTAGCGGGAGTCGCGGCCGACCTCGAGGTAGGCGTCGGTGGCTTCCTTGTAGTTGCCCAGCTCGTACTGCACGCGGCCGTAGGCCAGGTTGGCCAGATCGACGACCTCGCGGACCTCGGCGTTGGTCACCGGAGACTCGGTGACGTGCCGGAACTCCATCGCGGCGTCCTCGAGGTTCTCCTGCAGCACCAGGATGGTGCCCACGAAGTAGTGGGCCTGGGCCTGGTGGTCGGAGCCTTCGCAGCACTCGAGGAACAGGGACTTGGCCCGCGCCCAGTCGCCCTGGCGGTAGAGGGACTTGGCGACGGTGTAGTTGATGAGGGGCGTCGACGAGACCCGGCGGGTGGCGATGTACTTGTTGTAGAGGTCGTAGAAGGCCTCGGAGTCGCCGGTGATGCCGTAGAGCTCGAGCAGGCGCCGCACCGCGCCGGCGAAGAACGGGTGGTTCTCGCCCTGGCTGACGATGTGGAGGTACGCCTCCTGGGAGGTGGCGTAGTTCTCGAGCTCGAAGAGGGTCTCACCCAGGTACCACTCGGCGTCGGTGCGCACGGTCTCGGAGGAGATGGCCCCGGAGCGGATGAGCACGTCGAACTCGAGGGCCGCGCGCTCGGTGTCGCCCATGAGGGCCGAGAACACCGCGTCTTCGTAGCGCTTCTGGGCTTCCTGGGCGGACAGGAACCCCGACCGGTCGCTCGCCACGGAGGCGATGCGCCCCAGCGCGTCACGCTGGTCGGTCTGGCGGGCTTCGAGCTCGGCCAGGCGGGTGTAGATGTCCTGTTCGTCGGCGACCGCCGGCCCAGCGAGCAGGCCAGCGGCAGCGAGGACCGCGCCGAGCCGCTTCAGCGGAGGCGCAAGACTGAGAGGAGAGGCCATCGGCGCCTCACATACCTGAGGGGCCGACCCGCGTGCAGCTCAGGTCGTACTCGACCCAGGGGCGCTCGACGAAGGAGCGGCCGATACCCTTGCGCTCCTTGACGCGGACCCAGACCTCACAGGACTTGCCGTCCTCGGCGGTGAAGGCGTAGCTGGACTGGACGTTGAAGGTGTACTGATCCACATAGGAGAAGACACCGAAGCCGTTGCCTCGCAGCACCATGGAGACGGCGATGGTGTGATTTCCCGCCGGGATGGGGCCGTCGTGGAGCTTGAACTCGGACTTTCCACTGAGGGATTCGTCGAGCACGGTCTTGGAATAGATGCTCTGGCCGTCGAGGTAGTAGGCCACCGACTGGATGGTGAACGCCGGGCCGAGCTCGTTCTTGTGCCACAGCACCGCGCGGGCGCCGGAGGTCGAGCCCTGGATGACGATCTCCTTGAGCAACTGCAAGGTCGCCTTGGCCCGGAAGACCTGCTCCTTGAGGCTGTTGACCTCTTCTTCGGCGGTCAGCAGGCGCCGGTTGAAGTCGGGGGAGTCGGTCCCGATCTGAGCGTCCAGGGGCTCCTCGGCCACGGTGGTGGCTGCGGGGGTGGCCCCATCGCTACCGGGGGCGAGCTCATCGGACTGCGCAAAGGCCGTACCGGTCCAGGCGATGGCCAGGACCAGCAAGAGGCTCCGCAAGATGCGTTCCATTCCGAGTTCTCCTGCCTGCTTGTGCGGCTGCGGGAGCTGCAGCCGCCTGCACTCGAGACAAACCCCACCTATGCGGGCGGCCGCGAGCTGAGGTCCCATCCTATACCGTCCCGCCCCGAGGGGTGTCAACGGTAGGGAAAAAAGGGTTTGCAGCGCCGTGGTGGGCGCTTCGAGGGTCTCCAAAGGGCGCCGATTGCCCCCGGATCAGGCCCAGCCTGAGGGCCTCACTCACCGGTGTCACCTTCTGTCTCGTCTTCGATGGCCGCGATGTCGATCTCGTCGCCAAACTCGAGCAGCGCGGAGACGAAACGGTCGTGCAGCTGACGGGCCCGGGAGAGGGGCCCCCGGATCTGGTTGACGAAGAAGGCGAAGGCGTAGACCTCGCCGTCCGCGGCCTCGACGTAGCCGGTGAGGCAGTGCACGCCGTCGAGCGAGCCGGTCTTGCCCCGCACGCGGCCCGCCTGATCCTCCCCGCGGAAGCGGGATCTCAGGGTGCCGTCGAGGCCCCCGATGGCCAGGGCCGCGCGGAACTCGGGGCCCACCTGCCGATCGTCGTACATGTCGACCATCACGGCGGTGAGCAGCTCGGGCCGCAGCCCACCGACCCGGGTGAGGCCCGAACCGTTGACGATGGTGTCGCCCTCGATGTCCAGGCCCAGGCTCTCGAGGTAGTCGCGCACGACCTCGAGGCCCATGGCGGTGGTGGCCGGGGCGCCGCCGTGCTCGAGGCCCATGGCCAGCAGCACGGACTCGGCCATGAAGTTGTTGCTGTGCTTGTCCACCGACTGGAGGATCACCCCCAGCGACGGCGAGTGGCGCCGCACCAGCAGCTCGGCGTCATCGGGGGTCGAGCCGTCGATGTACTTGCCCTTCACGCTGATGCCCTGGGACTTGCACAGGGCCGCGAAGGCGCCGGTGAAGTAGGCGGTCGGGTCGCCCACGGAGCGGTAGTAGCGCCGGGTGTCGCTGGTCGCGGGCACCACGCCGGTGACCGTGAACTTGGTCTTCACCCCGGACAGCTCGCGCTCGACCTTCAGCCAGCGGCGGCCGTTGGCGCTGCCGGTGGTGGCCTGGTTGTCCACCTCGATCACAGCCGAGGGGGTCTCGAGCTCGATCCGGGCGGGCTCACCGACCTCGGTCCCGGGGCCCACGAACAGGGCCACGGTGTTGAAGTTGAGGGAGAGGGCGCCCAGGGCCGGGTAGTAGGCGGGGCCGTTGCGCTTGTCGAGGGGCTTGTCCCAGCCGGGCACACCCGCGCTGCCCTCGAACAGGTCGTCGTCGAAGACCACGTCGCCGGTGATCTTGCGTACACCCTCGAGGCGCAGCTCCTGGACCATCTTCCACAGGTCCTCGAGCACCAGGGTGGGATCGCCGCCACCGCGCACGTAGAGATCCCCCTTCAGGACGCCGTCGTCCCCCAGCTCACCGGTGTGGAGCAGGTCGGTGCGGAAGGTGTAGGAGGGGCCCAGGGCCCGCAGGGCGGCGGCGGTGGTGATGACCTTGGTGGTGGAGGCCGGCAGCAGGGCTCGATCGGCGTCGCGGGCGTAGACCTCTTCGCCGGTCCGCACGTTCACGACCTGCACCGCGGCGGGGGAGCGACGCAGCAGCGCGTCGTCCAGCAGCGGGTCGAGGACCTCGGCCAGGGGCGAGGGCTCCGCGACCTGCTCGACAGCGGCCGGCTCCGAGGCGGGCTCGGCCTGCACCGCTCCAGCCAACCCGACGGTCAGCGCGCAAGCGACCGAGAAGCGACGGAGCCAGGGGAAGATCGTGGAGGGAGGGACCATGGTGCGCGGGGCGGAGGGCGTGCGGCGGAGGATGGAAGACATCATAGACTCGAACACCACAGGGAACAAAAGCTGTCACAGCGGCCGAAAACGATAGTGGCGACGCCCGTATCGGACGCCACACCGAGCGGGTGACGCCGACAAGTCTTGCCGTGGCAAGAGTTTATACCATGTTCCACCTTAGGTATAGGGGCACGACCCGGGGGGGCCGCGATTGCCTTCGACCCCCACCCGTGTCAAGGGTTCCCTTCGGAGGTAGCGCGATGCGTCCCAGTCCCGGCTCAGCCCCTTGTCTCGCCCTGGCCCTGGCTGCGTCGACCTGCGCGGCGCTGCCGAGCACCGCGCTGGCCGCCGAGGCCGAGACGGCTCGCGTCACCACCCCGGGGATCGGCCTGGCCACCGACGACGCCACCTCGAGCATCGCCACCAACCCGGCGCTGTTCGTGTTCGACCCGGATCCCGGCTCGGCCCTCCGCTTCCACAAGCGCTTCGACGACGACGCCAGCTCGTTCCAGCTGGGCACCTCCGCCGGCGGCCTGGGGCTCGGGCTGTTCTACCGCTCCCCCGGTGACAGCGCCTCGCTCTGGGGCCTGCGCAGCAGCCTGGGCCTGCACCTCGGCGAGGACGTCACCCTGGGCTCGAGCTTCTGGTGGTACCTGCCTCAGGGGACCGAGAACTTCACCGCCTGGGATCTGGGCCTCGGCTACCGCCCCCTGTCCTGGCTGGGCTTCGGCGCCGTGGCCCGCAACATCGGCAGCCCGGCCCCCGAGCTGGGGGTGGTCGGAGACTACGGCGTTGGCGTGGCCCTCCGCCCCGTCGGCGATCGCCTGGTGATCGGGGTGGACCAGTTCTTCGCGTCCACCTCGGCCCTCGAGGGCTCCGATCTCGACCTGCCCGCCTACACCACCGAGCTGTCCCTGCGGGTCTCCCCGGTCGAGGGCCTGATGATCCGGGCCTACGGCAACCAGCACATGGAGCTGGGCGCCGGCGTGCAGCTGGCCTTCGGCGGCACCGCCGTGGGCGCCTACGGCAGCGGCCTGCTGGACGGCGGCACCGCGGTCACCGGCGCCATCGAGCGCAGCGACCCGAACGAGCGCCTGGTGGGCATCTTCGACCGCGTGCCCCTGGTGCGCATCGCCTCGAGCTACCCCTACGAGTCCCGGGCCACCCTCTTCAGCCCGGCCCAGGAGAGCTACCTGCACCTGCTCCGGCGCCTGCGCGAGGCCGCCGAGGATCGCTCGGTGCGGGGCCTGGTGCTGCACCTCGACCGCTCGCCCTTCAGCTGGGGCCAGGTCGAGGAGCTGCGGGGCATGATCGTCGATCTGCGGGAGGCCGGCCGCCCGGTCGTGGTCTACCTGGACGAGGCCGCCAGCAACAAGGACTACTACCTGGCCTCCGCGGCCGACCAGATCTACCTGCACCCCGCCGCCGAGCTGGACCTCACGGGCCTGGCCGCCGAGACCCTCTACTTCCGCGGCACCCTGGACCTGCTGGGGGTCGAGCCCGAGTTCCACAAGCGCTCCGAGTACAAGTCCAGCCCCGAGACCTACACCCGCCACGAGCCCTCCGACCCCGCCTCCGAACAGATGAACGCCCTGCTGGACGATCTCTACGAGCAGCTGGTGACCGGGGTGAGCGACGGGCGCGACAAGACCCCCGACGAGGTGCGCGAGCTCATCGACGGCGGGCCCTACACCGCCCGCAGCGCCGAAGAGGCCGGCCTGGTGGATGGCCTGCTCTACCCGGACCAGCTCGAGCGCGATCTCGAGAGCACCTTCTCGCGCACCTACCTGCTGGACGACGAGTACCTCGACCGCCTGCAGCGCAGCGGCTGGCACGCCCCGCGCCGGGTCGCGGTGGTGCTGGTGACCGGCGCCATCACCTCGGGCGAGTCCGAGCCCCCCAGCCTCTTCGGCGGCGGCAACGCCGGCGCCGAGACCGTGGTCAAGGCCCTCGAGCAGGCCCTGGACGATCCCACGGTGAAGGCCGTGGTGCTGCGGGTCGACAGCCCCGGTGGCTCCGCCTTCGCCTCCGAGGACATCCACCGGGCGGTGGAGCGCCTCAAGGAGGCCGGCAAGCCGGTGGTCGTCAGCATGGGCGGCGTGGCCGCCTCCGGCGGGTACTACGTCTCCGCCGGCGCCGACGCGATCTTCGCCGAGCCGGGCACCATCACCGGCTCCATCGGCGTCTACGGCGGCAAGATCTCCCTGGGTGGGCTCTACGAGAAGGTCGGCATCGGCAGCGCCGAGTGGACCCGCGGCCGCAAGGCCGGCATGTGGAGCTCGACCCGCCCCCTGGACCCCGTCGAGGACGCCGCCCTCGAGCAGATGATCGACAACACCTACACCACCTTCAAGCAGCGGGTGGCCGACGGCCGGGAGCTGGACGCCGACGAGGTCGAGAGCCTGGCCCGGGGCCGGGTGTGGTCCGGCAGCCGCGCCCTCGAGCTGGGGCTGGTGGACGAGCTCGGCGGGCTCTTCGACGCCGTGGACCACGCCCGCGAGCTGGCCGGGATCAGCGACCGCGCGCGCTACCAGCTGGTCACCTACGACTCCGCCGCGGACCCCCTGGGCGACCTGCCCCGGCGCCTGATCCAGGCGGCCGCGCCGCCGGTGGCCACCCCACAGCTCCCCGATGAGCTCGAGGAGCTGCGCACCTGGAACGCCCTGCGAGACGAGCACCTGTTCATGATCATGCCCTACTCGGTGGAGATCCGGTGAGCTCCCGCGCTGTCCGCGTCCTGGTCGTCGATGACGACCGCGCCGTGCGCGCGGCCCTGCGGGTGAACCTGGCCAAGGCCGGCATCGAGGTCACCATGGCCGAGAGCGCCGAGCAGGCCCTGGAGCTGCTCGAGCAGCAACCCGTGGACCTCGTGCTGACCGACGTGCGCATGCCGGGCCAGGGTGGCCTCGAGCTGCTCGGCACCATCCGCCCGCGCTGGCCGAACATCGAGGTCGTGGTCATGACCGGCTACGGCAACGTGGACGACGCCGTCACCGCGATGAAGGCCGGCGCCGCCGACTACATCATCAAGCCGGTGAGCAAGCAGGAGCTGCTGGTCATCATCGAGCGGGCCCTCGAGGCCCGGGACCTGCGCGCGGAGGTCGCCGCCCTGCGGCGGGAGGTCAAGGCCCAGTGGGGCCTGCCGGACATCGTGGGCACCAGCTCGGCGATGCAGCGCGTCCAGGACCTGGTCACCGCGGTGGCCAGCACCAACGCGCTGGTGCTCATCCAGGGCGAGACCGGCACCGGCAAGGGCCTGGTGGCCCGGGCGATCCATCAGCTGAGCGACCGACACGCCGCGCCCTACGTCAGGCTCAACTGCGCCGCGCTGCCCGACACCCTGCTCGAGAGCGAGCTGTTCGGGCACGAGCGGGGCTCGTTCACCGGCGCCATCCGCACCCACCAGGGCCGCTTCCAGCAGGCCGACGGCGGCACCCTGTTCCTCGACGAGATCGGCGACATCTCCCCGGCCATGCAGGCCAAGCTGCTGCACGTGCTGGAGTCGAGCGAGTTCCAGCGCCTGGGCGGGCGGGAGACCCTGCGGGCCGACGTGCGCATCGTGGCGGCCACCAACCGCGACCTCCAGCGCCGGGTCCAGGAAGGCCACTTCCGCAAGGACCTGTTCTACCGGCTCAACGTCTTCGCCATCCGCCTGCCCCTGCTGCGGGAGCGGCCCGAGGACATCCCCGCGCTGGTCCAGCACTTCCTGCAGCGCTCCGCCGAGCGCTCGGAGACGACCCCGGTGACGGTCTCCCCCGCGGTGATGGGCCGGCTGCAGGCCCACGCCTGGCCGGGGAATGTGCGCGAGCTCGAGCACGTGCTGGCGCGGGCGGTCATCCTGGCCGGCGGCCCCGAGATCCGGGCGGTCGAGCTGGGGGATCAGCCCGCCGACACCGCCACCGCGGCCGCCGCCGAGGCCCTGCCCGACGGCGTGACCATCACCCAGGCCCTCGAGGATCTCGAGCGGCGCATGGTGATCCACGCCCTGCGCGAGGCCGCCGGTGTCCAGGCCCAGGCCGCCCGGGCGCTGGGCATCTCGCGCTCGAACATGCACTACCGGATCAAGAAGCTGGGGATCGACCCCGGTGAGATCTAGTCCAGGTAGAGCACCCGCAGCTCGTCGCAGCCCTGGGTCTCGATGAGCAGGTCCACGGCCTCTTCGCAGGCCTCGACCGCCAGGCGGACCTCCCGGGGCTCGAGATCCGCGCGGGTGCGAGCCCAGTCGTTCTCGCACTGCTCGCGGAAGCCGGCCTGGTCGTCGGCGCCCAGGTCCTCCCAGGTGGCCGACCACTGGTCGAGACAGCGCGACAGGCGCTGGGAGGTCCGGATGCAGAGGGTCTCGCAGGCGTCCGCGCCACACGCACTGACACCCGGCGCGCAGAGGGCGGCCAGGACGATGGTGCGAAGGATGGTGGCCCAGGGCGGACTTGAACCGCCGACACAGGGATTTTCAGTCCCCTGCTCTACCAACTGAGCTACCGGGCCATCCAAAGATTTCGGGGGGGCTCGCAAGGGGGCCCTCCTGGAACGGCACCCTGTTTACCGTGGAGGCTCCGACCTGTCAACGGTGGGGCGTGCAGTTCCTGGCCCGCGCGATAGCGGGAGGGTCCACACCGAGCACGGCGGCCATGGCACCCGACCCCCACAGCGACGCTCCAGGCCGGATCCTGGCGGTCAGCTTCGACCTGGACGGCACCCTGTACGCGACCGGCCCCCACCGCCTGCGGCTGCTGCCTCGCCTGCTGCCGCAGCTGCCCCTGATCCGGGCCTGGTCCGCGGCGGTGACCGCCCACCGCGATGGCCAGCACGACGGGCTGTCCGGGCGCATCGTGGAGGCCACGGCGGCCCGCCTGGGCACCGGCGCCGACGAGGCCGAGGCCCGCCTGTGGTTCTTCCTCGAGCGCACCTGGATTCCAGGCCTGCGACCGTCCCACGTGCTGCCCGGCCTGCTGGACTGCTTCGCCATGCTGGACGCGCGGGGGCTCCCGCGGGCCGTCGCCAGCGACCACCCCGTGGACGGCAAGCTCGCGCAGCTGGGCCTGAGCGAGGGCTGGGTCGCCGGGCTGTGCGCCGAGGACCTGGACCAGCTCAAGCCCGGGCCCGCGGTGCTGCTGGCCGCCGCCGAGGCCATGGACTGCCCCCCGGCCCAGCTGCTGCACATCGGAGACCGCCACGACACCGACGGCGAGGCGGCCAGGGCCGCGGGAGCGCGCTACCTGCATGCCCTGGACGATCAGGGCTCCACCGCCAGCCTGCCCCAGCGGCTCGCGGCGCTGTTGGATGACCCCCGCACCAAGGAGACCCAGCGTGCTTCCTGAATGGATCCTCGTCGGCGGCATCACGACCCCCCAGGACGCTCGCTTCGCCGAGGCCATGGGCGCAGAGGCGGTGGCGGTGGTGCTCACCCCCGGCGACCCGCGGGCCGTGCGGCTGGACACCGCCGCCGAGATCGCCGCCAGCGTGACCATCGAGACCGTGATGGAGCTCGCGGACCCCACCGCGGAGGTCCTGCGCGAGGCGGTGCTCACCGTGGAGCCCACCCGCCTGCTCATGCGGGGCATCCCCATGACCGACGAGCCCCCTCCCCTCCCCTGGTTCCGCTCCTTCGCTTGCAAAGGCCGCTCGGTGCTCGGCGACCTCAAGGACCACCCCGGGGATCGCTTCCTGCTGGAGGTCGACCCCGAGCTGCTCCCCGGCGCGCGGGGCTGGCAGCGGGACCGCACCCTGCTGCGCGAAGCGGGCCGCATGGGGGCGATGATCATCGCCGGCGTGCCGCGGCTCGACGACCTGACCACGGTGGTCGACAAGGCCCGCCCCTGGGGGCTGCGCCTGCGCAGCTGCGTCGAGCGGGAGCCCGGCTGGCTCGACCACCAGGCCCTCGAGCGGGCCATGACCCTGCTCCGGGGCCGTCGGCGCTAAGCTTCGGCGCCCTCGCGCTGCTCCCGGCGCCAGGCCCGCCAGACCTTCACGGTCTTGACCAGCCGGAACGGCGTGTAGATCAGGATGGTCGTCCACAGGACGGGGCCGAGCACGTGGACCCTGAAGGCCTCGATGGGCTGGAGATGGCCCATGAAGGCGAAGGAACGCGTGAGGCCGCAGCCGGGGCAGCGCCAGCCGGTGAGCCCCCGCCACAGGCAGGTGGTGGGTAGCTCGTAGCCGAACAGGCTGTTGGCCTCGGCCGAGGGCTCGAGCAGCACCGAGCCCACCAACATCAGCACGAACAGACCCGTGAAGATGAGGTCGCCCTGGCTCAGGGGGTGAGGCTTCCAGACCCGCGGCGGGGCGACCGGGGCCGGAGGTGCGCTCATCAGCCGCGGCGCTGACCCCGGCCACCACGGCCGATGTCGTGGGCCACGCGATCGAGGATGCCGTTGACGAATGCGCGGGAGTCGTCACCGCCGAAGCGCTTGGCGAGCTCCACGGCCTCGTTGATGGTGACGCTGACCGGGATGTCCTTGCAGGCCAGCAGCTCGTGGCAGGCCAGGCGCAGGATGTTGCGGTCCACGACGGGCATGCGCACCAGGCGCCAGTTGAGGCTCGCTTCCTCGATCAGCGCGTCGATGGCCTCGAGGTCGCGGTGCACACCGCGGGCCAGGCCACGAGCGAACTCGGTCTCGTCGTCGGCGAGCCCACCCCCTCCGAGGGTGCCGTCGTCGTCGAGCAGCGCCGCCCACAGGGAGGTCAGGGCATCCTGGGGCTTCATCCCTGCGAGATCGGCATCGTAGAGGGCCTGGAGCACGAGCTCACGTGCGCGACGGCGACCTGGCATGGCTAGAGATCCTCGATGGCTCGCACGAGGTTGGCCATCTCGAGGGCGGAGAGCGCGGCTTCGGCGCCCTTGTTGCCCATCTTGGTGCCGGCGCGATCCACCGCCTGCTCGACGTTGTCGGTGGTCAGGATGCCGAAGGCGACCGGCACGCCCGCGTCCAGCGACACGGAGGCGAGGCCCTTGGAGACCTCGGCGGCCACGTAGTCGAAGTGGGGGGTCCCGCCGCGGATGACACAGCCCAGCGCGATGATCGCGTCGTAGCTGTCCTTGGCGGCCAGGCGCTTGGTGACCAGCGGGAGCTCGAACGCTCCCGGAGCCCAGACGATGTCCACCCGCTCGGCGATGTCGACGCCGTGGCGGTTCAGGGTGTCCAGGGCGCCGTCGACGAGGCGCTGGGTGATGAAGCTGTTGAAGCGACCGACCGCGATCGCGAAGCGACCGCCGGTGTCGGTGAGGATGCCTTCGTAGGTGTTGGGCATCGGGTTCTCCAGGGGATGGTGGCGGCTCGGGGGCCTGCTAACTGTTTGCCGGGCGGCGCTCACCCTTTGTGGGGATGGAGCAGGTGGCCCATGCGCAGGCGCTGGGCCTCGAGGAAGGGGCCGGTCTCGCTGTGGGTGGCCACCTCGAGGGGGACCCGGTCGGAGACGCGCAGGCCGAAGCCCTCGAGGGCGACGATCTTGCGGGGGTTGTTGGTGAGCAGCCGGATCTCCCGCACCCCCAGGGTGCAGAGGATCTGGGCGCCGATGCCGAAGTTGCGCAGCTCGCTCTCGCCGGTGCGCACCGGCTCGTCGCCCTCTTCGATGGACGGGGTCAGGTGGGCGCGCAGCCGCTCGAGCAGCACCCCGGGCTCGTGGGGGTCTTCGTGGTGGTTCAGGTAGAGGAACACGCCGCGGTCTTCGTCGGCGATGCGGCCCAGGGAGGCCTCGAGCTGGGCGCCGCAGTCGCAGGTCAGGCCGTGGAAGACGTCGCCGGGGATGCAGTGGGTCTGCACGCGGACGAGGGGAGGCTCGCCCCCGACCAGATCGCCGCGGGACAGCGCCAGGTGCAGGCCGGCGTCCACGGAGGTGCGGAACACCCGCAGCCGGAAGCTGCCCAGGCCGCGCACGGGGAACTCGGTCTCGAGGGCGACCTCGACGGTGTGCTCGTGGCGCAGCCGCCAGCGGACGATGTCCTCGACCGTGACGATGCGCACCCGGTGCTCGGCCCCGAAGCGCTCGAGGTCGGGCAGGCGGGCCATGGTGCCGTCCTCGTTGAGCACCTCGCAGATCACGCCGGAGGGGTCGAGCCCGGCCAGGCGGGCCAGGTCCACCGAGCCCTCGGTCTGGCCGGTGCGGACCAGCACGCCGCCGTCGCGGGCCTTGAGGGGGAAGATGTGCCCCGGGGTCTCGAGGTCGTCCGGGCTGGCGTCGGCGGCGATGGCCACCAGGATGGTCCGGGCCCTGTCCTGAGCCGAGATGCCGGTGGTGATCCCGGTGCGCGCCTCGATGCTGACCGTGAAGCCGGTGCCGAAGCGCCCCCGGTTGCGGGAGGCCTGCATGGGCAGCTCGAGCTGCCGCACGCGGCTCTCGGTCAGGGGCAGGCAGACCAGGCCGCGGGCGTGGGTGACCATGAAGTTGATGGCCTCGGGGGTGACCATCTCGGCCGCCATCACGAGGTCGCCCTCGTTCTCGCGATCCTCGTCGTCCACGAGGATGACCATGCGCCCGGCGCGGATGTCCTCGAGGGCCAGCTCCATGCGGCGGATGGGATCGGGATCCATCACCACGAAGTTGTCGGCGTCGGGGGGGTTGGGGACCATGTCGTCTCCGGAGGACTAGAGGAAGCCCGCGCTGCGCAGGCGATCGATGTCGAGCCCGCCCGCGGCCTCGTCGGGCTCGCGGGCCAGCAGGCGCTCCACGTAGCGGGCCAGCACGTCCACCTCGAGGTTGAGGGGATCGCCCGGCCGCAGCTGCGCCACGCGGGTGTTCTCGGCGGTGTGGGGGATGATGTTCAGCCGGAAGGCGCCGCCCGCCAGCTCGTTGACGGTCAGGCTCATGCCATCGACCGCCACGCTGCCCTTGGGGGCCAGGTAGCGCAGCAGCTCGGCCGGCGGGCGCACCCACAGCACCCAGCTCTCCTGCTGGCGCTCGATGCGGTCGACGGTGCCCACGCCGTCCACGTGGCCCTGCACGATGTGGCCGCCCAGGCGGTCGCCGAGGCGCAGCGCGCGCTCGAGGTGGACCTGCCGGCCGGGGCGCCAGGCCCCCAGGGTGGTGCGCTCCACGGTCTCCCGGCCGGCCACCACCACGTAGCGGCCGGGGCCGGGGAAGGCGGTGGCGGTCAGGCAGATGCCATCGGCGGCCACGGAGTCGCCGGGGGCGATGCCGTCGGTGTCCAGCGCGGTGCGGATCTCGAGCCGCCGTCCACCGCCTTCGGGCTGGACGCTGACGATGGTGCCGACATCTTCGACCAGGCCGGTGAACATTTCGAGACCTCCGCCGAGGCTGGGGCCGGGCTAGCTATCCCGGCGGCGCAGCTCGAGGAGCACATCGGGTGACAGCTCGATGACCCGGGCCAGCTCCAGGTCGAAGGACTCGGCGATGCGCTCGAACCCGGGGCCCGCGACCCAGCCGGGGCCGCCGGCGAAGATCTTCGGGGCCAGGTAGAGCAGCACCCGATCCACCAGGCCCGCGTCGAGGAAGGCCCGGTGCACCAGACCGCCCCCTTCGACCAGCAGCGAGTGCACACCCCGGAGCGCCAGGTGGGACAGCACGGCGGACAGCTCGACGCCACCACCGGGAGCGGCGGGGACCTGCACGACGGTGGCGGGGTGATCCACAGGGGGAGCCACGGCGCTGTAGACCAGAGCGCGGGCGCCCGCGGACGCGAAGACCCGCGCCGAGCCGGGCACCCGCAGGCGGGCGTCCAGCACCACAGGCACCGGATCCCGACCGCCCTCGAGGCGACAGGTCAGCTGGGGATCGTCCGCCAGCGCGGTACCCGAGCCCACCAGGATCGCATCGAGCTCGTCCCGCAGACCGTGGACGTGCTCGCGGGCGCGGGGGCCCGTGATCCAGCGGCTCTCACCGCCGGCGGTCGCGATGCGGCCGTCCAGGGTGGCGGCAGCCTTGAGCACCACCAGCGGGCGGCCGAGCCGGGTGGCCGTGACGAAGGCGGCGTTGAGCTCCATGCAGGCCTGCTCACAGACGCCCACGAGCACCTCGAGGCCTTCCTCGCGCAGCCGGGCGATGCCGCGGCCGTCGACCCTGGCGTCGGGATCCGACATGCCGACCACGACCCGGGAGACGCCCGCCCGCAGGATGGACTCCGTGCAGGGCGGCGTGCGGCCGTGGTGGCTGCAGGGCTCGAGGTTGACGTAGATGGTGCCGCCCACGGCCCGCTCCCCCGCCTCACGCAGGGCCACAACCTCGGCGTGGGGCTCGCCAGCGCGGGCGTGGAAGCCCTCGCCGACCACGGCGCCGTCGGCGACCACCACCGCCCCCACCATGGGGTTGGGGGCCGTGCGTCCACGGGCCTGGCGGGCGAGCTCGATGCAGCGCTGCATCCAGCGCTCGTGGCTCACCGCGGCTCCTTGCCCGTCATGCCCCGCACCAGCTCCACCAGCGCCTCGGGGCTCTCGAGCTCCTGATAGACCGAGGCGAAGCGCAGCCAGGCCACGGGGTCCATGTCCTCGAGGGCGGCCAGCACCAGGCGGCCCACCTCGATGGAGTCGATCTCCCGCTCGCCGGTCTCCAGCACCGCGCGCTCGACACCGTCAACGGCCTGCTCGATGCGATCGGCGGTGACGGGCCGCTTGCGGCAAGCCAGCCGGAAACCCAGGCGGATCTTTTCGCGATCGAAGGGCTCGCGCCGGCCGTCTTTCTTGACCACCATGGGCAGGCGGACCTCGACCCGCTCCTGAGTGGTGAAGCGGCGGCCGCAGGCCTCGCACTCCCGCCGACGCCGGATGCTGGCCTCGGAGGCACGAGAGTCGATGACCCGGCTGGCCGGATCGCCGCAGAAGGGACAGCGCATGGAGGGCTACTATCCGGTCTCGATCTCGCTGAACATGCCCACGCGCTGTGCGTGGCGTCCGCCCTGGAACTCGGCGCCCAGGAACGCCTCGAGGCAGGACTCGGCCAGCCCGGGGCCGATGACCCGCTGGCCCAGGCAGATGACGCGAGCGTCGTTGTGCTCGCGGATGGCCGCGGCGGAGAAGGTGTCGGCGACCACGCCGGCGCGCACGGAGGGCAGGCGGTTGGCGGCCATGGCCATGCCCTGGCCGGTGCCGCAGACCAGCAGCCCCAGGTCGGCGCGGCCGTCCGCCACCGCCCCGGCGACGGCCTTGGCGAAGTCCGGGTAGTGGCAGCTGGCGTGGTCGTGCGTGCCCACGTCCTCGACCTCGTACCCGCGGGCGCGCAGCCAGCCGACGAGGTGGTTCTTCAGATCGACGCCGGCATGATCGGAGCCGGCGACGAGGCGGAGGGAGGCGGCAGCGGAGCTCATGGGCGATCCTTGTCGTGGAAGCGGCGGAAGACGAGGCAGGCGTTGGTGCCACCGAAGCCGAAGGCGTTCGACAGCGCGACCTCGACCCGCGCCGGCCGGGCCCGGCCGGGGATGTAGTCGAGGTCGCAGGCGGGATCGGGATCGACGAGGGTGGCGGTGGGAGGCAGCAGCTCGTGGCGCAGGGCCATGACGGTGGCCACGGCCTCGATACCCCCGGCGGCGCCCAGCAGGTGGCCGGTGACCGACTTGGTGGACGAGACGGCCAGGCGCTGGGCGTGCTCGCCGAAGACGGTGTGGATCGCGGCGGTCTCCGCGGGGTCGTTGGCCTCGGTGGAGGTGCCGTGGGCGTTGACGTACCCCACGGCCTCGGGCTGCAGGCCCGCCGAGCGCAGGGCGGCGGCCATACAGCGCGCCGCGCCGTCGCCCCCCGGGGGTGGGGAGGTGATGTGGTGGGCGTCGTTGCTGAGGGCGTAGCCCACGAGCTCGGCGTAGATGGGAGCCCCACGCTGGAGCGCGTGGTCGAGCTCCTCGAGCACCAGCATGGCGGCGCCCTCGGCCATCACGAAGCCGTCGCGGCCGCGATCGAAGGGCCGGGAGGCGGTCGCCGGATCGTCGTTGCGGCGCGACAGGCTGCGCATCACCGCGAAGCCGGCCACGGCGATGGGCGCGATGCAGGCCTCGGCCCCACCGGCGATGACGACGTCGGCCTGGTCGTCGCGGATGCAGCGCCAGGCCTCACCGATGCTGTGGTTGCCCGCGGCGCAGGCTGTGCTGACACAGAGGCTCGGGCCCTTCGCACCGTGGCGCAGGGCGACGTTGCCCGCGGCCAGGTTGGTGAGGATGCGCGGCAGGAAGAACGGCGAGAGGCCCTTGTAGCCCCACTCGGTGAGGGACCCTACACCCCGCTCGATCTCCCCCAACCCACCGATGCCGGTGCCCACGTACACCCCGACCCGCTCGGGCCGCGCCCCGGGGAGCTCGAGCCCGGCGTCGCCGACGGCCTGCTCGGCGGCCACGCACGCGAGCTGGGAGAAGCGCTCGAGGCGCTTGACCTCGTGGCGGGTGAAGTGGTCGAGGGGATCGAAACCGGGCAGCTCACCGGCGATGCGCACCGGCCAGCCGTCGGCGTCGAAGGCGCTGATGGGCCGGATGCCCGAGCGTCCGTGCACGAGGGCGTCCCAGGTGCTGGCCACGTCCAGCCCGCAGGGCGACAGCGCCCCGAGGCCCGTGATCACCACCCGCCGCGCAGCGCGGCCGCGGGATTCGGCCGTAGCTGGAGGCTGGGTCACGACCTAGGCGTGGTCCTGGATGTAGTCGATGGCGTCCTGGACCGTGCTGATCTCCTCGGCGTCTTCGTCGAGGATCTCCACATCGAATTCCTTCTCGATCGCCATGACCAGCTCGACGATGTCGAGACTGTCAGCGCCGAGATCATCGACGAAAGCCGCGTCGGAGCGGACCTCTTCCAGAGCGACGCCGAGGTTCTCGGCGATCAGACGCTTGACGCGCTCGACGATGTCCTGGTTTCCAGACATTCCAACCTCACTTGTCGCAGGGATCGCCGGATCGGGACTCCGCCCAGCGGCCCTCGTATATAGCCGGGGCCCCGTGGATGGCAACCGCGGGATGGACCACCCGCGATCAGGCTCACCGAGCCGTGAGGACCAGCCAATGGACGCACCCGGTCAGGGGGCTAGTCCTGGTCCTCGACCTCGAGGACCTTGCGCCCGCGGTAGGTCCCGCAGGACTCGCAGACGTGGTGGCGGAGCTTCATCTCACCGCACTCGGGGCAGAGCTCGACGTTGGTCGGAGCCGACAGCCGATCGTGGCTGCGACGCATGTTGCGGCGGCTGGACGAGGTACGCTTCTTGGGGACGGCCATGGTCGCCTCCGTTTGGGCCGGGCTTGCCGGCGAGCAAGGCGGGAACGAGGTTTCCCACGTAAACAGGGACCCCCGGGGGGGGTGACGCCGGCGGCTTCTATTGCAACCGGCGAGGTTTGTAAAGCGCCGGGGCCTAGTCCGCCTGGAAGTTCTTCAGCGCGGCGAAGCGAGGATCGACGTCGGGCTCGTCGTCGGGCTGGGCCGAAGCCAGCTCACAGGCCCCCGGCTCGGCGCGCTCCACACCCGGATCCTGACAGCGAACGCGGGTGGGTGCCTCGAGCAGGAAGAACTCCCCCAGCGCCGCGCCGAGGTCCAGCTCGCCGTCGTCCAGGAAGCCCACGTCCAGCTCGTCCTGGTGCAGGCCCACGTTGGCGTCGCCCTCGAGGCGGGTGTTGTCGAAGTAGAGGTCCACCCTGCCCTCGAGACTCGAGCGCACCGCCGCGAGGCAGCGGTCGCAGCGCTGCTCGACGGTGACCGCGGCGCTGCCCGCGACCGTCACGCCCTGGCCGATGGGGCGCACGCGCAGCGCGCCATCGAGATGGTGCACGGTGCCCTCGAAGGCCTCGGAGACCGCACCCACCGCCCAGGCGGTGTCCATGTCCAGCTCGAAGAAACGGCCATCTTCGGGGAGCTCGTCGATGCGCAGACGCATGGGGTCCTCGGGAAGCTAGGGGCTCCAGGGTGGCGCGATGCCCGGGGGCACGAGCTCCTGGTGGCGGCAGAAGCGGGCGCAGCTGCGCACCGCCTCGAAGTGCTCACGACCGTCGGCCCAGGCCTGAGCGAGATCGACGCCAGGCCCGAGCCGGCCGATGGAGCGATGGAAGGGACAGGATCCGAAGCGCCCGCAGCCGCGCACGTCGAGGCGGAGGCCGGCCACGGGACAGACCGTGGGTCCCAGGCCCCCCGGCCTGCCGTCGCCCGCCTCCCAGGAGGCGCGGAGCGCCCCGACGGTGCCCCGGGCGGTGCGGTGGAAGCCGCCGGCGGCCTCGAGCTCGGCGATGCGCCGGGCGAGCTCATCGGGGAACTCGGCCGACGCCGCGGGGGCGAGGAAGGGCGGCGAGACCGCGAAGCCGTCGGCGCCGGCCTGCTTGGCCCAGCCGAGCACGGCCTCGAGGTCCTTGGCGGTGGCGGGGGTGCACGGGAAGTCCACCACGACGTCGAGCTGTTCGCCCCTCAGCTGCCGCGCGCGGACCAGGGCGCGGACCGCCGCGGTGGTGCGGCCGACGCTGCGCCCGGAGACCTCGGCGTGCAGATCGGGGGTGACCCCACCCAGCACCAGGCAGGCGCGGCCGAGGCCCATGTCCACCAAGCGCACCGCCAGATCCTCGTCGATGCCGCCGTCGACGCCGTACAGCGAGACGGCGCACTCGAGCCGGTTGGCGAAGCGGATCAGCTCGGGGACGAGGGGCGAGAGGGTCTCGCTGCGGGAGAGGAAGGTGACCGGGACCGGGCCGAGCCACTCGACCGCGGACAGGAGGATCTCCTGCCATTGCTCGAGGGGCAGGGGCTCGCCCTGGGGCAGCCCGGCCCAGTTGCGGCCCGGATCGATGACCACCCGACCCGGGATCGGGACGCGCCGGCCCAGCAGGCGGCCGAGCACCCGCCGGCGAGCCCCCGGGGGGTCTGCCAGGAGGGCGCGGCGGGCATAGCGGGCTCGGCGAGCGATGGTCTCGAGGGTCTTCACTGCTGGGCGATCTCCTCTCGAGCCGATAACCCATGCCTCACCGGGCGACGCCCGGTACACGCCGAGACCGTCAGGAAGTTCCCACCATGGCCCGCCTCCAGCGCCTCACCACCCTCGCCCTGGCCGGCTTGATCGCCTGCAGTGACCCCGTCGCCGACGAGGTCGCCGCCTACCACGCCGCCATGGATCCGCTGATGGCGGAGAACACCCGCCTGGCCAGCCAGTTCCTGGTGCTCGCCAAGGCGGTGCACAAGGACGAGCAGGGCATGGACGGGGTGGTCCAGCAGCTGGAGACCCAGGTCATCCCCCAGGCCAGGGATCTGCAGGCCGGGATCGCCGGGGTCGACCCCGGGCTCGAAGAGCTCCAGGACATCCACCAGCAGGCGGTCACCGCCTGGACCCTGCAGGCCGAGGCCTACAACGAGATGGTCGGTGCCTTCCAGTCCAACGACCCCCAGGCCTTCGCCTCCGGCCAGAAGAAGCTGGGCCAGGCCAAGGTCACCATCGAGAGCTACGTCAAGCAGGCCAACCGCCTGCTCGAGCCCTACGGCTACCACCTGGACGAATTCCCTCCGCTGAAGTAGCTGGCGGCCTCGTCACCACCACCCGCCGCGTCCACCGCGACCGCTGGCGCTTGCCTGCTTGGAGCCCCCATGACCTCCACGCCCATCCGGGTCCGCTTCGCCCCCAGCCCCACCGGCCACCTGCACATCGGCGGCGCCCGCACCGCCCTGTTCAACTGGTTGCTGGCCCGTCGCCTCGGCGGCAGCTTCGTGCTGCGCCTCGAGGACACCGACGCCGAGCGCTCCACCCGCGAGAACGAGCAGGAGATCCTGCGGGACCTGGCCAAGATGGGCCTGGAGTGGGACGAGGGCCCCGACTGTGGCGGCCCCTACGGCCCCTACCGCCAGACCGAGCGCGCTGAGATCTACCAGCAGGCCATCGACCAGCTGCTGGCCAGCGGCCACGCCTACCGCTGCACCTGCTCCACCGAGCGCCTCGAGCAGCTGCGGGCCGACGCCCTCGCCGCCAAGCGCGACCCCAAGTACGACGGCCGCTGCCGCGACGCCGAGCTGGGCCCCGACTGCGGCCCCCACGTGGTGCGCTTCCGCATGCCCACCCACGGCGAGGTGTCCTTCGACGACCTGGTCAAGGGCCACGTCTCCTTCGCCAACGCCCAGCTCGACGACTTCGTCCTGCGGCGCACCAACGGCGACCCCACCTACAACTTCGTGGTGGTGGTGGACGACCACAGCATGAAGATGTCCCACGTCATCCGCGGTGACGACCACCTGGGCAA
Organism: uncultured Enterobacterales bacterium; assembly: GCA_964481655.1. Classification (GTDB taxonomy): domain Bacteria; phylum Myxococcota_A; class UBA796; order UBA796; family JAFGLY01; genus CALDOK01. Next base: position 1,590 of record CAYZVO010000022.1, on the reverse strand, counting down.
CACCCCCAAGCAGGTCCACATCTACCGCGCCCTGGGCGCCGAGCCGCCGAAGTTCGGACACGTGCCCCTGATCCTGGGCCCCGACGGCAAGCGCCTCTCCAAGCGCCACGGCGCCACCAGCGTCGGCGCCTACCTCGAGCAGGGCTACCTGGCCGAGGGCATGGTGAACTACCTGGTGCGCCTGGGCTGGGCCCACGGCGACGACGAGTTGTTCTCCGTCGAGGACCTGCTCGAGAAGTTCTCCATCGAGGGCATCGGCCTGGCCGCCGGCCGCTGGGACGCCGCCAAGCTGGACTGGGTCAACCAGCAGTGGATGGCCCGCCTCGAGCCCGCCGCCCTGGCCGAGCGCGTCGCGCCGCTGCTCCGCGCCCGGGGCCTCGAGCCCGACGAGCGCCTCCCCGCCGCGGTGGCCACCATCCAGCAGCGGGCCGGCAACCTGATCGAGGCCGCGGACAAGTGCGCCTTCTACTTCATCGGGGACCAGGAGCTCGAGTACGACGCCAAGGCGGTCAAGAAGCACCTCAAGGCCGGCCGCGCCACCCTGATGGCCGACACCATCACCCTGCTCGAGGCCCTCGAGCCCTGGACCGAGGCCCAGCTCGAGGAGACCATCACCGGCTTCCTCGCCGAGCGGGAGCTGAAGCTGGGTGCGCTGGCTCAGCCCTTGCGCGTCTCGGTCTGCGGCGCCGGTCAGGGACCCGGGATCTGGGAAACCCTGGCGGCACTGGGCAAGTCGAGCAGCCTCGCCAGAATCCGCCGCGGCGCCGCCCTGGCCGCCGCCCGCGCAGCTGCGCTCGGATGAACAAACTCGCTTGACACCCGCCAGCCGCCTTAGTAAATGCCGGGCGCTCGTTGAGGCGTGGTCGAATTGGCAAGACGTCGGGTTCTGGCCCCGAAGGTTCCAGGTTCGAGTCCTGGCGCCTCAACCACTCTTCTTATAAATAGTTTTGACATTGTTCTGCTCCCATCGTCTAGCGGCCTAGGACGCCGGCCTCTCACGCCGGAAACACGGGTTCGATTCCCGTTGGGAGTGCCATCAAGCCCCGCAGTGCTTTGCACTGCGGGGCTTTTTGGTGCTCCGAACATGGAGCGATCCCCGGCTCGATTGCCAAGCGCGCGAACACGGTGCTCGTCAGCCACCAAGGCGCTCGGCGCGAAGTAATCTGTGGCGAGACGACCCATCACCAGCGCCCCCCCCGCCAGCACGCCGACCCCAGATCGGTGGTCGCGCAGGCAGCGCTGGCGGCTTGCATACTTCTGGGCGATCCCCGGTTCGATTGCCAAGCGGCCGCCAAGGCGCTCGGCGCGCGGTCAGCCCCAAGTCACCAACGACCGTACTCGCGGCAGCACGACGGCGAAGTCACCGGCATGTAGGGCCCACAACGCCAACACCCCGCCCTCCGCCGCCGGAGCGGCCATCCTTGGCGCCCACAACGCCAACACCCCGCCCTCCGCCGCCGGAGCGGCCACCCTTGGCGCCCACGACGCCAACACCCCGCCCTCCGCCGCCGGAGCGGCCACCCTTGGCGCCCACGACGCCAACACCCCGCCCTCCGCCGCCGGAGCGGCCACCCTTGGCGCCCACGACGC
>CAYZVO010000021.1:61824-63079 GCA_964481655.1 uncultured Enterobacterales bacterium | reverse complement strand
AGGGCGGAGTTGGTGACACCTGATAGCGGGCCCATGTCAGGAGGTCTGGAGTCCGGGAAGGACAGCTTGATGACCGAGCCGCCGAACTCCACCTTGCCGCCCACATCCACGATGCCCGCCAGGCTGATGCCGGCCTTGATGGCGGCCTCGGCGTCGAAGCCCATGATGACGCGGTTCTCGTCGGACATGGAGTAGGCGACCTCGAGATCCACCTCGCCCTCGACCGAGCCGTTCACGGCGCCGGTGCCGAACTTGCCACCGGCGGTGATGTCCAGGCCCACCCAGCCCTTCTCGCCGGGCTCGTTGGCCACGGTGCGCAGGACCTTGGTGAGGGTGGAGACCCGGGGGCCGGAGCTGAACAGGGAGCGGGTGTTGACCACCACCGACTTGGTGGCGTCGGGGGCCGTGGCCCGCTGCACGTCGTGCACCGCCCGGGTGGCCTGGGCCGCCTGGACGTCCTGCACGCCGCTGACAGGGGGGACCACGCAGCTGTCTTGCGCGATGGCCGGGACGGCCCAGAGGGAGAGGACGAGGATGAGCAGGGTGCGCAGCATCACTCACCCCCCTCGAAGCTCGGGCCCGTGTCCTGGACGATGCCCTGGTACTCGTAGTTGTCGAGGTCGAACAGAAGGGGGTAGCCGGAGCCTCCCGCCATGGTCGCCACCCCATCGAGGGATCCGCCCTCACCCAGCTGGGTGCGCACGGTCTCGAGCAGCTCGGCGTTGCCCTTGGCCAGCACCCAGACCGGCAGGTCGGGGGTCATGGTCAGCAAGGTGACGTTGTCGATCTCGGCCTGGAAGCTCGATGAACGAAGGTCGAGCACCGTGGCTCGCTCCACCGCGAAGCGCAGGCTGACCTCGGTGAGCTCGCCATCCTTGGAGGCGAACCAGACGGCGGCCTCCTGGGCGGGAACCGCCGTGTCGTCGTCCACCCGCACGATGACCGAAGCCGGGAACGCGATCACCTGGAGGTCCTGGTCGGTCTGGGCGACCGGCTCCGTGGTGGTGGTGTCCTGGGCCGGCGCCGCCACAGCGAACGAGCCCGCGAGCAAGAAGAGCAGGGAGAACCGTTTCATCGCACACCTCTGGCCATACGCGCGTGTGGTGCAAGGAGGATGCCAGCCGATCGTGCCACGATTCGGGGCGTCGGAGCGTGGACCGAGGGACCCCTGCGACGAAAACAGGCCGCAGCCTTGGGGTGTCGCCGAGTCAGTTCCACCAGCGCGGACAAAAAACCCCCCCACCCGCCCAGCCCC
>CAYZVO010000021.1:0-61814 GCA_964481655.1 uncultured Enterobacterales bacterium | reverse complement strand
GGGTCGTGGGCGCTGTGCGACGGCGGCGTCCTCACTCCCAGCCGAGCGAGAGCTCCTGGACCCAGACCTCGGCGGGGCCGTCCCAGCTGAGCCAGGCCCGCTCGCCCTCCACGGCCAGGCCCGCCCGGTGGCCGCCCATGCCCGCGGCGATGTCGTCGCTGCGGTAGGCGGTGACCTCGACGCGGTCGAGCACGGCGAAGTCGGCGTCCAGCAGCAGCAGCGCGATGTGGCCGCTGTCCGGCGCCGGCGGCCCCAGCACCGGGCCGTCCTCGGGCCGCCGGAAGGTGTGTGCCAGCAGGGTGTGCTCCCCCATGCGGGCGACGGCCGTGCACCAATAGCTGTCCTCGTCTTCGGGGGTGAGGGGGCCATGGGCGGCGATGAAGGTGAGGTCGTTGTCGTACTCGAGGGCCCAGATGCGCCGGGTGCCGGCGCTCTCGCCCTCGGCGAAGTGCTCGGTCGCGCCGCTCGCGGCCGCCGCGAAGACCCAGTGGCGATCGGCGTCACGCAGCTGCGCGGTCCCCAGGCCCCAGAACTGTCCCGGCGGTTCGGCGCCGGGGATGGTGGCGGTGAGGGTGTGGGTGGCCTCGACGGCCAGGTCGGCGTCCAGCTCCCGGAGCAGCAGGCCCCGCTCCAGCTCGGCGCTGGGGGCGATGTTGTCCTCCCAGCCGGCGCCGTCCTGCCGGTACTCGGTGCCGAGCCAGGCACGCTCCCCGGAGACGGCCAGGCTGGGGTCCAGGGAGCGCTCCTCGTCGGTCTCCAGCAGGTTGCCGCTGGAGGCGATCTCGCTGTTGGCGTCGTCCAGCAGCCGCAGGGTGGTGCCGGGGCCGTCGCCGTCCTTGCCCAGCAGGCCGTGGAGCATGCCGCCCAGCCCATCGACCAGGATCATGTCCGGCTGCCGGTCGCCGGGTTCGGCGAGGGTGTGCAGCTCGCCCGTGGACTGCCAGCTCTCGTCGTAGCCCCGCAGCAGGTGCTCGTTGCCCATGCTCACGAAGCCCAGCAGGAAGCCCTCGTCGCGCACCAACACCCGGCCGAAGCTGCCGTCGACGGGGTTCCATGCCTCCCCCATGACGAGCTGGGGGCTGAGTTCGGGGCTGCCGCTGTCGTCCACGGCGCTGTCAGGGGCCGGGGTGCAGGCGGTCAGCAGTGTGGAGATGATGAGGACAAATGGGCGCATGTTCAATCGACCAGGCGGCAGTTTTCGACCGCCACGAGGCAGTTGACGACGAGCTCGTCGCCCTCGGCGAGCTGCACCAGATCCTCACGCGTGATGGTGGTGCCGTTGGTGAGCGCGACCTCGAGCACGTAGCCCCCCGGAGCCAGGGTGCCCGGCGCGTGTCGTCCGCCGGTGACGTCGATCAGCGTGGCCTCGAACACATCACCGGTGACGGTGACGGACGCGCCCACCTCACCCCCCTCTCCCTCCTGGGGGGAGGGCTCGGAGGCCGGGGGAGGGGCCACCACCTCTCCCCTCCGGGGGGAGGGCTCGGAGGCCGGGGGAGGGGCCACCACCTCTCCCCCCTCTCCCCTCTGGGGGGAGGGCTCGGGGGAGGGGGGCGGTGCCAGCACGTCTCCCCCTCGGTCCTCGGCGACGGCCGGGACACCCCCGGCCCCGACCTGGTCATCCGCGACCGCTGGCAGCTGTGGGCTGTCGGCTGTGGGCTGTCGGCCCCACATCCACCAACCCCCGCTCGCCAGCACCACCGACACCGCGACCCCCGCGGCGATGGCGGGCAGCCTCGAGAGCCTCTCAGGCACCGGCCCCGCCGTCCGCGTCGGCGCCAAGGCATCATGGCGGCGCATCGGCGCTCCAACGACCGGCGTCTCATCCGGATCATCAGGCAGCGACGGCAGCAGCGACTCCAACGCGGCCGCCATCGCCCCCATGTCCTCGAAGCGCTCCTCGGGCTCGAACTGGGTCGCGCGCCGGATCAAGGCCAGCAGCTCCGGTGGCGGCTCCGAGGCCAGGTCGGCCTCGACCCCCCAGGCGAACAGGTCCACGGGCACCTCGGCGGCCAGCAGCGCCCACAGGCTCGCCCCCAGGGCGTAGACGTCGGCGCGGGCGTCCACGCTGCGGGCGTCCTTGCGCTGCTCCGGGGCCATGAAGCCCCAGGTGCCCAGGGCCGAGCCCGTGCGGGTCAGGGCGTCCTCGCTGGGGCGCCGCACGCGGGCGATGCCGAAGTCGCCGATGCGGGGCTGGCCCTCGGCGCTGATGAGCACGTTCTGGGGTTTGACGTCCCGGTGCACGATGCCGGCGTTGTGGGCGGCCTCGAGGGCTCGGCCCACCGGGGCCAGCAGGCGCACGGCCATGGCGGGGGGCATGGGCCCGTGGCGGCGCACCCAGTCCCACAGGCTGCCCGCCGGGGCCAGCTCGGTGACCATGAAGACCCAGGGGCCGTCCTGGCCCATGTCGTGCACGGCGAGCACGTGTTCGTGCCCCAGCCCGGCCATGGCGCGGGCCTCGGCCAGGAAGCGGGATCGCGTCGCGGGGTCGCCGGCGCGATCGGCGGCCAGGAGCTTCACCGCCCGCTCGACCTCGAGCAGGCTGTCCCAGGCCCGCCAGACGGTGGCGGAGCCCCCCTCGCCCAGGCGCTCGGCCAGCTGGTAGCGGCCGTCGCAGAGGGTGCGAGGGTGGGGGCTGTCGGTCATGGGATCCCTTACCCGGATCGAGGTGGTCTATGCTCATGAAGACCGCACGGAGACCCCATGACCCTCTGCCTCGAGGCCCTGGACGGACACGACGCCCGGGGCCGGGTGCGCGTGGCCCTCGACGCGGCGCTGGGGGTCGGGCGGCACCCGTCCAACGGCCTGGTGCTGGACCACGATGGGGTCAGCCGTCAGCACGCCGTGGTCGAGCGCACCGCCGACGGCTGGTGGGTGCGGGATCTCGGCTCCAAGAACGGCACCACCCTCAACGGGAGGGCGGTGGAGGGCCGGCAGTGGCTGGTGCCTGGCGACCGCCTGCGCTTCGGCGGGGGCGTCACCTGGCAGGTGGCCGAGGCGCCGGCGAAGCCCTCGGGGCTGCCCACCACCGCCAGCCGCAGCGGCCCGGTGCCGGGCCTGGTCCTCATCGAGGACGCTGGTGCGCGCAGGGTCCGCTTCACCCGCACCCTGACCATCGGCCGGGACCCGGGCAATGGCTTGGTGGTCGACCACCCGCGGGTCAGCGCCCACCACGCCGTCATCCAGCGGCGCGGTCGGGGCTGGTCCCTGCGGGATCTGGGCTCCAAGAACGGCACGAGCGTGGACGGGCGGCGGGTGAAGGGCTGGCGTGTGCTCGGCGATGGAAGCCGGGTGGTGCTCGGCGGTGCCAGCATCTGGGTGGTCCGGGCCCGGGCCGACGCCGTGGAGGCCGCCGCCCGCGCCATCCGGGAGCACACCGTGGCCGACGCCGCCCCTCCGCCCCTGCGCCTGGTGCTGGCCTGGGACGGCGAGGACGGGCTGGTGCGGGTGGAGCACGGCGGCACGGCCTGGGTCGAGCCGGCGGGCCAGAGCTTCCTGCTGCTGTGGACCATCGCCCAGACCCCCGGCGAGTGGGTCCCTGACGCTGTCTTGGAAGAGGCCCTGTGGGGCGGGGCGGCGGGACAGCGCTCGCGCACCGCCCTGAACACCGCCATCTACAACGCCCGCCGGCTGTTCACCCGCCACGGCCTGCCGGCCACGGTCATCGAGAAGGACCGCAGTCGCAGCAAGCGCACCCGCCTCTGCCTGCCGCCGGAGGCCGTGGAGCGATTGCGCTGAGAGCTACTCGGCGCAGTCGGGGTCCGTGCTGGGGTCGATGATCTCCTCGAGGTCCACCGCGACCTGCTCGCCCACCAGGCTGTCCACCAGCACCTCGAGGCAGTACTCTTCGCCGTCGGTGCTGCAGGGCTGGCAGGGGGCGCCGAAGCTGGCGGTGAGGTTGCAGAGGTCCTCGGGGGTGTCCACCTCGTCGATCAGGTCGGCCAGCTCCCGGGCGTCCAGCTCGCCGCCGATCACGGCCCCACCGAACCAGGTGGCGTCGGGGGCGATGGTCCCTTCGAGCACGAACTCGTGCACAGGCAGCACCATGCCGGCCACCTCGAGGGTCACCAGGCTGGCGGGCACATCGAAGAAGGGGCTGTCGTCGAACGCGGCGATCGGGAAGGGGATGGTCGGCGTGCAGGGGTCCTGGCTGCCGTCCTCGAGGGCGATGGCCCCCATCAGCTCGAGCTCATCGTCGGCCCGCTGCACCTCCACCAGCACCGGCGGCACCCCGAGCTCGAAGATGATGTCGCCCACACCTTCGGGCTTCAGCACCCGCCCCTGGGTCAGGTCCACGGACCAGGTCACCCCGGTGGGATCGGCCTGGAGGGGCAGGCCCAGCTCCGAGGTGGTGAACTCGATGGTGGCCTCCCCGCGGCAGGAGGTCAGGGTCGCGGCGTAGGCGGTCTGGGGGTCCAGGGGGGCGGCGGGCGTGAAGGTGACCGTCTCCTCGTCCTCCGCCAGCCCGCTGTAGCCGTCGATGGTGCCCAGCTCGCTGGCGAGGCTGATGGAGGGGGTGACCATGGTGTCGGGATCGTCGAGCTCGAAGACGACGGACGTCCGGTAGTAGGCGTCCGTGGCCCCGTCCTCGGGCCAGGTCTCGTCGATGCCGAGATCGCACTCGGGCGGATCGATCAGCCCGGTGTCGGTGTCGATCTCGCCGTCGCCGTGGCTGAACCAGCCGCAGCCGGCGAACAAGAACAGGGTGAAGAAGCTCGTCATGTGTCCGTCCTCCCGCGCCCGCCGGCATGGCGAGCGACAGCGCAGCCAGGCTAGCCGCGGGGAGGGCGGTGCAGGCTCGAGCAGTGAACAACTAGCGCGAATACGGCCCGTAGATCCGGATCTCGGGCCCCACCATCCCCTGCTGGTCCAGGGGCCCCGGCGGCACGCGCTCGACGTAGCCGAACGCTCGCTCGGGGGGCAGGCCCGAGAAGGTGGCGACGGGGGGCGGGCCGGCGTCCAGGGCGGCGAAGAAGGCCAGCTCGTTCTCGTGGGCCTCGGGCTCCATGAAGTAGCGGTTGAAGGCGTAGGAGCTGACGACGATGTAGTCGGCCTCCTGGGCCTCGGGGCCGCCCAGCTCGTAGCGCAGGGGGAGCGCGCTGTGGGTCTCGGGGTCCACCTCGGGCACGTAGGCCCACTCCAGGGCGATGCTGCTCCCGGGAGAGACGGCGCTGGCGATCCAGCTGGCGGCCTCGACCCGGGTGTCGGGGAGATGGAACAGCTGCACCAGCCGCACCGACCGCGCCAGGGGCGGAAGGATCAACCCGGCCACCAGGGCGGCCAGCACGGTGTTGGCCAGCCAGCGCCCCCGGGTCAGGCAGCGGCGGCTCAGCCACACCGCGGTCCAGGCCGCCAGCACGGCCATGGCCGGGTAGGCGGGCAGCAGGTAGCGCTCGCCCACGCTGACCACCAGGAAGGCCGGGGCCAGCAGCGCCGCCGCCGCCAGCACCAGCAGGATCATCCTGGGCTTGCGGATGGCCAAGGCCAGGATGGAGCCCGCGGCGATGACGGTGACGCCGGCCCAGCCGAAGGCCCCGGGCAGGGTGCGCTCCAGATACCAGCGCCAGGCGGGGCCGCCGAAGGCGGCGGCGCTCACGTCCAGTCGCCGCTCGGCCTCGAGGGCCATGTCGGCCCGGACGGTGTCCATGTCCAGCAGCAGGTAGGGGTTGGTCGCCAGGAAGACGGCCACGGCGGCCACGGCGGCCAGGATGAGGGCCAGGGTGGCGCCCTTGGCCCGACCCGCCGCGGCGCCGGGAGCCCGCCAGGCGTGCCACAGCACCGCCAGCGCCAGGGGTAGGGCGAGGACGCCCAGCGGGTACTTGGTGGCCGCCGCCAGCCCCACGGCCAGGCCCGCGATCGCGGCTCGGCGCAGCCCGCCTCCCTCGAACAGGGCCAGCACGGCCACCAGGGCCAGGGCCCCGGCCAGGGTGGCGGGGGTGTCGGTGACGGCGAAGTGACTGTCGCGCACGGCGTAGGTGTTCACGGCCATGATGGCCGCGGCCAGCAGGCCCACCCGGGGGCCCGCTGCCCGCTTGCCCAGCCAGGCGGTGGCCGCGACGACCCCCACGCCCGCCACCGCGCCGCAGCTGCGCACCAGCAGGTAGGCGGCCTGGGGATCGGCGCAGTACTCGTCGAAGAACACGCCGAAGTCGCTCCACATCCAGGGCTGCACCAGCACCCACAGGCGCATGATCAGCCCCGCGAGGTACGGGAACAGGGCGGGGTAGGCGAAGAAGCCCGGGGACAGCTCGCCCATGGCGGCGTTGACCGCGACCATCAAGACCTGGGGCTCGTCGGCGTGGGTCAGGGCCGGGAAGCCGAAGCGCAGGCCCACCACCCGCAGGGCGGTGGCCAGCACCAGCACCAGGGCCAGCAGGGCCCAGCGCAGGCGTGCGCCTCGGATGCTCACGGGGTGGGGCTCCCGTCGAAGGGATCCACACAGCAGCGGAAGCCGTCGTCGCCGTGGGTGGGGCCGCCCTCGTGGTGGAAGTGGCGGGACATGCAGCCGTGGCCGTAGACCGCCACCCACATGGTGCCCCCGCGCACGATCCGGCCGCGCCCGGGCTCGTGCTCGTAGACGGCGTCGACCCACTCGCTCACGTTGCCGTCCATGTCGTACACCCCGTGGGGGCTGACACAGTCGGGGAAGGCGCCGCCGCCGGACTTCTGGCTCTCGTCGCCCACGGGGTCGACCTCGTCGTTGCAGCGCTTGGGCTCGTGCACGTCGCCGTAGGGGAACAGCCAGCCCTCGTCGCCGCCGCAGGCCCGGGCCCACTCGTCTTCGGTGCACAGCCGGCGGCCGCGGGACTCGCAGGCCTGCTTGGCCTCGGCCCAGCCCACATAGACTCGGGGCACTTCGCCCTTGACGTTGGGGAACTCGTACAGGTCGATGCAGTAGTCGCCGGTGCTGCGTTCGTGGCGCTTGCGGGGGGTGAAGCCTTCGTCGGGCCAGTCCGGGTTGACCACCACCTGCTCCCCGGTGGCGCCGGAGACGAAGCTCCCAGCGGCCACATGGGCCATGTCGCCCGGGCAGGGGTCGCCGGGGTTGGCGGGGCCCGGTTCGCTCCAGCCCCCGGCGTCGGCTGGGGGCACGGGGGGCGGTGGCGCGGTCGCCGCGGCGGGCGCCGGGCCGGGCTCGCTGGGGGGGACGGGGCCATCGGGGGGCGGCTCGGGCTGGTCCGGCGCGGCACCGGGCTCGGCGCTGGGTGCCGACGTGGGATCGGGCGCACCGTCGCAGGCGACGAGCAGCAGGGCGAGGAGGGGGAGCGACAGGCGCATGGCTCACCCCTAATCCCGTCATCGACCGGGCAGCCAGGAAACCGGCATCGCGCGGATGCTCGGGGTAGACTGCGCTGAGCCCCCGGAGGCCCCGTGTTCGTCCCGCTGCTGCTGCCCCTGCTGTTCGCCTGCGGTCACGACCGCCCAGGCTGGGGTGGGGGCGGCACCAAGGACACCGGCTCCGAGTACATCCCCCCCGGCGGTGGTGGCGAGGACGTCAACGTCGTCGAGGTGTGGGACAGCGAAGCCAGCTGGGACTGCGCCGACGACCCCGAAGGCTGCATCGACCCCTACCTCGACTTCATCGATCTGGCCGAGGGCTACCGGCGTCCCATCAGCGAGTCGACCCTCGAGGACCAGCTCGAGGCCATGGAGGACGGCGAGGTGGAGATCCTGGCGGCCGACGCCGTGGGCTCCAGCGAGCTGGACAGCCTGGTGAGCCAGGCCCTGAACATGGGCTTCCTGCTCGAGGACCTGGACGAGCGCGAGCTCGGGGTCACGGTCATCGGCGAGTGGGAGCGCAGCGGCTACACCGAGCGCCACCTCATCCTGGACGACCCCTGGGTGGGCTCCTTCTTCGGGATCCTGCTGCTGCCCGACGGCGCATCGTCTGGCGACCCCGCCCCCGGGGTGCTGTCGGTCCACGGCCACGGTCAGCAGGCCGGCGACGTGCTCGAGGACCTGTTCGGCACCGAGTACCCCGACCACGGCTACGCCCTGATGTGCTTCACCTTCCGGGGCATGGGGGCCGATCGCAGCGAAGACGAGGCCACCCGCGCCCTGCTGCTCGAGGGCTTCACCCTCGAGGCCATCCGCATCTACGAGAGCCTGCTGGCGGCCAAATACCTGCGCTGGTTGCCCGAGGTCGACGCCGAGCGCCTGGCCGTGGTGGGTCACTCCGGCGGCTCGGTGGCCTGGAACCTGGCCATCCGGCGCAGCCCCCCGGTGAAGGCCTTCGTCTCGGATCTGCAGGGCAGCTACTACGACGTCTGGAAGGGCTGGGTGCTCGACGACACCATCCCGGCCCTGCACCCCTACCACCCCGCCATCAACGAGCTGAACGGCACCGGGGTGGCCGTGCTCGAGGTCGAGTACTCCTACCAGGACGAGTTCGACGACATCATCGCCTTCCTGGACGACTGGATCGGCGGGTCGTGATCGGAGACCCCACGACCGCGCGCTCTCAGCCCTGGCCGCGCCTGGCCTTGTGGGCGGGTGTGCTGGGCCTGACGGCGGTGACCGGGCTGGGCCTCTGGGCCCGGCTGTCCGGGCTCGACCTGGCCGGGGTGGTGATGGACGCCCTGCACCCCTTCATCAAGGGGCTGGCCATCGTGCGGGGCGACGACTTCCCCTGGCGCGGCGCCGGCGGCGACTTCCGCTTCGGGGCGCTGCAGGCCTGGAGCGTGGCCCCCCTGGTGGCGCTGGCGGGGGGCATGCGCGAGCTGCTGTGGCTGTACGCCGGGGTCCACGCCCTGGGCGTGCCCATCATCGGGCTGGCGGGCCGGCGCCTGGGGGGCTGGCTGACCGGCCTGGGCGCGGCGTCCCTGTACGCGGTCTGGCCTGTGCTGCTGGGGCACCCCCACCGGGGGGCCCAGACCTACCTGGCGCCGGTGGTGCTGGCGGCCGCGGTCTGGGTGGCCGTGGTCCTGCTCTCGCCGCCCCAGCGCCCGTCGCGTTGGCGAGGGATCGGGCTCGCGGCCCTGCTCGGCGCTCTGCTGGCCCTCGCGGTGCACCACCACCCCTACGCCATCGCCACGGCGGCCGGCGCGGTGGTGCTGCTGCCCTGGGTGGTGAAGCGCCGGGGCTGGAAGGCCCTGTGGGCCATGGCCGTCAGCGGGCTGCTGGTGCTGCTGCCCATGGTGATCGACAACGTGCTGCTGCTGCAGGACCGCCGCGCCACCGGCGCGGGCACCAGCCTGGTGCAGGACGTGGACATGCTCAAGGAGACCCTGGGCAGCCTGCTGCTGGACACCTCCCTGCAGAGCATGGGCACCATCGGCATGAGCACCGGCGTCTGGCCCATGTTCCTGCCGCTGCTGGCCCTGCTGGCCCTTGCGCCCCGCCGCAGCGCGAGCCCCCTGGCCCTGCCGGTGGTGGCCTGGGGCACGGCCTCCTGGGGGATGCTGCTGCTGGTGGCCGAGCTGCTGGGCTACCTGCAGCCCTACCACCTGGCCGTGGTGCTGCCCCTGCACATCCTGCTGGCGGCCTGGGGTGTGCTGGCGCTGCTGACCCGCATCCCCGTGCCCGCCCGGGCCCCCTGGAGCCAGCTGCGCTTCGCGCTGGGCGTCGCGCTGGGGCTGTGCATCGTGGGCGCGACCTGGCGCGCGCTGGAGCCCGAGGTGAACGGCCCGCTGTCCAAGGAGGCTCGGTACCTGCACGAGCTGGGGTTGATGGAGCCGGTGGTGGACGCCCTCATGGAGGACGCGGGGGACAGGCCGCGGGTGCTGGGGATCATGGCCGACACCAGCCTGACCCACATGGGCGATCCCATCGCCTACTTCATGCACCAGTGGCTGGCGGGGGAACCCGACAGCTCCTTCCTGCTCATCCGGCCTCCGGCCGTCGACACCCCGGTGGTCTACCTGGTCGCCGATCTGAGCCCCGAGCTGTGGGCGAGCTGGCCCGAGACCCCCGATCCCGTCTGGTCCAGGGAGCAGCCCCAGGGCTCGCGGGTGGGGATCCTCGCCTTCTCCCACGTCAACCTGGCCCGCGGCTGGCTCCGGGACGGCTGCGAGCACTTCGACGAGGGCCGGCTGCGGATCGCCGGGCCCTGGGAGGGCATGGCCTTCATGTCCCGCGACATCCGGCCCTACCACGAGGATCTGGTGAAGTGGACGCGGGTGTGTGAGCGGTAGCCGCGGGTAGACACGGGCTGTGGTGACCTCGCCCACTGCCCATCGGGTCGTTGGTGTGCACTCTCATGAGGCGACGAGGAGGAATCATGCGCGCCACCATCCTGCTGTGCGGCCTGCTGCTGGCCTGCGGCTCCGAGGACGAGCCCCGCCCGCCCGGGGACACGGGGCCGGACACCCCCGAGGACACCGCGCCGCCGGAGGACACCGCGCCTCCCGAGGACACCGCGCCGCCGGAGGACACCGCGCCGCCGGAGGACACCGCGCCGCCGGAGGACACCGCGCCCCCCGAGGACACTGGGGACAGCTCCGAGCCCGAGCCCATCGACTGCGAGGACCGGGAGATCGGCATCCTCGAGGGCGGCTGCGCGCCCAACTTCACCCTCGAGGACCAGCACGGCGCCGAGCACACCCTCTACGACTACGCCGGTGACGTCATCATCCTCGAGTTCGTCGGGTTCACGTGAGGCATCTGCCAGTCCCTGGCTCCAGGGACCGCAGACTTCTACCGGGACAAGGTCGGGGACGACGTCATGGTCTTCACCCTGCTGCAGGACGGCGACCAGAACCAGATCGAGCGAGCCCTCGAGTGGGCCGAGGCCTACGGTGCCGATCACCCCATCCTGTTCGACATCGACCAGCACGTGACCCACGCCTGGGCCGACGGCGACGGCAAGCCCCGCTACGCCGTGATCGACCGGGAGCTGACCGTGGTCTACCGGGGCCGCGGTGAGGAGGGGCAGAGCGAGAGCTTCGCGCTCGTGGAGTCGCTGCTGACCGGGGAGTAGGGCGGGGGACGTCGTGCTGGAGCGCTCCTCGGTCGCGATCCTGCGGCGTTCCGGGTATTTGTGAAGTTTGCACGAGGTGGTTCGATGTCGATGCCAAGAAGTCTCGCTGTGGTCGCCCTGCTCTCGCTCTGCGCCTGCAGGAACGAGACCACCTACGACGGCCCGATGAACATCGTGCTGGTCATCTGGGACACCACCCGGGCCGACCACACCAGCCCCTACGGCTACGATCGGGACACCACCCCCACCCTCGCCACCATCGCCGAGTCCTCCACGGTGTTCGAGCAGGCCACGCCGGGCAGCTACTGGACCACCTCGTCCATCGCCAGTCTCTTCTCGGGCATGGCTTCGCACAACCACCGCGTGGACTACGACCTCGACGCCGAGGGCTACGTGCTCGATGACGAGGTCGTCACCATGGCGGAGGCGCTGGGGGATCGCGGCTACTACACCGCGATGTACACCAACCAGACCCTGGTGAAGAACAACGAGTCGTTCGCCCAGGGCTTCGACGAGCTGACCTGGACCTACCAGAACGAGATCGCGTCCTCGGTCATGGGGCTGATGGACGACCCGGAGCGCCAACCGTTCTTCGCCATCGCCTATTGGATGGGAGGGCACGCGCCCTACGAGCCCCCCGATCTGTACGACACCTGGTCCTCCGACGATGTCGGCGACCTCAACGTCACCGGGTGCGACGGCGTGGACACCAGCTCGATGCCCGATGGGTGGGCGTGCTTCAACGAGCTCAACTCGGGTGCGGTGGAGTGGACTGACGAGGAATGGGACTACATCCGCGCTCGGCACGACGGCCAGCTGCTCGAGCACGACGCCTGGCTCGCGCAGCTGTGGGACGGCCTCGAGCAGCGCGGGATGGCCGACGCCACCCTGTTCGCGTTCACCTCTGACCACGGCGAGGCCCTCAACGACCACGGCGACATCAAGGCCTGGCACGTGTGGCCCTACGACGACACCCAGCTCGTCCCCCTCGTCGTCCGCCTCCCCGGGACCTTCCCGGCCGGGACCCACAGCCCGCAGGTGCGCACCATGGACCTGTACGCCACCATGATGGACCTCACCGGGGGGCCCGCGGATCACGCGATGGACAGCGTGAGCTTGCTCGAGGCCATCGACGGCGAGAGCGAGGATCGTGTGTCTGTCGGTGGCACCATCGCGGGAGATGGGCGCCAGTGGTACCGCCACGACGGCTGGAAGCTCATCTACTCCCGGCAGAACGAGGACGGGAACTCGAAGGAGCTGTTCGACCTGACCTCGGACCCATTCGAGAAGAACAACCTCTGGGACAGCTCACCCGACACCGTCGAGGACCTGAAGGCCGCGCACGCCGCCTACCTCGCCGAGACCAGCATCGAGCAGTAGAGCGAATCGGGCCGCCCGGCCGCTCCCCCGATAGACCCCCGGATGCTCACCGCCACCGGCCTGTCCATGACCTTCGGACCGCAGACCCTCTTCGAGGGCGCGGACCTGCAGCTCGACGCCGGGCGTCGCTACGGCATCGTCGGGGCCAACGGCTCGGGCAAGTCCACCCTGCTGCGGGTCCTGGCGGGGCAGCAGTACCCCAGCGCCGGTGAGATCGGCCTGCCCAAGGGCTGCCGGGTGGGGGTGCTCGACCAGGACCACTTCCGCTTCGAGGACACCCTGATCATCGACGTGGTGATGATGGGCCACACCGAGCTGTGGGCGGCCATGAGCGAGAAGGAGGCGCTGCTCGAGCGGGAGCCCTTCGACGAGGACCGCTACGGCGAGCTGGAAGAGACCATCATGCGCCTGGACGGCTACGGCCTCGAGGCCCGCGCCGAGCAGATCCTCGAGGGCCTGGGCATCCCCGCCCACCAGCACCGCCAGCCCCTGCGGGTCCTGTCCGGGGGCTACAAGCTGCGGGCGTTGCTGGGCCAGACCCTGGCGTCGGAGCCCGACCTGCTGCTGCTGGACGAGCCCACCAACCACCTGGACATCCTGGCCATCCGCTGGCTCGAGCAGCACCTGCTCAAGTTCAAAGGCTGCGCGGTGGTGGTCAGCCACGACCTGCAGTTCCTGGACGAGGTCTGCACCGACATCCTGGACATCGACTACGAGCGGGTCACCGCCTACCCGGGCAGCTGGACCAAGTTCACCAGCCTCAAGGCCGAGGCCCGGCGGCGAGCCGAGTCGGAGATCGCCAAGCGCGAGACCGAGATCGCCAAGCACAAGGCCTTCGTGGCCCGCTTCAAGGCCCAGGCCAACAAGGCCCGCCAGGCCCGCAGCCGCCAGGGGCGTATGGAGAAGCTGGTCATCGAGCCGCTGCCCCAGAGCTCACGGCGGCGGCCGACCTTCCGCTTCGAGGCCCGCCGCCGCAGCGGGCGCAAGGTGCTCGAGGTCCGTGGGGTCTCCAAGGCCTACGGCGACAACCAGGTGCTCAGCGACGTGGGCTTCGAGGTCCAGCGTGGGGATCGCGTGGCCATCATCGGCCCCAACGGCATCGGCAAGTCCACGCTCTTGAAGATCCTGGTGGGCGAGCTCGAGGCCGACGCTGGCGCGGCCACCTGGGGCCACGAGGCCGACTTCGGCTACTTCCCCCAGGACCACATGGAGTCGCTGGGGGATCCGAACCAGACCCTGCTCTCAGCCATGTGGGACGCCTGCCCCCAGGAGGACCTCGGCGGCGTCATCGGGCGCCTGGCCGCGGTGCTGTTCAACCGCGACGACGGCGACAAGCGGGTGGGGGACCTGTCCGGGGGCGAGGCCGCGCGGCTGCTGTTCTCCCGCATCGCGGTCAAGAAGCCGACCGTGATGGTGCTGGACGAGCCCACCAACCACATGGACATCGACAGCATCAGCGCCCTGTCCCAGGCCCTGCGCAAGTACGACGGCACCATCATCCTGGTCAGCCACGACCGCTGGTTCGTCAGCAAGCTGGCCACCCGGGTGCTCGAGATCCGGGGCGACGGGCTGCAGGACTACCGCGGCAGCTACCGGGAGTACACCCGCCGCGGCCGCACCGATCACCTGCATCGAGGCGAGGTGATCAAGCAGGCCAAGCGGGCGCGGAAGGCCCGGAAGAAGCGCCGCTGAGTGGCTTGACGCCCTGGAAACACCCAGCTACGTCCGCGGGCGAGGGAACCATGTCTACCGCTCAGTCCATCACGAGCCTTTGGAATCGTCTGTCCGCGTTCGGACAGGGCGAGGTGTACCTGATGGAAGCCACCAAGGACCATCGGCCTGACACCGCCGCCGGAGGCTCGCAGCGAGAGTAGACGTTCACCCACCGTCTTCGCGTGAGCCCCGGCCGTCCAGCCGGGGCTTTTTTTCGTCTCGGGGTCCGCGCCGGGCCCCACCCATCGTCTCCAGGAATCCAAGGAACTCGGCGAGCGTCGCTTGCGAAGCAGTGCGTCACCCCGCGTGGCGCTCGCGGGGTGAGGGCCCGCCGCTCGCCGCAATCTCCCGCGTGAATGCGCACCCCCACCCAACCCGTCGCTCTTCGAGCGACACTGACAGGGAGTCCACCATGACCTCCACCGTCCTTCTCCTGAACGCCGACTACCGCCCCCTGCGGGTCATCCCCTGGCTGCGGGCCTTCTGCCTCGTCTTCGACGGCAAGGCCGAGCTGGTCCAGGCCTACACCGACCGCGTGCTGCGCTCGACCTCCACGGTCTTCCCGTGGCCGGCCGTGGTGCGACTACGAATATGGGTCAAGGCCCCCACCCGCGTGAGGTTCTCCCGGCAGAACGTGCTCGCGCGCGACGGCTACACCTGCGCCTACTGCGGCCTGGCGCCGCGGGCGGGGGAGCGGCCCCTGCTCGAGGAGCTGACCCTGGACCACGTGGTGCCCCGGGCCCAGGCTCGCGGCGGGCGGGTGCGCCTGCCCTGGTCCGGGGAGATCGTGCCCGTCACCTCGTGGCGCAACATCGTGACCGCCTGCCGGGCCTGCAACCTCACCAAGGCCGACCGCACGCCGGGCGAGGCCGGGCTGACCCTCGCGCGGCGCCCCCGGGCCCCGAACCCGGTGGACGCCTTCTGGATCTCCATCGTGAGGGTCGAGATCCCCGACGAGTGGAAGGCCTGGCTGCCAGAGGGCTCGGGCTGGCGTGGCTACTGGAGCGACGCCCTCGAGCCGGGCTGATCAGTCCCGCGTGACGCTGGTGATCACGACATCTTCCGCTGGCGCCTCCGACCCCGGGGGCGCCAGCACCGCGATGGCGTCGAGCGCCTCGAACCCGGAGGTGAGCGCGCCGAACACCGCGTAGCCGTCGTTGTTGCCGGTGGAGTCCAGGAAGGGGTTGTCCACGTGGTTCACGAAGAACTGGGTGGTGGCGGAGTCGGGCACGCCGGTGCGCGCCATGGCGATGGTGCCCCGCTCGTTGGACAGGCCGTTGTCGGCCTCGAGCACGATGGGATCGTGGGTGCTCTTGAGGGTGCCGTCGACCGTGTAGCCGCCACCCTGGATCATGAAGTCCTCGATGACCCGGTGGAAGGTGGTGGCGCCCAGGCCGTCGGTGCCGTCGTAGAAGCCCTCGTCCACGTAGACCAGGAAGTTCTCGACGGTGATGGGGGCGTTCACCGGGTCCAGCTCGAAGACCATGGTGCCGTGGCTGGTCTCCATGGTCACCGTGTAGCCGTCCATGGTGTCGGCGTCGGTGTCGGTGTCGGTGTCGGTGTCGGTGTCGGTGTCGGTGTCCGCCTGGGTGTCGTCGCAGCACTCATCCTTGTCGAAGCAGGCGGGCAGCACCCATGCGGTGCCCAGGAGGAAGAGGAAGCTGGCGCGCGTCATGGGGACTCCTTTCGATCTGGTCTGCACATCCGGTATCATCGCGCCTACCATGTGCACCCCCACGCTCGACTACCAAGCCATGCTCACCGTCGCCCTCGACGAGGCCCGCCAGGGCCTGGCCGAAGGCGGCGTGCCCATCGGCGCCGCCCTGTTCGACAACACCGGCCGTCTGCTCGGTCGAGGCCGGAACCGCCGGGTGCAGGATGACGATCCATCCATGCACGCCGAGACCTGCGCCTTCCGGGCGGCGGGCCGTCGCCGCAGCTACCGGGACACCATCATGGTCACCACCCTGGCGCCCTGCTGGTACTGCAGCGGGCTGGTGCGGCAGTTCGGCATCTCCACGGTGGTGGTCGGCGAGTCGCGCACCTTCCAGGGCGGGCTGGAGTGGCTGCGGGAGCTCGGCGTCGAGATCGTCGAGCTGGACTCCGATGAGTGCGTCGAGTTGTTGGGCGGCTTCATCGCCGAGCACCCCGAGGTGTGGAACGAGGACATCGGGGTGTAGCGAGGGGAGGTCCCGCGGCGGCGGGTCCACGGTCCTCGAACCGTCCTGACATTCTCCGGTCCAGTTCGCGGATCCATTCCACGTGTGGGGTCCACTTCGGGGGCGAGGAGGTCAGCGGCCAACCGCACCCAGGCGCCGCTGGACGTGACCATGACCCGCATCCACTCGCTGCACGGCGTCGCCGCGCTGGCACTCATCGTGCCGGGCTGCTTCGCCGAGGACTGCATCTTCGACAGCAAAGCCACCTACCACTGGCCCAGCGACACGGGGGACAGCGCCGCGGACCCGGACAGCGGCGAGACGGGTCCACCGGAGGACACGGGCCCCCCCGTGGACACCCAGCCACCCGAGGACACCCAGCCTCCGGTCGAGACCGGGGACACCGGCTGTGTGCCAACGGGCGACGAGCAGCCCTACAACGGCCTGGACGACGACTGCGATCCCGGCACTCCCGACGACGATCTGGACGGTGACGGACACGGCATCGACAGCGACTGCGATGACGACGACGCCGCGGTCGGCCCCGACGCCGCGGAGGCCTGCTTCCAGCGCGCCCGCGCGGACGCCGCCGTGATCGGTGAGGCTGAGCAGGGGCTCGGCAGCGGCCTGCTGGGCCTGGACGATCTCGACGGCGACGGCGTGGCCGAGCTGGCCGTGGGCGCCGAGGAGGCCGACGGCTGGCGGGGGGCGGTGCTGCTGCTCTCCGGCGCGGCCCTGGCCGGGGGCGCCACCCTGCAGGCCGACGAGGCCCTGGTCCGCATCGTCGGCGACGCGGAGTACGACAGCCTCGGTGGGGCCGGGGAGCTGCTGGCGCTGCCGGACATCAGCGGTGACGGCGCCGCGGAGCTGCTCCTGGCCTGCCCCGGGGCCGACCCCGGCGGCTTCACGAACATCGGCGAGGTCTACCTGCTCTCCTCGGCCACGATCCCCGTGGACGGGAGCACGGTCAGCGCCGACGACGCGGCCACGGTGGCCTTCCAGGGTCGCAACAGCTCGGACCGCTTCGGGGTGGCCATGGGCGCGGGCGATCTGGACGGCGACGGGCTCACCGACCTGGTCGTGGGCAGCCCGGGGGACGACATGGCCCGGGACGAGGCCGGCCTGGTGGCCGTGTTCCTGGGCGTCGGGCTGGAGGCCGCGGCGGTCTCCGCGGCCGACGCCGACGCCTGGCTCTTCGGGGCCTACCAGGAGGGCCTGGGCGAGGGCGCCATCACCGTGGTGGACGATCTCGACGGTGACGGCCGCCGGGACCTGCTGGTGGGCAGCGTGGGGGGCGATGACGCCGACGGCAGCGAGACCGGCGTGGTCTATCTGCTGGCCGCCGACGGTCTGGGCTCGGCGGACATCACCGATCAGGCCTTCGCCGTGGTCGCGGGCGGGGCCTACGACGATCAGCTGGGCGTGGCCGCCGGGTCCCCCGGCGATCTCGACGGCGACGGCGTGGCCGAGCTGGCCGTGGGCGCCCTCAAGGGCGACGCCGGGGTCACCAACGGCGGCGGCTTGTATCTCCTGTCGGGCGGTGACGGCCTGGCGGGGTGGCTGGACGTGAGCGCGGCCGCGCGGAGCTGGGGATCGCAGACCTCCCTGGCCCGGGCGGGGAGCGTCCTCGAGGCAGCGGATCTGGACGGCGACGGGTTGGGTGACCTGCTCGCGTCGGCGCCTTGGGAGGCGGGCGGGGGGACCGCGGCGGTCCTGTCCGGTGCAGGCTTCGAGGCCTGGCAGGGCGGGACCCTCGCGGACGACGCCCGCGTCCTCATCGACAGCCATGAGCAGGATGGGCTCGGGAGCGCCCTGTTGGCACTGGACCTGGACGGGGCTGGACTCCCCGACCTCATCATCGGCGCGCCGGAGGCGGAGGGGAGCGCGGGAGGGGCCTACATCTTCACACGCTGAGCGGACGCAACGCTGGCTTCGTGACCGCGGGGGGCGCACGCTCCCGGAGGCGGGGCCGGGACACCTGTATCTCGAGGAACCCATGGTTTTCAATTCTGTCATTCTCCTGCTTTTCCTTTCGACATCGAGCATCGCCAGCGACGCCGCGGCCGACACGGCCCACGGGGACGGTCCGGCGATCCGGCTCGAACATCGCTCATCCTTCGGCGAGGCCGTGCCCCTGGACGACCTGGCCTTCTGCTACCCCTCGGGGGTCGCGGTGGACCACGTCACCCACGAGGTCTACATCGCCGACACCTGGAACAACCGCATCCAGGTGGCCACCCCCGACGGCGGCTTCCTTCGCAACTTCAAGACCCCCCACCTGCTGGGCATCAGCGTCGATCCCAGCGATGGGTCGGTGCTGGCGGTCTCCCCCAACCTGCACCAGGTGATCCGCTACGACCGCGACGGCACGGAGTTGGCGCGCTGGGGTGAGGTCGGCAAGGAGCCTGGGCAGCTGCGCGCCCCCCACGACGTGAGCGTGCACCCCGACGGCCACGAGATCTACGTGGTGGAGCACGGCGGCCCGTCGGTCACCGTCTACGATCCAGACGGCGGCTTCCTGCGGCGCCTCGAGCTCGAGGTGGACCGCCCCTTCAGCGTGGACGTCAGCCCCGACGGCGATCGGCTCTGGGTGGCGGCGACCGGCAGCAGCCAGGTGCTCGAGCTCGACCCCGACAGCGGCGTCACCCGGGTCTTCGGCGACAGCTTCTCCAGCGAGCCCGGGCGCTTCCGCTGGGTGCGCGGCGTCGCCGCCGCCCCCGACGGCGGGTTCTACGTGGCGGACACCGACAACGAGCGGGTCCAGCACCTCTCTGATGACGGGGAGCCCATGCTCTGGTTCCGGGGTCCCCACAGCCGCGAGACCGGGGCCTTCCACCCCCGCCAGGTGGCGGTGGACCTGGGCAGCGGCGAGGTCTTCGCCGCGGCCTCCTACGCCCACCGCATCGACCGCTTCAGCGCCGACGGGGTGCTGTTGAACTCCATCGGCCAGTCCGCGGCCCAGCCGTGGCAGCTGTGGAAGGCCAAGGGCGTGGCGGTCCACCACGGCACCGGGGACATCTTCGTGGCCGAGCTGGTCAGCCACAAGGTCAAGCGCTTCTCCTCCGACGGTGCCTTCATCGCCGAGCACCGCACCGCGGTCACGCCGCCACCGGCGGACGAAGACGCGATGTGGAGCATGAAGTCCGAGCACACCTTCCCCACCTCCCTCGCGATGGCCCCCGATGACAGCTACTGGGTGCTCAGCCAGGGCATCCACTACCCGGACGACCCCATCCCGGCGTACTACCTGCGCCACTTCGCCCTGGACGGCTCCTACCTGGGGGGCATCCACCATCCGCAGCTGCTGCCCCAGGGACGCGGGGTCGATGTGCACCTGGTGAGCGGTGATGTGTTCGTGGCCAACACCCAGGACCACCGGCTGATGCGCTTCACGGCCGAGGGCGAGCTGGTCTGGCGCAGCGCGGGCCCCGGCGGCGGCCCGGCGCGTCTGCTCAACCCCGCGGGCGTCGCGGTGGACGAGGTCAACGGTGTGGTCTGGGTGGCCGACGTGGGCCACCAGCGCATCGCGGGCTTCGACATCGACTCCGGCGCGTTCGTCGGCAGCTTCGGCGAGGCGGGCAGCGAGCGCGGACAGCTGGGCATGGGGCAGATCCAGGGCCTGGCGGTCGACGAGCGGGGCTGGATCTGGGTCCCCGAGGCGCAGAACCAGCGGGTGCAGGCCTTCACCCCGAGGGGGAGTCCCTGCTCACCCTCGGCTGCGGCCCCCTGCGGCCCTGTCGCCCGCCCTCCGACGTGGACGTGGTCGGCGACCAGGTCTACGTGGTCTCCACCATCCACGTGGACGTCTGGCGGCTGCTCATCGGCGGGGACGGGGTCGCGGCCTCACCATGATCCGAGCACCAGCCGGGCCAGCAGGTTGTGGCCGCGGGTCGTGTCCATCCGGGGCAGCCAGCCAGGGCCGTGGTCCCGGCGCTCGCGCTCCAGTGCCGCGCGGGTCGCCTCGGGGTGGAGGCGGGTGAGCTGCTCCATCAGCGAGGCCCCACAGCGCAGCCGGAAGGCGTCGGGCGCCAGGTCGTTGTCGGGGTTCTCGGTCTCGTAGGAGCCTCGGGGCAGGGGTGTGCCCGCCTCGATCACCAGGTCCTCCTGGCGGAAGCCCAGCAGGAAGCGCAGGTCCCGCCCGATGGCCTCGGCGGCCGACATGTCCCAGTGGTGGCGCAGGGCCACGCGGCACCAGTCGGCGATCATGGCCACGGGCTCGTCACCGTAGTCGGTGTGGAGGTCCAGCATGGCGGGCGAGGGCCGCTGCTGGCGCGCGGCGATGAGGGCCGGGGCGTCCCGCTGCACCACCGCGGGCAGGGGGTGCACGCTGCTGTGCCACACCCCGATGGTGGCGTCGACCATGGCGTAGCGGACCCTGGGCAGCAGCACGACGGCGTGGAACACGCCGCAGGGGCCGCAGTCGGCCAGCTGTCCTCCCTGGAGCCGCCAGCGCCCCCAGGGCTGCAGGGCGCCTCCGCAGCCGGGGCAGGGCGGGATGTCCTCGAGGCCGATGGGGCAGCGGCCCTCGAAGGCGCGCTTCGGCGAGAGCAGCGGGGTCATGGGGTCTCGTCAGCGGAGAGGTCCAGCTCCCAGTAGACCACGCCGGGCAGTGGGTTGTCGTAGTAGGGCGGGCTGTGGCGAAACCCCAGCGAGGCGTACAGGCCCATGGCCTCGTGCAGGCGGTCCAGGGTGTCCAGGCGCATCACGCGGTAGCCCGTGGCGCGGGCGTCGTGGATGACCGCCACCGCCAGGGCGCGCCCCAGCCCCGTCCCTCGGCCCGCGGGGAGCACGTACAACCGCTTCATCTCACAGCTGTCGCCGTCGATGCGCCGCAGGGCCACGCAGCCGAGGATGCGGCCGCCGATCCGGCCGACGAGCAGCCGTCCATCCGGGGGGGCATAGGCGCCGGGCAGGCCCGCGAGCTCGTCCTCGAAGCCCTGGAAGCACAGATCGACGCTCAGCTCGGCCAGGTAGCGGCGGAACAGCTCCCGCACCTGCGCGAGCTGGTCGCTCGAGGCCTGCTCGATGATCATCGGCTGCTCGCCCCGCGCAGCGCCTCGGCGAGCTGGGGGTCGCGGCGGCTCACCCGGCGGGCCAGCCTGCGCAGGAAGCGCGGGGGCTCGTCGTGTCGACCTTCGGCCAGCGCCAGGGCCGCCTCGGGTGGCGCGTAGGGGTAGGCCACGATGGCCTCCAGCAACAGCTCGCGGTCCACGGGTGCGCCGGCCCGGGCCAGGATCGTCACCGACTCCCAGTCCCGCTCCTCGACAGCCAGGACCAGGGCCGTGCGGCCTTCGCCGTCGAGGCGATCGAGCCTGGCCCCCAGCGCGGCGATGGCCTCCACGCTCTCCGGCAGCCCCTCGCTCACCGCCAGGTGCAGCGGCGGCACCTGCTGATCCTCGAAGCCGTCCACGGGCGCGCCCGCCTCCACCAGCGCCCGGATCACGGCGGGTGGATCCCCGGCGCTGCTGTAGGCGGCGCAGTTCAGGGCGGTCTCCCCGTTCGGTCCACGGTGTGCGGCATCGGCGCCCAGCTCGAGGGCCAGGGCGATGGCGCCGGGATTGTTCCCCATGGCCGCGGCCCTCAGGCCGGTGTCCACGGCGGCCTGGCGGTCGGCCGTCCGGCTCAGGAGCAGCTCGGCGATGGTCCGCTCCTCGTCGGCGATGGCCATCCCGGTGGCGTGCGCCAGGTCTTCCCCCGCCAGGCGGCCTTCACGCACCGTGAACTCGGCCCGCTCCAGCTGGCCTCGGATCACGGCGCCCCGCAGGATCTGGAGCCACCAGTCCCGGGCCGCGGCCCGATCGGTGCTCCGGTCCAGCAGCAGCGCCACCATGGCCATGTCGCCGTCGTCCAGCGCGCGCTCCACCGGGTGGTCGAAGCTGCCCTCGATCATGCGGGCGCCGCGGTCCAGCAGGGCCGCCACCGCCTCGTGGTCGCCGTCGGCCACCGCCTCGTTGAGCAGGCGTCGATGGAAGCGGCCGTCCCAGGCGCTGTCGATGTCGAAGCCCAGGGACAGGGCGCGGTCCAGCTGGTCCCAGCGGTGGGCCTCGCTGGCGCGGAAGGCCAGCTCCGCCAGGGGCAGGCCCGCGGCGACCAGCTGCTCGAGGACCACGGGGTTGTGCTCCTCGGCCTGGGTGATGACGCCCCAGCCGATGCGCAGTTCCCGCAGGTCCGGCTCGAGGGCCAGCACGGCCTGGAGGCGGCGCTCGTCGGACATGAGCGCGACGTCGAGCTCATCGAGGGTGCGCGGGGCCCCCCGCTCCACCAGCAAGCGGGCCAGGGTCAGCTCCCCCTGAGCCACGCTGGCCTGGAACGACGAGCGCAGGTTGCCGGGGTCGAGCCCGCCGTCCAGCAGCAGGTCCAGCAGCAGCGGATCGGCCGCCACCTGGCTCACCACCGGCTCGCTCCAGTACATGCTCGTGGCGCTGAGGTCGGGCTCCATGGCGAGCAGGCGCTCGACCCGCCCCCGGTACACCAGCTCCGCGGGGAGGGTCTCCACCGAGCGCTCGGCGCCCAGGCCCGCCAGCCGCTCGGCCCAGTCCAGTTCGGCGGCCTCCACCGCTGCGCCGAAGGCGCCGTCCAGGGTGTCGATGTCGCCGCCGAACTCGAGCAGCAGCGCCAGCAGGCCCTCGTGACGCCGGTCCGCGGCGTGCCGCAGGGGCGTGACCCGCCGGGAGCGCTGGACCGACTCGGTGAGCAGGTCGTCGTCCAGGATCGGGGTCAGCAGCCACAGGCCTCCCGTGAACACCGACATGAGCGCCCCGGCCGCGTGGATGCGGCGGGCCGTGTAGCTGTAGCTGCAGGCTTCGTCGGGGCTGGCGCCCTGCTCGAGGGCGGCGCGCGCCCCGGCGAGATCCGGCGTCTCCCGTGCCATGGCCGCGCAGAGATCGTCGTGGGGGCCCTCTGCTCTGGCCGCGGGGGTGCAGAGCGCCATGCCCAGCGCCACCGCGGTCCAGCGGAGGCTCCACGCCGCCCGGCGCCCGGGGCCGCGCGTCATGGGGTGCCTCGCTGTCTGTGCTGCTGGGTCATGTCGCCCTCGTGGATAGCCCGACTGTGCAACACCCGACACCGGGTGCGCTGTCCGGACGGCTACGAAGGCGTGGGCCTCACTGCAGCAGCGCGTCGATCCGTGCCTGGGCCTTCTTCGCGAGGGCGCTCGAGCTCGAGGCGCTGTAGCTCAGCACCTTCTGGTACTCGCCGATGGCCAGGTTGGTCTGGTTGGTCTGCTCGTAGACCTCGGCCCTGGCCCAGGTGGACAGCGCCTGCTGGTCCAGCCTGCCCTGGACCTCCTCGAGGTGGCGCGGGGCCGAGCCGTGGAAGGGATCGATGCGCAGGGTCTCCCGCAGCTCCCTGCGGGCGGTCAGGTAGTCACCGGAGCGCTTGGCCGTGAGCCCGGCTCGGTAGCTGGTCTTGGCCTGCTCGGAGCGCTTGGCGCGGATTCGCTGCTGCTGGTCCTCGGCCTTCCAGACCCACTCGGTCAGCTTGTCGGGGTCGGCGCCGGCGACCCGGTCGAAGGCGGCGTAGGCGCCCATGTCGTCCCCCCGATCGAGCATGGCCACGGCCGCGTCGTACAGGCCCTGGACCTCGTCGGCGTGGGCGGCGCGGTTGCGGGTGTCCCGGGCCTTGCTGCGCCGGCGGGCGAGGCGGCTGAGCTCTCCCTTGGCCGCCAGCAGCTCGGCGTCGTCGGGGGCGCCCTCGAGCTGGGCGGCCACCGCGCGCTGGGCTTGGCTCAGGCGGGCAGTGCCGGCCAGGGCCTCGGATGCGAGGGTGAGGGCCTCGGCCCGGGAGCTGGCCTGGTCCGTCGAGGCCTGGTGCCGCTCCACCAGGGTGTCGGCCATGGCCTGCACCACCATGAACTCACAGGCGTGCAGCCCCATGCGGGTCGCCGTGGCGTTGCCGGGTTGCAGTTGTTGGGCCTGGGCGTAGCCCTGGGCCGCCTGCCAGTAGTCCCGGCCGGCGAACTTGGCGTTGGCGTCCTGCAGCAGCCGGTCCACCTCGGCGTCGGCGGCCCGGGTGTGGGTCGAGACCTCGATCACGGTGACGTCCTGCGACCCGCCGGAGGGCCCTCGCAACATCAGCAGAGCCGTGATCCCGATGCCGACCACCAGCACCGTGGCCAGGGCGATCCCCAGCGCGATGCCCCGGGAGCGCCCGGTGCCTGCGGCGGGCGGCCCAGCCGCGAACTCGACCCCCCACGCCTGCGCCTGGGCCGGAGGTGGGGGCTGGGGTGGCGGCGCCAGCGAAGGGGCGGGCGCGGGGAGGTCCAGCAGGGAGATGCCAAAGGGCTGCGTGCCCGAAGACGGCGGCGGCTCGGGCTCGGAGACGGCCACAGGAGGCTCGGGCGCCGGGGCCGGGGCGGGCTCGGGGACGCAGAACACCAGGCTGTAGCTGCCGATGGTGACGTGATCACCGTCGGCGAGCTGCTGCCGCCTGACCCGCTGGCCCTTCCACCAGGTCCCGTTGCCGCTGCCGGTGTCCTCGATGTCCACCAGGCCCGGCTGCACCGAGATGCGGGCGTGCCGGCGTGAGACCGCCTGCTCCGGCAGCACGATGGAGCAGTCGGGCGCCCGCCCGAGCTGGTAGGTGCCGGGCCGCAGGCGCAGGTGGCGCTCGTGGTCGCCGGCCTTGCGGATGATCAGGGTGGTGTGCTCGTGGTCCACGGTGCTCTCTCCGGAGACCCATCGTGTTCGCAAGGGGCGTGCCACCATCGGATCGGCGGTTCGCCGCCTTGGTCCGTGGTCCATCGGGGTCCCCTCACCCCGGCAGGGGCATGGCCACCCCGGTGTGGGTGCCCCAGTGGCGGTGCGCCCTCAGTCCTCGCCGTCCACCAGCACCAGCTCGCTGGCCTCCCCCAGCCAGGCGCGGATGTGGGCCCGCTCGTCCTCGCGCTCGGCGACGGTGCAGCCGCCGCGGGGGTCGCCGTCGGCGCCGACCCGGGTCAGCTCCACCAGCGCGTCGAACCACAGCTCCAGCTCGATCCCGGCCAGGTCCTCGGCGGCCTGGGCGCGGACGCTGTCCCAGCGTGCCTTGCAGTCCCCGTCGGCCATGCAGACCTGGCCCAGGACGCCGGAGGGGTGCCGCCAGCCGCTGCCGTCGGGGGGGACGTGGAAGGTGCCCCCCTGGTCCCAGGGCGCCATCAGCATCGGCGCGCCGGGCTCGAAGTACACCCGGTAGTTGTTGGGCGAGGTGCTGTAGCTGTCGTCGTTGCCGAGCCAGCGATCGGCCACCAGGTGCGCCAGCAGCTGGTCCCAGTCCACCGCCAGCTCGAGGGTCGAGACCATGGACCCGGCCTCATCGCTCGCCTCGATGGCCTCGGAGATGTTGGAGATGTCGGCCCAGCCGATGTCCTGGCCCTCCTCGAGGTCGAAGAGGGTGTCCCGGTTGCCGCCGAAGTCCACCCACACCGGCCACCAGCTCGCGGAGGTGTAGGAGCCGTCGTAGAGGTTGCCGTTGTCGTCGTCGATCAGGCCCTGATCCTCGAGGCGGTCGAGCCAGCGGTCGTTCTGGGTCTCGAGCACCACGTACAGGCCGTAGTCGGCGCCGTTGACGAACAGCTGGGCGAAGCCGGTGCGGGAGGAGATGCCGCTGAGCAGATCGTAGACCCCGTAGGCCATGGGCTCCTTGACCATCGAGCAGTCCTCGGCGGCGTTGTTGAGGCTGATGGCCTCGAGGCCGTGGAAGCGCTCGCCGCTGAACTCGTTGAAGTCGATCTGCCACTTGGGCTTGTGGTCGTAGCCCTGGAAGGACCCCAGCCGCCCCCGCAGCCGCACGCCGACGTCGCCGAGCAGCTCGCCGTCGATGGTGGCTTGGGCGCGGACTTCTTTCTTGGGCGTGGAGAAGGCGCGGTCGGAGCGGAGGATCTCCTCGGCGTCCGGGCCGATGACGAGCTCGATGCGGTTGATGCGCCCGTGGTCGAACAGCCAGTCGTCGCCCACGTGGGGGATCGGATCGGACCAGACCTCGGGGCCGTCGCCGTAGACCGGGGGCTCGCAGCCCACCAGCAGCAGCAGCGCGGGGGACCAGAGCCTCACGACGCCCCCAGCAGGTTCCAGGTGAAGGTCAGCTGCAGCGTGATGCGGGAGCTGCGGTCGATGCCGTACGGGGAGACGGTGACGCCGGTGGAGCCCCTGAGGAACACGCCGACGTCGTGGTGATGACCGTCGCTGCCCTTCTCGAAGCCCAGCTTGGCGCTGGGTGCCAGGCCGAAGACCGGGCGGTGCGCGAGCTGCTCGTCCACGACCACCGCCGACCAGCCCAGCTCCGTGTCCAGGCCCGGTGCCAGGGCCAGGGCCCAGCCGCCCCCCGTGGGGGAGCGCAGGTGTACGCAGACCGTGCTTGGCAGCGTGGGCTCGGAGCTCACCAGCCGGGTGAGGATCAGGCGGATCCAGTCCACGCCGAAGTCGATGGAGGTGGTCTCGCCGATGAACACCCGGGCCTCGACGGTGCGCCAGTCCGCGGCGGGGACCCAGGCCACGCCATGGATGGCCTGGGAGCCCAGCTCGGCGCTCAGCCCCAGCCCGAACACCCGGCGGCCGGGATCGTCGGCCGTGGCGAGGGTGGCGCTGAGCAGCAGGGGGAGGATCATGGTCATCTCGGGGCACTGCCATCGTAGCCCGGCTGGCAGGAGGTTATGAGCCCGGCCCACGCCGCGGCGAAGGATGGGCGCGTCGGCGTGCAGTGAGGCTTGACCATGAACGAGACCGAGCAGGACCTACGCCTGGAGATCGCCAGGCTGCGTGCCCGCGTGGCGGAACTCGAGCTGCGCGAGAAGGCCCTCCGCCAGGACTGCGGCGCCGCCAGCCGGGGGGAAGCGCCCCTCGAGCTGCTGGCCGCGCATATGGACGACGTCTTCTGGATCACCGACTGGCAGACCCACGCCACCGTCTACGCCAGCCCGTCCTTCGAGCGCCTGTGGGGTCGCAGCCGCGCCTCCCTGTACGCCAACCCCCAGGAGTGGGCCGACGCCATCCACCCCGAGGATCGCGAGCGGGCCTGGGACAGCTTCGTGCAGATGGGCGAGGGCACCACCTACGACGAGGTCTACCGCATCGTGCGCCCCGACGGCGGCGAGGTCTGGATCCACGACCACGCGGTGCCCGTGCGCGATGAGCACGGCCGGGTCACCCACGCGGTGGGCATGGCCCGAGACATCACCGAGACCCGGCGGTCCCAGGAGCTGGCGCTCCAGGCCCAGAAGATGCAGGCCATCGGTCGGCTGGCCGGGGGCGTGGCCCACGACTTCAACAACATGCTGTCGGGCATCCTCGGCTTCGCCGCGCTGCTGCAGCACGACCTGGGCGCGGACGACCCCCGCCGGGGAGACCTGTGCGAGATCGTGGCGATCTGCCAGCGTGCCCGGGAGCTGACGGGAAACCTGCTGGGCTTCGCCCGCAAGGGGCGCTTCCGTCGCGAGCGCGTGGACCTGAACGGCGCGATCCACAACGTGGAGCGGCTGCTGGCCCACACGGTCCCGCGCAAGGTCTCGATCTCCCTCGAGCTCGCCACGGGGCTGCCCGCTGTCGAGGGCGATCCCGCCCAGCTCGAGCAGGTGGTGATGAACCTGGCCCTCAACGCGGCCGACGCCGTCGCGGGCGGTGGGTCCATGGTCATCCGCACCGGGCGCATCCCCGGGGCGCGGGGTGAGCCGGGGCAGGTGGAGCTGGTGGTGGGCGACTCCGGTGCCGGCATGGCCCCCGAGGTGCAGCGCCGGGCCTTCGAGCCCTTCTTCACCACCAAGGCTCCAGGCGAAGGCACGGGCCTGGGCCTGGCCATGGTGTACGGCACCGTGAGCAACCACGGCGGGTCGGTGCGCCTGGACAGCGTCCCGGGGGCGGGGACCACCGTGACCGTGCTCCTGCCCGCCGTCAGCGCCGTGGCCGCCGGGGAACGCGCTGACACCACGGTGGAGCCCGCGCTGCCCCGGGGCACCGGCACCGTCCTGGTGGTGGATGACGAGCCCGTGCTGCGCCGGGCCATGTCCCGGCTGCTCGGGCGGCTGGGCTACGCGGTGGTCCTGGCCGAGGACGGCGTCGAGGCCGTCGAGCAGGTGGGCGCCCAGGACCTGGACCTCGTGCTGCTGGATCTGGCCATGCCGGTCATGGACGGCCCCGAGGCCTACGAGGCCATCCGGGAGCTCCGCCCGGATCTTCCGGTGCTGCTCTGCTCAGGCTACGGCCCGGACTCCGTCGCCGACCAGCTCATCGATCGCGGCGCGGCGGGCTTCCTCCAGAAGCCCATCGCCTACGAGGATCTCGCGCGGGTCGTGGCGGGGGTCCTGGGGAGCTGAGGGCCTCAGCCCTCAGTGCACATAGCCGAGGATCGCTTCCTCGCTGACCCCGTCGGGGCAGTGCTCGTCCAGCCAGTGCAGGTGGACCTGGGCGCCGCTGTTGTAGCAGCGCCGCAGGGGGCGCGGGGTGGCCGAGCTGCGGGTGGTCGACGCGTAGCCCAGCAGGCCCTCGGCGGTGGTGCCTTCGCATGCCGAGTCGGTGCTGATGAAGTGGTCCACGCCGGTGTAGCAGCGGTACAGCGCTGCGCGGTCTGCGCCGCTGTCGGCGTACAGCAGGAAGGGCCCATCGCCGGTGGTGCCGCCTCCGCACAGCCCCGGGGGGCCGTAGTGGGGGTTGCAGACCTCCTCCCAGCCCGACGCGGTCAGGCTGGAGACCTCGGCTGGGTTGGTGGTGGGCACGTGGTCGCTCTGAGTCCCGTCGCTGTCTCCGCTGTGGCGCAGGCTGTGGACCACCACCGGGCCCGCGTCCAGCTCGCAGCAGGCCTCCCCCGCGGCGTCGGTGTGGGCGCAGCCGGCGGTGCCGGCGGCCTTGTAGACCCGGACGCAGCTCTGCAGCAGGGCGTAGGCCGCGCCGCCATCCTGGATCGTGGGCTCGAGGTCCCTGGACAGGGCGCTGCCGTACATGTCCACCCAGAGCCAGTCGGCGCCGGCATCCTCGATGGCCGTCACGCCCATGGAGCGCCGCAGTCCCCCCAGGCTCGCGTCGTAGGGGTTGGCCTGGGGCTGGGCGATGTGCTCGTTCCAGGCGTTGAAGATCAGGTAGTCGGGCTGCACCGCGTAGGCGGTCTCCACCTGCTTCTTCAGGGTCAGCCCCTCCATCCGGCCCGAGGCCTGGAAGGGCAGGCTGGCGTAGCCGATCTGGTAGCTGGCGCTGGCGGACAGCACCGTGCCGATGGGGGTGTTGCTGCTGTAGCCCTGGTCGCAGGCCAGGTCGGGGTCCAGCAGGGTGGTGAAGCTCCCCCCGGAGGTGCAGGGCTGCATCCAGCCGGCGACACCGCTGGCCAGCGCGCTGCTCGAGAGGTTCCCCCACAGGCGGACCGGCAGCACCCCGGCCGCCTCGATGCTCGCCCACAGGGTCGCGTCGGAGCTGGCGCCGTCGGCGTCGACGATGAACATCACGTGCTGGCCGGTGGGCTGGTGGGTCAGCAGCAGCTCGGCGAAGCGCGGCTGGGCGTAGAGCTCGAGCAGGTGGGGCACCATGGGGTCGGCCTGCCCCGGCCAGGCGGGGACCCAGGCCGCCACCTGGGGCGTCGGCGTGCCCGCCTCACGCAGCGCGGCCCACTCCTCGAGCAGCACCTCGAAGGGGCGCAGGCCCAGGGCGTCCCCGAACTCGGAGTAGCCGGGCAGGTTGGTCAGATCGACGTAGACGAAGTCCACCCCGGCGTCCCACAGCTGCCGGGCGTGGGTGGCGGCGACGGACGCGGTGCCTTCGCAGTCCGGCAGCACGCCGTCTTCGCCGTCCCGGGCCCGGTAGAGGCAGTAGAAGCCGGGCTCGGGCTCCGAGTGGTAGTGGAAGGCCTGGGCGGTGCTGTACAGCCCGCGGTCGTACAGCATGGACGCGAAGCCGGCGCCGCTGTCCCGGATGACGTCCTCCACCACCAGCCGATCCCCGGGGTCCAGGCTGGTGATGGCCTGCGCCGCGTAGGCGTGCCAGGTCAGGTAGAACATGCCGACCCGCTGGTCCGGGTAGGTGATCACCAGGGGGCCGCCGGTGCCCGTGTCGGTGTCGGCGTCGGCGTCGGCGTCGCTGTCGGCGTCGCTGTCGGCGTCGGTGTCGGTGTCGGTGTCGGTGTCGGCGTCGGCCTCCCGCTCCGCGTTGGTGTCGAGGACGAGCGACTCGCGGCAGCCAGCCGTGGCGAGCAGGAGGACCAGGAGCAGGGTGCGCATGTGCGTGAGTATACGCGTCGCGAGTGACACGGATGCACCGGGGTGGTGTTGCCTGATCCACCCGTGCCCCGGAAGCACCATGCAGCCCGCCCCCGTCCGTCGCGTCGTCCTCCTCGAGCCCGAAGCCCCTGGCGTCCACATCTACAGCCGCTTCGGCCTGCCGCGTCTGGGCGTGGTGCTGCTGGGCACCATCCTGCGGGAGCTGGGCTACGAGGTCACCGTGATGGTGGAGTCGGTGCAGCCCTTCGACATGGAGCTGGTGCACCAGGCGGATCTGGTCGGCATCTCCGCCATCACGCCCACCGCGGTCCGCGCCTACGAGCTGGCGGACGAGCTGCGGGCCCGCGGCCAGCGGGTGGTGCTGGGCGGCCCCCACGTGACCCACATGGCCGACGAGGGGCTCGACCACGCCGACTTCGTCGTCCGCGGCGAGGGCGAAGAGGCCCTCCCCGGGCTCTTGCGTGCGCTGCAGGGGCGTCAGGGCTTCGACGCCGTGCCCAACCTCTCCTGGCTTCGCGATGGCGTGGTCGTGCACAACCCGCTGGCGGCGCTGCAGGCGGATCTGGACCGCTGGCCAACCCCTGATCTGGGGCTGGTGCAGGGCTTCGGCGCCATGAACCTGCTGGGCATGCGCAAGATCGTGCCGGTGCAGACCAGCCGGGGCTGCCCCCACGACTGCTCCTTCTGTTCGGTGACCACCACCTTCGGGCGGCGCATGCGCTACCGCTCCATCGACAGGATCCGGGACGAGCTGCTGCGCTACGATCTCGACAAGAGCATGATCTTCTTCTACGACGACAACTTC
Source organism: uncultured Enterobacterales bacterium (assembly GCA_964481655.1). GTDB lineage: Bacteria > Myxococcota_A > UBA796 > UBA796 > JAFGLY01 > CALDOK01. The sequence continues at coordinate 30,669 of CAYZVO010000021.1, read as the reverse complement.
GCGGCCAGCCCTGTGCGGGCCCGCGAGGTGGTCGCCATGCTGCGGGAGCTGCCGGGCAAGCTGCACTGGTCGGCCCAGGTGCGGGCGGACATCGCCCGGGACCCCGAGCTGCTCCGCGAGATGCGCGAGGCGGGCTGCATCCAGTTCTACCTGGGGCTCGAGTCGGTCAACCAGGAGAGCCTGGACGCCGCCGACAAGAAGCAGGACCTCGAGCGCACCCGGGAGCACATCCGGCGCATCCACGACGTGGGCATCCGGGTGCACGGCATGTTCGTCTTCGGCTTCGACACCGACCGCGACGGCACCATGGAGCGCACCGTGGCCTTCGCCCGCGAGCTGGCGCTGTCCACCGTGCAGTTCCTGATCCTCACGCCCCTGCCAGGCAGCCGCACCTACCGGGAGCTCGAGGCCCAGGGCCGGCTCATCAGCCGCGACTGGGGGCGCTACGACGCCCACCACGTCAACTTCCAGCCCGTGGGCGTGGCTCCCGACGAGCTGCAGCGCTGGCAGATGGAGGGTCACCGTCGCTACTACAAGCTCTGGCCGACCTTGATGCGCTGGAGCATCCGGGATCTCATCGTGGCGGTCTACGCCCAGCGCATCAACACCCAGTGGCAGGTGGACAACCGGGCCTACCTGGACTGGCTGCAGGAGTACTCGACGCAGCCGCGTCAGCTGGAGGCCGTCGCGAAATAGCGCCGAAGCTGGCCTGCGGTAGCTCCGCCGGCCAACGGCGCGCGACATGCGGTACCTTGGGACCACGGAGGTCCCATGCGCACATTCGCCGCCCTGTCCCTCGCCCTCTGCGCCGCCTGCAACCCCGACGACGGGTTCCTGACCCGGGCCGAGACCCTCGAGGGCATCGTCAAGGTGGACCCGGCCGACGACGTCTACCCGCCGCTGCTCTCGGCCGATCTGGCTGGTGAGTTCGAGGACCCGGTCCCCTTCGAGGGCCCGGTGAACTCGGCGGGCGCCGAGGACTCCCCCTACTGGGTCGCCGGCCAGGGCCTGTATTTCTTCTTCACCCCCGACCCGCAGATCGACGTCACCATGCAGGTGCTCGACGGCGTGACCGGCCTGTGGTGGTCCGAGGGCGGCGACGGGGAGCCGGAGCGGGTGAAGCTCGCCGAGCGCTCCGGGGAGTCCATGGACGGCTGCGGCGCCTACCAGGACGGCCAGCTGTGGTTCTGCTCCATCCGCGAGGGCAACCACAACGAGATCGACTGGTGGATCGCGGCCTGCGACGGCGCCGCCTGCGACGAACCCGACAACGCCGGCGAGGCGGTGAACGTCGAGCTGATGCCCGGTGAGCTCCACCTGCACGGCGACGAGCTGTGGTTCGGCTCGGATCGCGACGGCGGCCAGGGCGGCCAGGACCTGTGGATGGCCACCCGGGACGGCGACGGCTGGAGCGCCGCGGAGAACCCCGGCGCGCCGGTCAACAACGAGGCCACCCAGATGATGCCGGTGCTGTCCTCCGACGGCAGCGAGCTGTGGTGGAACGGCACCAGCAACCAGGGCATGCCGGGTCCCGCGGTCTGGCGCAGCGTGTGGACGGACGGCGCCTGGGGTGAGCCCCAGGAGGTGGTCTACAGCTTTGCTGGGGAGCCGACCCTCACCGACGACGGCGACGTGATCTTCGTGCACCACTACTACACCGAGGGCCCGGGAGAGATGCTCGAGGCCGACCTCTACATCGCCCGGCGGCGCTAGCGCTCGTCGCGCCGCCGGGCAGACTCAGGCCAGCAAGTCGCCGGCGGTGAACTGGGCGTAGTGCAGCTCGGTCATCAGGTCTCGCAGCCTGTCTTCGTCCACGCCCAGCCACGCAAGGGCGGCCTGCTCTGCCCGCGTGGCCTCCACGGCGTCCTCCACCAGCGCGGGGGACTGGAAGGCGTGGGCAAGGGCGTCGGCCACCTGCAGCAGGCAGACCAGCTCGGCGGTGCGCCCGCCCCGCTGGATGGCGACCTCGATGCTGTGATGCAAGCCCACCACCCGCGGGATGGGCTGGGGGATGCCCCACTCGTCCAGCGCCACGCTGCCGATGGCGGCGTGGTCGAAGCCGAGGGCCTCCCGCTCCTGCCAGTGCACGCCGCCTGGGATCGCGCCGCCGCGCTCGATGAGCTCCGCGTAGCTGGTGGAGCCGATGCCGAAGTCCTCGGGGGTCCGGGCCTGGAGCAGGATCAGCTTGCCCACGTCGTGCAACAGCCCCGCCACGAACAGGTCCTGTGTGGGCAGCCGCAGCTGCAGCGCCAACTCCCGCGCGATGGCCGCGGTGGACACCGCGTGGGCCCGCAGCCGCCCCTCGAGGCCCCGCCGGCCGTACAGGCTGGCCACGGCTGCACCCGCCGCGATGTCGCCCAGGGTGCGCGCGCCGACCAGGGTCACCGCGTGGGTGACGTCTCTGCAGGGCACGGTCGTGGGGAACATGGGGCTGTTGGCGATGCCGATGACCCGCGCGGTGAGCCCGGGGTCGCTCTCGATGAGCCGGCCGACCTCCACGACGCTGAACTCGGGATCCCGGACGAGCTCCATCAGGCGCACAGCCACGGTGACGGCTGGGTGCAGCCCCCGCTGACGGACGGTGCGCAGCTGCAGGCTCCCGGCGGCCAGCGAGCGCTGGCTCTGCCCGCTGTCCAGGCCGAACCAGGCGGCCTCGGTGGGGTCGTGGGTCACAGGCTGGGTCATGGTCTGCTCCTGGGCGGGACGGTCAGGTGAGGGTGCGCTCGAGCGCCTCGGGGAAGCGCTCGAAGATGGCTGTGGCGTGGTCGCGGTCGAGGCCAAGCCCGATGGCGGCCTCGCTGTCGAGGAAGGCGTCGACGGTGGCCTCGCTGACGCCGCCGGCGCGGCAGCGCTCCTGCACCGTGAGGCCGGCGATGAGCAGCGCGGTGACCCCGCGCACCGGCTGGCCCGGGCGGGCCGAGAGGGCGGCCGCGATCTGGTCGACCAGCGTGTCCGGGAACCACCAGCGCCGCAGCACGTGGGCGGTCACCTGGGGCGCGACGCCGGGCAGGGCCCACGCGAGGGCCTGCGGCAGGTCGAGCCGGCCCGAGAGCTCGGGCGTGGCGAGCAGGTCCTCCACCACCCGGATGGTGATGGGCTCGCCCACGGCGTGGAGCAGGCCCAGCATGTAGCCCTGTTCTCCTCGACGGCGCAGGGCCTTGGCGATGAGCTCGCAGGCGACCGCCGTGGCGACGGTCCGGAGCCAGAGGTCCTGCATGCGGGGTCGGTTGTCGGCGCGGAAGACGGTCTGGTTCAGCGCCGAGCCCAGCACGATGTTGCGCACCGTGCCCAGGCCCAGGCGACCGACGGCGCGCTGCAGGTCGGGGATGCGGGCGCCCGAGCGACGGGACCACACCGCGTTGGCGGCGTGCATCACCCGGCCGGCGAGCTGCGGATCGAGCTTGAGGACCTTCGAGACCGACGCGGCGGAGGCCGTCGGGTCGTCGGCGAGGCGCATGACCTCGACCGCCACCCGGGGCAGGCGCGGGACGACCTCCTCCCCTTCGGACAGCAGCAGCACCACCTGCTGCCGCAGGCTGAGGAGGAAGTCGTCCTCGAACACCGGGAGGGTGTCCTGCTCGACGGTCCAGGTCTTGGGGGGCGGCACCCGACGGCCGCGGGACAGCCCGCCCGCGGGGGCCTGCCTGTCGGGGCGATTGTGCAGTGGTGGCATGGCAGCTCCTTGTCAGGCCCCCCCCCGGGTGGGAGGATCAGCCCAGGAGGCTCAGGGCGCCCTGGTTCATCGTCTTGGCCTGCGCCAGCACCGACACGCCCGCCTGCTGGAGGATCTGGTTCTTGGCCAGCTGGGCGGTCTCGAAGGCGAAGTCGGCGTCCCTGATCTGGCTCTCGGCGCCCTCGAGGTTCTCCACATAGACCTCCATGTTCGACAGGGCGGAGTCCAGGCGGTTCTGCACGGCGCCGAGATCGGAGCGGTAGCCGCTGACCGAATCCAGCGCGGTGTCGAAGACGTCGATGGCGGCCTGGGCGCCGGTGGCCGAGGACAGGTCCACCGCGCCGGTGTCCACGCCCAGGCTCGACGCGGTCAGATCGCTCAGGGTGATGGTGATGCGGTCGTTGGCGGTGTTGTTGATGCCCACCTGCACGTCGAGCTGGGTGGTGCTGCCGTCGGACAGGGCTGTGCCGTTGAACGAGGTCGAGCTGGCGATGCGGTCCACCTCGGCGGACAGCTGCTCGAACTCGTCCTGGATGTAGGCGCGCTCGTCGTCGGCCAGGGTCTCCGATGAGCTCTGGACCGCCAGCTCGCGCATGCGGGTGACGATGTCGCCCACCGAGTCCATGGCGCCCTCCGCGGTCTGGATGACCGAGATGCCGTCGTTGGTGTTGCGCATGGCCACACGGCCCGAGGCGGACTGGGCGTCGAGGCTCTCGGCCACGCCGAGCCCGGCCGCGTCGTCCGCGGCCTTGGCGATGCGCAGACCACTCGAGATGCGCTCGTAGTTGCCTCCGAGGGCGCGCTGGGTCTGGTTGAGGTTGTTGATGGCGTTCAGCGATGCAGCGTTGGTGTTCACGGTCAGGGCCATGGTCGCCTCCTTGGGGTGCGCGGAGTTCGAGGGACGCGGGATTGGGTGCGCTCGTTGCTCCGTCCCTCCCATCGGCCCTGGGCCGTCCGCGATCCACCCGGGAAGTGAGACTTTTTGGTACCGGGCCGCGAACCTGAAATTCTGTGATGTATGGTTTTGTGAAGCCCGTGTTTACCTATAATAATTGTAGCGCGCCATCTTCTCACTTCACAGATACGAACGTTCGGAACAGGCCACACAGAATGACCAATATTGCACCGACTTCACACACTGAAGCGCCGACCCCCTCCGCCGTCGGGCAGGAGGGGGCCGGGGTCGGAGCGTCGCGGTCGTTCAGGCGCGCCCGAAGGCCATGAAGACGCCAGCCGTGGCCACGGTACGTTGGGCACTGAGCTCATCGAGCATGCGCTCGCCGATGAAGGCGGCCTGCTGGTGTGGGAGCGCCTGGAGCCACGGGTCCATGAACACGTCGATCCAGTTCGCGGCGCCGAGCTCCCGAGTGCTCACGGAGAAGACCTGAACGTCGAGGCCGGACAGGCCAGCCTCGTCCAGCAGATCGAGCAGCTTGCGTCCGATCTCCATGTCGACTCCGCGGCCCTCGAGCACCGGGCCTGCTTCGTCCACGGCGAACTCCATCGCCGGGCTCGCCGGGTAGGCGCTCATCCAGCGGGCGTCGACGGCGGAGACGGCGACCATGCCGCCTCGACGGGTGACCCGGCGGGCCTCCCTGACCAGCGCGAGGGGGTTCGGTGCGCGATGGAGGGCGAGCCGGTGGTAGCAGCAGTCGAACAGCCCATCTTCGAGGCCACTGCGCGCCGGGTCGGCGGCGAGCAGGGCCATGTCCGGGTGCAGCGGCTGGATCCGGCGCCGCCCGCGCTCGAGGTGGTGGACATCGGGCTCGAGGCCCACGGCGGTCCCTTCCGCTCCCAGCTGCCTGGCGACCGCGTCCAGGAAACCGGCGTCGCCGCACTCCAGCTCCAGGAACGCATCACCGGAGCGGAGACCGTAGTAGTTCAGGGCGGCCAACTCCTGGCGAACGAGGAAGGGGTGATCTTGGGGGCGCGGCGTCGGCGCGTACAGCTCGACCTGAACCGGACAGGAGCTCATGGGTACCTCACAGCGGGGGGACTGAGACCATCGGAACAGCGGGCCACCCGCTTGAGGGGGTTCTCGAAACATCACAGAAAGGGGAGTCGGAACCTGGCTCGTCGATTATTATAGAATTCGACGATACACACTCAAGGAACAGTAGACATCGCTGTGCCTCTTGGTCGGGGCGCGCCGAGGGAACCGACGGGGCTGGGTGCCCGCCTGTGCCCGTCACCCTTCGGCAGCCATGGCGCGATGGCCTCGAGCAGCTGCGCGGGACGCACCGGCTTGTGCAGACAGGCCTTGGCCCCCATGGTGAGCAGGGCGTCGGTGTCGTAGCGTCCCAGGTGGCCGCTGAGCATCACCACGGCCACGGAAGACAGGCGGGGCTCGGTCATGAACCAGCGGCAGACCTCGAAGCCGTCCATCCCGGGCATCACCAGATCCAGCACCATCACGTGTGGCCGCAAGGTCAGCGCCGCGACGCCAGCGCCGAAGCCGTCGTGGACCTCGACGACTTCGAGCGTCCGATCGATCCGCCGCAGTAGTCGGCGGGTGGCGGCGGTCAGCTTGGGGTCGTCGTCCACCAGCAGGACGCGCCCGGGGCCGGGATCGAGCCAGTCCGGGATGGGGATGGCGTGATCCTGCATGAACTCCACCAGGTCGTTCTTCGCGATGCGACGCCATCCTCCGGGCGTGACCGAGTGGGGGATCATGCCGTCCATGAGCCAACGCCGCATCGTGGTGCGATCGACGCCGCAGATGTCGGCGGCTTGTTGTGGTGTGAGCGTGTCTCGTTTGCGCACGTACACCCTCCTTTCTCCGGTCTCTGGTCTCTGGTCTCATCCTGGGATCGTATACACCGCGCTGGGCGATGTTGCACCTGATCCCGTGCAGAGCGGCTACCACGCGGGATTCTCAGATCTTCGAAATCGATTCGAGTTGGATGGGTTTCGGCGAAACCCAGGCCTGGGTGTGGGGGGAACTGTGTATTCTGTGAACACGCGAAAGCGGCGACTCTGGGAGTGTGTTGCCATGGCGCTCGGTGGGCGCCCGCGGCATGTCGGGAGGGTCCAGGGGGCCGAGAGAGCTGGGTGTGCCTAGGTTCCGCTCTGCAGCCAGGCTGGCAGCCGGTCCTGGCTCATCAGGCGCATGAAGGCATCTGCGACGCCGGGATCGAGACGGCTTCCGCGCCCCTCCAACAGGGCGGCGCCTCCGGCCGCCAGGCCCAACGAGCCGCCTCCGCGGGCGGTGGCGGCGCCCTCGACGCAGTCGGCGGCGGCGAGGACCCTCGCCTCGATGCCGATGGCCTCTCCAGCCAGGCCCGCCGGCTCGCCGCTGCCGTCCCAGGACTCGCCCAGCTGCAGCACCGGGGTCACCACGCCGGGGTCCATGCCCCCGGCCGCGAGGATCTCCGGGTCCAGGTGGTGCAAGCCAGCGGCCAGCTCGAGGGTCCGCAGTCGATGGGGGGGCAGCGCCAGTTCCTGACCGAGCGCGACGGCGAGCTCTGCCACCCGCCGCTGGTGGGCGGTGGTCCCAGGGGACTGGGCCTCGAGCATCAGCCCCATGGTCCGGACCACGTCGTCGGTGGTGGCGTCGGCCCGCGCCAGGGCGTCGGTCTTGTCCAAGCGGGCGTAGGCCCGCTCCACCATGACACCGACCACGGACGCGGCGGAGCGCAGGAAGGCCTCCTCGCGCCGCGAGCGGCGGTGACCGGCGGGCAGGTAGAAGGTGAGGACGCCCAGCAAGCGATCCTCGCTGTGGAAGGGCACGCAGTAATGGCCGTGGGGCTGCATGTGCTCGTGCCGCCGGCTGTGCTCGCGGCCCACCTCGGGGGCGTAGATGAGCTCCTTGGCGGCTGAGGCCCTGCCGCACATGCAGGTGCCCCGGGGCACCCGGGTGCACAGCTCGACCGCGGTGGTGCTGAGCCCCACCGCCGCTCGCATGGTCAGATCCCCGCGCTCATCGGCGGTGAAGGCGATGCCCCGTCGCTGCACCCCCAGCCAGGACAGGTCCACCAGGCGCTCGAGCACGAGCTGCAGGAGCACGTCCAGGGGGACCCCGGGGTCCAGCAGCAGCAGGTCCCGCAGGGCTTCGAGCTCCTGGGTGCGCAGCTTGATCTGCCGCAGGACCTCCTCGCGCTCGCTCACGTCCCGCTGGCGGAACAGGTAGACCCGGTTCTTCTTGCGGGTGCGGAACAGGGTCTTGGTGATGCTGGCCTCGAGCCAGCGGCCGGTGTCCTTGCGCTCCCACATGGCGGTGTGGCGTTCGAGGTCTTCCTGGACCGTCAGCTCGAGGGGGCAGTCCTCGGGGGCGCCGCCCTCGGGAAAGAGCAGCTCGTAGGCGTCCAGGCCGATCACCGTGTCGTTGTGGGCCCCGATGAAGCGTCGCAGCGTGGCGTTGGTGGCCAGCACCTTGCGCTCCTCGGAGACCAGCAGCGCCGCGTCGGACCAGGCGTCCATCAGGGCGAGCACGCTGTCGAGGTCGATGAGCGATCCGTCGGGATCGAACAGGCGGATGGTCTTCTTCCGGCGCTTTCGAGGGGGATTCACGACCGCCACTCCCGGTGGGCGAATACTCTACGATACCGTCTACCACGACGTGAGCGGACAAGGTGTCAGACCTTGTCTGGCTGCCTTGACCCCTGCTTTGTTCGCGGCGAATCTGTTGGCAGGAGGTGCGGCATGGGGCGGCAGGGTCTGACATCCATGGCGAGCTTCGAGCGGGCCCTGGGGGCCTTGCTGGTGCTCAACCTGTTCGACGCAGCCCTCACCTCGGTCTGGGTCTCCTCCGGCATCACCGGCGAAGGCAATCCCATGATGGCCGCGGCCATCGCCCTCGGGTACGGCCCCTTCGTGCTGGGCAACCACCTGGGCATCGGTGCCCGGGTGGTGGGCCTGGTGGAGCGCGGCCTGTTCTTTGGTGGGCAGCTGCCGGGCTAGGCGTCCAACCACGCCCCGTGGACCCGGAGCAGGTCCTGGACGGCGGCGTCGAGCAGCTCGGCGCCCAGGGCGACGCTGGCGCGGTGCTGGTCGGCGCCCACGCGGCCGTCGGGGAAGTGGGCGCGGAAGCTGACGGCGCCGTGGGGGGTGCCCCAGGGGGGCGCGGGGTCCTGGGGGCGGGTCTCACGCTGGTGCTGGGGGTGCAGGGCCCAGCTCAGGGACAGCTCGCTGGGGGTGGCGTGGGCGCCCTCGGCGTCCCCCAGGCGCTCCTGCACGATGGCCTGCACCGCGGGCAGCTCGTACCAGTTGGACAGCTCGAAGCGCAGCTGGGGGTGGCGGTGCTGGATCTCCGAGAACGCGGCCTGGGCCGTGGAGACGTTACCGCCGTGGCCGTTGACCAGGTGCACGTGGCGGAACCCGTGGCGGGCCAGGCCGTCGCACCAGTCGGTGAGCACCGCGATCATGGTCGAGGGCCGCAGGGACATGGAGCCGGGGAAGGCCAGGTGGTGCAGGGACATGCCCACGGTGAGCGAGGGACCCACCAGCAGGCCGCCGCGCTCGCCCGCGGTGACCGCGACGCCCTCGGCGCAGAGGATGTCGGTGCCGATCAGGCCGAAGGGGCCGTGCTGCTCGGTGGCGCCGATGGGGATCAGGATGTCCTGGCGCCGCTGGAGGTAGGCCTCGACCTCGGGCCAGGTGGAGAAGCGCAGCTGCATGGTCACTCCGTGGGTTCGGGCAGGGGCAGGCCCTCCATGGGGAGCCCCGGCAGGTCGCGGTAGCGCTCGAAGAGCGCGTCGTGGCGGGTGCGCAGATCGACACCTTCGCCGTCGATGAACACGGACGCTGCCCAGCTGGACAGCTCGAGGGGGTCGCCGTTCCAGAGGACCAGGTCGGCGACCGCCCCTGGCTCGATGACGCCGCGGTCCTCGACGCCGAAGACGGCGGCGGGGGTCGAGCTGATGGCCGCCAGGGCCTGGTGGTGGTCCATGCCCTCGCGCCAGGCCAGGCCTGCCAGCTGGCGCAGGTGCCCGGCGAACAGGGCGCTGTGGTTGGTGAGCATGACCTGCACCCCGGCCTCGGCCAGCAGGGTGGGGTTGTCGGCCCGCGCGTGCAGAGTGTCGAAGCTCGACGGTCCCTGGGTGACGGGGTTGAGCAGCACCGCGATGCCGGCGGCGGCCAGGGCTTCGGCGTGGAGCCAGGCCTCGGCCCCACCGTCGATGACCAACGCGATGTCCTCGTCCTGGGCGAAGCGGATCAGGGCCTCGATGTCGGCGCTGCGGTTCGCGCCCACGATCAGCGGGACCTCGCCATCCATCACCGGCTGCAGGGCCTCGAGCTCCATGGGCCCGGCCGCCAGGGCGCGGCTGCGGTTCTGGTCGAAGGCCCGCGGGTCGGCCCGGTAGGCCCGGGCGTCGTCCAGCAGCTCTCGCAGCAGGCGCAGGCCCTCAGCGGGGCTCCCTCCTGCGAGGCTGGCGCCCATGGCCACGCCGCGCTGGACCACGGCCTGGGCCTGGGTGTGGCCCTCGAGCCGGACCCAGGCCGCCTGGCCGGCGACCATCCCGCCGGAGGGGGTGATCACGGCGCTCGTGATGCCCTCGCGGCGAGCCACCGGCGCAGCCACGGTCGTGGGGTCGTAGCTGTCGGAGACGTCATGGGCTGCGCGGACGGGCTCGCCCCCAGCGTCCCGCTTCCGGGTGCCGGGCTCGCCGCCGACCTCGACCAGGCCCATGCTGCCACCCACGTGCACCAGGCCCGGGGTGAGCCAGGCCTCGGGGTGCAGCGGGAACACCCGGCAGTCCTCGCCCGCGAAGGAGGGCTCGAGGGTCGGGCCGACCTGTTGGACGATCCCATCGGCCACCAGCACGCTGGTGTCCTGCCGGGGTCCCTCGGGCAGGGCGACGGTGCCGCCGGTGAACAGGACGCAGGGCGCCGCCGTGGCGGCCCAGCTCGACACCATCATGGCGATCAGGGCGCTCATGGCTGCACCTCCCGTCCAAGCTCGAAGTCCGACCAGGTCTGGGGTCGGGCTCGATCCCAGCGCAGCACCCCCTGGATGAAGACCAGATCCGCGTGGCTGGTGGCGCTGAAGGGGTGCCCGCTCCACACCACCACGTCCCCGCGCTTGCCGGGCTCGAGGCTGCCGGTGAGCTGGTCGATGCCCAGGGCCCAGGCGGGCTGGATGGTGATCCAGCCGAGGGCCTGGTCCTCGGTGACCTCGAGCCCCGCCCGCCGCGCTTCCCGCAGGGCCTTGGCGGCGTCCTGGTTGAGGATCTGCCCGTAGGCGGGGGAGTCGGAGTGCAGCATCACGTGGGCCCCGGCCTCCTGCAGCAGCCCCACGCCCTGGGGGATGCCGTCCATGGCCTCCATCTTGAAGCCCCACCAGTCGGACCAGGTGACCGCACCGACCTCGCGCTCGGCCAGCACGTCGCGGATCTTGTAGGCCGAGGTGGCGTGGTGGAAGGCCCGGATGGAGAAGCCGAACTCGTCGGCGAGCTGGAGCATGCCCAGCATGTCGTCGGCCTTGTAGCAGTGGATCTGGGGGTGGATGTCGCCCCGGAGCACTCCCACCAGGGCCTCGGTGGCCAGATCGCGGGCGGGGGGCTCGGCGGGGGCGGCGGCGTCCTTCTTCTTGCGCCCCTTGCCCTCATCGCTGGTGGCCACGGCCTCCTCCCAGGCGTCCCACTCCTCGCGGGCGGCCTCGGCGTCCAGGAAGGCCTCGCGCAGGGCGTACATGGCCCCCATGCGGGTGCTGGGCAGGCGGCCCTTCTCTCCGTGGAAGCGCTTGGGGTTCTCGCCGCAGGCCATCTTGAGGTGTTCGGGCGCGCCGGGGAAGCGCATGGCGCGGCCGCCCCGGGTGGGGACCAGCTGCAGCACCACGCCCCGACCGCCGATCATGTTGGCGGAGCCGGGGATGGACAGCACGGTGGTGACCCCGCCCTCGACGGCCCGCTGGATCGCCAGATCCTGGGGCTTGAGGGAGTGCTCGGCCCACAGCCCGGCGGTCATGGTGGCGGTGACCTCGTTGCCGTCGTCGTGGGCCTCGGCCCAGGGCCAGGCGTAGACGCCCACGTGGGCGTGGGGATCGATGAGCCCGGGGGTGATCCAGCGGCCCTCGAGGGACAGGCTGTGGGCCTCGATCCCCTCGGGGGGCTCGCCCTCGCCCAGGGACGCGACGGCGCCGTCTTCCAGCAGCACCCAGCCTCGCTCCCAGACCTCGCCCGCCGCGGTCATCACCCCGGCGTCCCGCAGCAACACCGCCGGGGCGTCGGGCTTCGCGCTGGGCTCCACGGGTGCGTACGCGGGGGCCTCGAGCGCCGCCATGGTGGTCGGCGGCGAGTCGTCGGCGCGCAGCGGCGGCGCCGTGAGCAGGGCCAGGATGGCGAGGGATGCGAGCATGGGTCCACCGGGGCCGGAGGCTGGTCCGGAAGGATAGCGCGGCGGCGGCGGCCGTGACCGGTCTAGTCCAGCCGGCCCGCGTGCTTCTCGATGAGGGGCAGCAGCACGTCGTCCTCCTGCGCGGCGTGCAGCAGCAGCAGGTCGATGGCCAGGCGCGCCCGGCGGCTGGTCTGAGCCAGCATGGGCCCGTTGAGGTCTCCTGCCGCCACGGCGCGCAGGTTCTCGATGAGGCTGTCCAGGGAGGTGAGCAGCTGCACGTGCTCATCTTCGAAGCGCTCGAGGGTGGCATGCAGCGCGGGGTCGTCCTCGAGCTGACGCAGGGCTGGGAAGAGGCGCCTCTCCTCGTAGGCGAAGTGGGGCCGGACCTCGCGGTGGTAGTAGTCGGCCAGGGCCAACAGCCTGGACGGGCTCGCGGTGCCGTACAGGAAGTCCGAGGCCGCCCGCATGTGGGCGATCCACTCCGCGACCTGGCCGTGTTGTTCGGCCATGACGGGCAGCGGCGGGAGCTCGAGGGCGGCACTCATGGAGACAGGATCACCTCCCGCAGCGCCGCTGGCAGCACACCCGCGACGAAACGGTGGGAACGCCTACTCGCGCGGCGGCTGTGTCTTTTCGAGACAGGTCGTCAGAACGCCACGCCCACGCCTGCCACGAATCCGGGCCCATGGCGGAAGCACGACGTGCACGCCTCGGCGTCGGGCCAGCGCCACAGCCAGCCGGGGGCCGGGGTGTCGTGGTTGCCCATGGGGATCCACAGGTCCCAGCTGGGTCCGAGCACCAGGTCGAGGGGGCCGGCCAGGGGGCACTCCCAGCTCAACCTCGGCTGCACCAGCAGGGCGTTGGAGCTGCCCGCGGGGGCAGGCCCGTACCAGCCCACGACCCCCTCGAGGGCCAGGCGGTGGCGGCCCATTGGAACGGCGCCGCCGGCTCCCCAGCGCCAGGCGGGCACCCGCCCACCGGAGAGGCCAGCGCCCAGCAGGCTGTAGAACAGGTCGCCGCCCAGGTGCAGCTCCACGCCGCCGGGTTCGCGGGCGGTGCTCACCAGGTGCAGCTCGTGGCGGCCGTGGCGGACCAGGCTGATGAGCCCGATGGAGGCGCGGCTGCTGCGGGCCACGTTGACCAGACCCAGCTGCAGCCCCCGGGCCTCGCCGCCGACATTGATGAGCCCCAGCTGCAGGCCGTCGAGCTGCCGGGTGAGGTTCACGCCCCCCAGCTGCAGCCCCCGCAGCGCGGGTGCCTGGTTGTAGATCCCGGCGAGCTGCGCTCCCTCCATGGTGCCGCCGGCGAGGTTGGTGATCCCCGCCAGCTGCAGGCCCTGGGTGCGCTCGACCGCGCGGTTCAGGCCCCCCGCCAGCTGGACCCCGGCCAGCTCGTGGCCGGCGAGGTTCGCCCCTCCTGCCAGCTGGACCCCCGCGGCGGGGCCGCGGACGTGATTCAGCCCGCCCGCCAGCTGAAACCCCCGCAGGTAGCCGCGGGTGAGGTTGGTGCCTCCGGCCAACTGCCAGGCCCGCACGTGGCGGCCGGTGTGGTTCGAGCCCCCCGCCAGCTGCAGGCCGTTGGCGGAGCCACCCACGATGTTGGTGCCCACCGAGACCAGCACGCCGTGGGCGTCGCGCTCCACCCAGCTGCCGCCGATCCCCAGGGCGAAGCCGTGCAGATAGGCCGAGCGGCCCAGCAGCAGGTTGATGGCCACGTGCTCCACCACCTGGGGGTCCGCGCGGGTGGGCAGGGTGTTGACCCGCAGGGGCCAGTGCAGCAAGCCCCGGTCCTGGCGCGCCGCGGCGCCCCCCCGCTCGGTGCTGGGGGTGCCCTCGCGCCAGGTGAGCTGGTCCGCGGTCACCCGCAGCTGCTCGCCGCCGCGCAGCTGCACCCGCAGCTCGGCCCAGCGTCCGTCCCGGCGCAGGGTCAGCACGTAGTTCCCGGGCGCGAGCCCGACCCGCATGGGCCGATCGGGCCCGGCGGACAGCTCGGCCAGCAGGCGCCCGGCCCCGTCGCGGACCCAGGCCCGGGTGGTCTCGTGGGGCTCCACGGAGAGCACGGAGCCGGTGCGGTGCAGCTCCGTGAGCACCAGCTCGGCGCTCCCTTGCAGCTGCATGTCGTAGGCGGGGTGCTGGGGTCCGCTGGTGCTGCGGGCGGTCTCGGCCAGGGTCGAGTCGAAGGCGAAGCCGTAGGCCTCGGTGATGGTGACCTGGCCGTCGCCGCTGGCGTCGGCAGCGCCCCGCAGGCCGCTGACCAGGTAGTGGGTGAAGAAGGAGGAACCCAGGGCGTCGCTCTCCTGGGCGGCCTCGTCGGCGGAGGCGGAGGTGAGCAGGGCGTAGCCCCGCACGTCGCTGCTCAGACCCGTGACCAGCTGGGGTTGGTGTTGTCCGCCCTTGTCCCGCACCATCGCGCCGGAGGCGCAGGAATCCACGATGGCAACCCGCACCCGGGCGGGCAGTGCCTCGAGGCCGCCGCGCAGCTCATCGTAGGGGAAGCGCTCGCCCCCCAGCAGCAGCCCGTGCTGGTCGGAGTGGCCCGAGTAGTAGACGAGCACCTCGGCCCGCTCCGGCCCCGCGGCGATGGCTCGCTGCTCGATCTGGCGCAGGGCCTGGCGCAGGGTCGCGGGGGTGGGGTCCCGCAGCAGGAACTGGTCGGCGGGGGCCACACCGCCGAGGTCCACCAGGACCCGGGCCATGGCCTCGGCGTCGCTCTGGGCGTGGCGCAGCAGGTGGCGCCGGGGGCCGCCGTCGTTGCTGCCGATCAGCAGGGCCATGCGCTGCGGGGCGTCCTGAGCCTGCGCCGCGCCGGCGAGGCACAGCGACAGCGTGAGGACCAGCGCGCGCAGGGCGGTGGGCATCAGGGGGAGGGCTCCTTGTCGATGGCGAAGTCGGCCTGGTCCAGGCCCCGGGGCAGGGCCAGGGGCGCATCGATGGCTCGATCGGGGGTCGCCGCCAGCTCCTGGGCAGCCGCCAGGACGGGGGCGAGCTCGAAGGGCTCCTGTGCGGTGATCAGGACGAAGCGCTCGAAGCGGGGCGCGTCGTCGAGCTGGTAGCTCGCGGGCAGCTCCACCGTACCCTCGGGGTCGAGCTCCACCGCTTCGCCGCCTCCCATGGGCAGGTGCCAGGTCACGGCCCCTCGGCCGTCGATGGACAGCACGGCGCCGTAGCGGGCGCCCAGGGAGACGTAGCTGATCTGGAGGCGCTCTCCGGCGTGGAGCGGATCGTGGATGTCGAGCTCCTCGAGGCCGCCGTCCACCTGGCGGAAGACGCGGAGGTGGGCCTCGACCCCCTTGTCGCGGGTGCCGTGCTCGGTGACGACGTCCAGCTGCTCGGGCCCGAACAGCGGGGGCAGCACGAGCACCAGCAGCAGCGCCACCGCGGCCAGCTCGACGGCCCACCACAGCCAGCGACGCCGGCGGGCAGGTGCGGGGGCGGCGCGCTCGGCGACCGCGGCGGCCAGCACCCGGGGGGGCAGGCGCTCCATCAGCTCCGCCTCCCGCTGGTCCAGGGCGTCGAAGCGGGCGGTCAGCTCCGGATCCCGGGCCATGCGCTCCCGGAGCGCGGCCGCGCGGTCCGGCGGCAGCTCCCCCAGCCTGAGCATGGCCAGCTCCCAGTCGGGCACGTGTCGATCCTGGCTCATGGCACCACTCCTTCCAGCTCGGCCACGTGGGCCTTGAGCCCGCGCAGGCGCTTGCGGACACCCGAGACGGACATCCCGGTCTCCCTCGCCACCTCTTGCAGGGTCCAGCCGTCGCGCAGGTGCAGCACGGCCATCACCCGCGTGCTCTCCCGCTCGCCGGCGAAGATCCGCTGCAGGAACACGCTGGCCACACCCTGGGCCTCCACGTCCGGCGCGGCGGCGATGCGCTCGAGCAGCCCGGGATCCAGGTCCTCGGGGTGGCGCTTGCGGGATCGGATGCGGTTGAGGCAGACATTGGTGGCGATGCGCAGCAGCAGGGAGGAGGGGGCACCGTCGTGGAGGCGTCGCTGGTGGCGCACCAGCTGCACGAACACATCCTGCATGGCGTCCTCTGCGGCCGCGTCGTCTCCCAGGAGATCGCGGCAGCGCGAGAGCACCAGCAGTCCGTACTTCGAGTAGAACGCCTCCACGTCGATGGGCAAGGGAAGTCTCCGGGATCAGGCAACACCGGCAGGGGTGGGGAGTGTCACCGGCTATCCCATCGGGGTGGCCTGCGGGCCCGGCTGGCTGAGCGGGTGGAGCGGGGTTGTGCTAGCTTGCTCCATCATGCGCGCCACCCCCCTGATCCTGCTCGCACTCCTCGGCCTGCCCAGCTGCAGCCCGGACAGCGGCGACTCGGATCCGGCGCCCGAGACCGACGACACGCAGCCGCCGGTGGACGACACGCAGCCGCCGGTGGATGACACGGCCGGGCCGCCCTGGACCTTCCCCGCGCAGCGCGGGCCGGGGGTCATCGAACCCCTGGACTACGAGCCGCCGGCGGGCAACCTGCTGGACAACCCGGGCTTCGAGGACGGCGACGACGCCGTGGACGGCTGGGCGATCGAGGGCGAGGGGGAGCAGTCGTGGGCCTGGGCCACCGAACCCGTCAGCGGGGGAGCCCGCAGCGTGGTGCTCGACGCCGGCGAGGGCGGCTGGATGGCCCTGACCCAGACCGTGAGGGTCCGGGAAGGCGTCGTCTACCACCTGGGCGCCCAGGTGGCCTTCGACCGCGGCTCCACCAGCCCCAGCTACATCGCGGTGGACTTCCTGGACGACAGCGACGCGGTGGTCTCGACGGCGCAGTTCCCCTCCCACACCGGCACCCGGGCCATGGCCCTGCACTACCCCACCCGCCTGAAGCTCCGGGCCCCGTCGGGAGCCACCGCGGCCACGATGCGGCTCTACGCCGCCGGTGAGGGCCAGGTCTGGTTCGACGACCTGGTGTTCGAGGCCGCGCCGGTCGGTGACCTTGGCGGCACCATCACCAGCGAGGGCGCCCCCCTCGAGGGCGCCGAGCTGCGCCTGCTGTTCGAGCCCTGGGAGGCCACCTACAGCACGGTCACCGACGCCGACGGCCGCTTCGCCCTCGAGGACGTGCCCGTCGCGCTGCCACGCTACATCCTGCAGGCCTCCAAGGACGGCCTGCGGACCCGCACCGCGGGCGGGCTGGCCATCGTCGAGGGCCAGCAGACGACGGTGGACCTGGACCTCCCACCGGGGGCCGATCCCGTCGACACCCTGCGGCTGGGGCACGCCAGCATGGCGGTCTTCCAGAGAATCCCCCGCGACACCATCCTGGACGACGCGGTCATCCCCGACGATCTCGAGGACTACCCCGAGCTCGTCGAGGTCCACCTCCAGCCCGCCGAGCTGATCCCCTCGGACAGCGAGGCCGTCGTCGCGGTGGCCGAGGCCATCCTGGCGGAGCTGCCCGAAGAGGACCGGCAGGACACCCGCGAGGTGGCCTGGGCCGTCTACGAATGGCTGGTGACCGAGGTCGAGCACGAGAGCCTGTTCTCCTCCCAGGGCCAGGTGCGGGACACCCCCTGGGTCGATGTCACCAGCGCCGTCTGGGGCACCGTGGCCGAGGGGGGCTGGTGCTGGGGCAAGAACCACTACAGCTGCGCGTTGCCCCCCGAGCAACTGCTCGACTACCGCTCCGGCATGTGCCAGGGGCAGGTGTGGCTCGCCGCGTCCATCTTCCGCGCCCTGGGCATCCCCGCCCGCGCCACCGGGGGCGACCTGGAGCTGTGGGCCCAGACCCCGGACGGTGACGCGGCCTGGGTGGAGATCAACTTCGCCACCGCCCGCAACGACTGGCGGAGCAACGGCTCCCTCGGCAGCGGCTTCGCCATGGACCGCATGCCGGTCTTCGCCGTCGACAGCCCCGATCCGGTGCTCGAGGGTGACTGGGACGCGGAGCTGGGGGGGCTGTACCGCGAGAAGCACGCCCGCCTGTACTGGTACGAGTACAGCGCCGAGGGCCTGGCCGAGGCCGAGGCGGACCTGGCCCACTTCGAGGAGGCCGGCGAGCGCCCAGAGCCCAACTCCGACTCGGGCGCGCTCCGCAGCTACGTGGTGCTCTACCAGGGCCTCGAGCTCGACCTCGGGGACATGCTCGAGCAGCGCATCATCGACGTGCGCTTCCCGGACATCGGCGCCTCCACCTGCATGGCGCCGGTGGGCAGCTGGGCCGGCTACAGCAGCTGCACCGACTGCGTGGTGGATTCCTGGGTCGAGCCCCGGAGCTCGTCCATGGTCTCGGTGACCTGGCGGCACACCGAGCTGGACATCTCTCCGCTGCTGGACTGAGCGCGACCCCTACCAGGCCAGCTGCTCGATGCTCCAGGCCCCATCGCCGGCGCTCACGGCGGCCCACACGCCTTCGTCGGCGGGGGTGATGCTGTCGATGGCGCGGTGCTCGGTGCTGGTGCAGTCGGCGGTGGTGTCGCCCGCGGCGGCCTTGCACAGCTCCACGAACCCCTCGCCGTCCCGTCGGGCCCAGTACAGGGTGCCGTCGTCGGACCAGGCCGGCGGCAGGTGCACATAGGCCTGGCCGGAGTCGTCCACGGCGCGGGCGCTGCTCCAGGTCCCGTCGGTGAGCGAGCTGGTGAGCAGAGCGTTTCCGTCGGGCCCCATGCCCTGGTAGGCCAGGTGCAAGGTCGAGCCCTGGGTGGTCATCGCGGGGTGCTCGAAGCGGGTGTAGCTGCGGCCCTGGCTGTCGGTGGTGGGGGTCTCGTGCAGCTGGGTCCAGTCCGAGCCGGTGGCGTGGCGGGAGACCTCGTAGACGAAGACCCGGCGAGCGTAGCGGCACTCGTTCTTGGAGAGGCAGCCGGTCAGCGCGACCTGGACGGTGTCGTCTTCGGCCAGGGCGATGGAGGGGTGGCTCTGGTAGTGCACGTCCACCGGGCCGTCGCTGGCGGACCAGCCCGTGACCTCTTCCCATGTGGCCAGGCGCACCTGGTAGCCCCAGACGTCCGCGTGCCCCTCGGCGTCGGCCATGGCGGCGATCATGCGCCCGGCGCGATCCTCGACCATGGCCGCCTGCGAGAAGTAGGTGGGGCTGAACGGCGTGTCCGTGAGCTGCTCCCAGTCGCCGTCCTGGCGGAGGCGGCAGTCGATGGACCAGAACCACTTCTCTTCGTCGGTGCCCACCTCGAGCTCGCGCCAGCAGGCGAAGTCTCCGACCTGTCCCTGGAGCACCCGGGGCGACTCCACATGCAGCGCCGCGTCGTTGGCGAAGCTGTCGTCGCCGATGACCACCTCGCTGCGGCTGGAGAACGAATCCGTCCAGCGCTGGGATGCCAGCAGCTCGCCGGAGGCGTGGACCTGGACCTGCCCGCTCCGCTGGGGGACCTCCTGGTCGTCGGTCAGCATGTCGGTCATGACCATGCCGGTGCCGTGGGGCAGCTCGAAGTCCATCAGCCAGGCGATGGTCTGGGCGACGTCCTCGACGATGTGGGGCTCGGTGGTCTCGATCCCCTTGGCGATGCCCGGCCCCAGCATCAGGATGGGCACCTCGCGGCAGCCAGAGCAGGGGCAGCCGTGGTGCTGCCAGGGGGACTCGGTGCTGTGGAAGCGGTGGCGACCGTGGTCGGAGAGCACCACCAGCAGCGTGGAGTCGCGGGCGTCGCTGTCCTTGATGCGCTGCCAGACCTGGGTGATGGGATCGTCCACCGCCGTGACGAACTCGACGTAGCGCTCGGGCTCGAGGTGGCCGTAGGCGTCGACCATGTGGAGGTTGGCCAGGATCAGCCGGTGCCCCTCGGCCAGCCGCCTCGAGATCTCGGTGGTCACGGGGGGATCGGTCTGGATGATGACGTCGTTGTCGTCCCGGAGCACGTCGAAGGTGCCGCCGGTGGCCTCGCCCATGCCCGGGTAGAGGCTGTACTCCAGCCCCGACAGCAGGTCGGCGTTGCCGGTGATGCCGGTCTCATCGGCCTCGATGCTGGGGTCCTGGCTGCGGAGCTCCTCGAAGAGGGTGGGCAGCAGGGGGCGGTACTCGGCGGGCTGGCTGCCCTGCAGCGGCAGGTTGGCGTGGAAGCGCCGGTCCCCGGTCAGCAGGTCCTTGTGGGCGGGGTTGGTGATGGTGGAGCCTGTGATGTAGGCGGGGGCGGCCAGGGCGCCCTCGGGCAGCATCCAGGCCCGCATGGACGGCAGGAGCTCCTCGGTGGGGCCGCCCCATGCGTCGGAGTAGCCGGCCCCGTGGTCCTCGGCTTCGGCGAAGGACTCCTCCATGCGGACGCCGTCGATCACCACGATCACCGTGTTGGTGATCGCGGTCCGGTTGGGTGCCGAGTCTTCCGGTTCGCCGGTCGGATCGGTGTCCCGGGTGCAGGCCGTCAGCGCCGAGAGGGCGAGCAGCGCAGCGGTAGGCCTGTGGATGGGTCACCTCCAGACGGCGCATGATAGCACCCTCACAGTCGGGTCGGGTGAAGTTGGCCAGACGCCGAAACGTGGTGATAGCGTGTGCGGACGGACGCGCTCTCCAGTCTGGAAGTTCATGATCCTGCAAGTCATTCTCGCTCTCGCAAGCACCGCTGCGGCCCACTTCCCCCACGACCTGGCGGAGTGGGTGGCCGTGGAGCCCGGAGAGCGGCCCGAGCGGGTCGTCACCACCTTGTTCCGTCGCGAGGCCTGGTCCGTCACCCGCAGCGACGACGACGCAAACTTCGACACCCGCTACGTCATGAACGGCGAGGACAACGCCCTGACCAGCGGACGGCTGTTCACGGCGGAGCGCCTGATCGTGGGCACCGACGGCGTGGGTGTGCTCATCAGCGAGGACGCGGGCGACTCCTTCGCGCGGCACCCCGACTTCCCGGCGGACGCCGTGATCCGGGACATCCAGCTCTCTCCGGCGGTGCTGAGCGACGGCGTGGGATTGGCCGTGGGCGAGGACGGCATCTGGCGCACCGCCGACGGGGGGGTGAGCTTCGCCCTGGTCTACAGCGCCGACGCGGCCTTCGTGGACGCGCGCTTCGCCCCGGACGCCGCCACCTCGCATCGCGTCTGTGCGCTGGACGACAGCGGCTTGGTGCACTGCTCCACCGATCTCGGGGTCAGCTGGGTCCGGCGGCGGGCCGTCACCGGCACCCCGTCCCAGATCGCCCTGGGCGAGGGCTCGCGGCTGTGGGTCGCGACCACCGACGAGGGGCTGTGGAGCTCGGCCAACGACGGTGACAGCTTCATCCGGTCCTCCCTCACGCCGACCGAGGTCTCCCTGGTCGCCGACATCGGGGGCGACGTGGTCTTCGCGGCCACAGGGCAGCAGGCGGTGTTCCGCTCCATCGACGGGGGCCGGAGCTGGACCTTGAACGCCGACTACGTCCAGGAGCTCGATCTCAACTGCGGCCACCCTATCGATGGGCTGCACTACAACGAGCTGGTGGCCACCCCCGACGGCACCCTCTGGCTGGCGTCCTGGGAGGGCTTGATCCGCTCCGAGGACGGCGGCGAGACCTGGTACCACATCGAGACCGAGCGCCAGGAGAACATCCGCGCGGTGAGCCTCTCCCGGGGTGAGGACGGGGACCTGGTGTTGATGCTGGGGACCTACGGCGGCGGGCTCTTCGTGGGCGACGCCGAGCGTTCCTGGGTCGAGCACATCGGGCCTGGCTGGCCCTACCAGTTCACCCGCCACGCCGCCCTGACCGGCGACTGGGCCAGCGACCGCACGGCGGCCACCACCGCGGCCGGGTACCTGCACCTGACCCGCGACGGCGGCGAGACCTGGACCGAGCTGAACAGCGAGGACATCGAGTCCGCCGAGCGGGTGGCCTTCGGACCCGGCTACGCCGACGACCCGTTCCTGCTGGTCGTGGGCTCCTGGAACGGCGGCGCCGACTTCGCCGTCACCGAGGACCACGGCGAGAGCTGGGCCCACGGCGTCAAGGACATCCCCTGCGTCGTGGACGCCCTGGCCGTCGAGCTGTCCCACGACTTCGCCACCGACGGCACCGCCTGGGCCTCCTGCTACCAGGACGGCAACGTCTACCAGACGGTGGATCGGGGGATCAGCTGGCAGCTGGTGACCTCCATCGGCAGCACCGTCTACACGGTGGCGGGCGAGGACGGGGGCGAGACCCTCTTCATGGGCTCGGTGGACGGGCTGTGGCTGTCCGAGGCCGGCGGCGCGCCGAGCATCGTGGCCTTCGAGGGGCACCCCGTCTTCAAGCTGAAGCTGTCCCCCCAGTGGGAGGACGAGCCCTTCGCGTTCGCGCTGGTGGCGGGCCAGGGCTGGTACCGCAGCGTCGATGGCGGCCAGAATTGGCAGCAGGTCGATGCGCCCACGCGCAACCCGGTCAAGGCCCTGGCCCTGTCTCCGACCTTCGGGGAGGACGGCGTGATCGCCGTGGCTGGCTACGGCGGCGCCTGGATCAGCCACGACCGCGGGGACAGCTGGGCCCAGGTCCACGCCCTGGAGCACATCTCGCCCAAGGACCACGCCTTCCACCACGGCTCCGAGTGGTTCGCCCGCTTCGGCTACGTGGTGGATAACGACACCGTGCTGGTCACCGACACCGACGGCGCGTCCATGGAGCTGTGGTTCGAGGGCATCGAGCTCGAGCTGCTCATGCCCACCGATGCCGACTGGGGCACCATCGCGGTGTCCGTGGATGACGGCGAGACCCGCACCGTGTCCCTGGCGGGGAAACCCGCCCAGGCGGCCCACAGCCTGCTCTTCGAGGATCTCGAGGACGGCTGGCACAAGGCCGTCATCACGGCCGAGAGCGCCCCGGTCGCCGTGAACTATGCCGTGGTGCGGCGCCTGCCCCTGGTCCCCAGCGATCCGCCGGACGACACCGACCCGCCCGAAGAGACCGGGGAGCCCGGAGAGACCGCCAGCCCCCAGGACTCCGGGGACTCCGGGCCGGGGGATTCCCCCAGTGAGACCGGCCGCATCGACGACACGGCGCCGCGGGACAGCGACGACGGCGGCGATGACCCCGACACCGGCGGCTGCTGTCGCCGGGACGGCTCACCGGCGGCGGCCTGGCTGCTGGCACCGGCGCTGCTGTTCGGCCTCCGGCGTCGCTGGCTCGGGTCAACGGAGGGGAGTGGGCTGCGGTAGCATGGGCCATGCGCTCCATCCCCCTCCTGCTCCTCTGTCTGGCCTGTGACCCAGCGGTCGATGACACGGTCATCGACCCCCCCGACGGCGACACCGCCACCGACACCCACCCCGACACGGCCACCGACGCCCACGCGGACCCCGACGCTGACGCCGACGTGGATCTCGCTGTCGTCCCCAGCTGGGATCCCGCCGACTTCACCACCGTCTGGGAGGTCGGCCCGGGCCTGGACTACGAGGACCCCTGCGACTGTCCCTGGGAGTCCCTCCAGCCGGACACCCTCGTGCGCATCCACGGCCGCGCGGAGCCCTACGCCTGCAAGTGGGCCATCGACGCGGTGGCCAGCGAGGACAGCCCCGTCGTGGTGCTGGGTGTGGACGAACCGGTCATCACCGGCGACGCGGCGGCGACGCCCCAGGCGTTGGACTTCTGGAGCGAGTCCCGGGGCGTGATCAAGATCGGCGGCACCTCCACCCCCGGGCCCGGGGAGCCCCCCGCCTGGATCTGGGTCCAGGGCCTCGAGATCCGCTCAGCCCATCCGGACTACGGCTTCACGGACGACCGCGGCGCTGCCGGTAGCTACGACGCCAACGCCGCGGCCATCTTCGTCGAGGAGGGGAGCTCGCTGTCGCTGGTGGACAACACGCTGCACGACTGCGGCAACGGCCTGTTCGTGGCCGCGGACGCGACGGACGTGCGGGTGGTCGCCAACCACATCCACGGCAACGGCATCGACGGCAGCGCCTACTACCACAACTCCTACACCGAGGCGCTGGGCATCACCTTCGAGTACAACCGCTACGGCGCCCTCCGCGAGGGCAGCGTCGGCAACAACCTCAAGGACCGCTCGGCGGGGACGGTCATCCGCTACAACTGGATCGAGGGGGGCAACCGTCAGCTGGATCTGGTGGAGGCCGACGACGAGCGGCTGACCGGCGACCCCAGCTACGGGGCGACCTTCGTCTACGGCAACCTGCTCGTGGAGCACGACGGCGACGGCAACAGCCAGATCGTGCACTACGGCGGCGACAACGGGGACACCAACCTCTACCGCAAGGGCACCCTGCACTTCTTCCACAACACCGTGCTGTCCCTGCGGGACGCCACCACCACCCTGGTGCGGCTGTCCACCGACGACGAGTCCGCGGATGTCCGCGACAACATCGTGCACGCCACCGCCGGCGGGGGCTACCTGGCCGTCTTCGAGGGCTCGGGCAGCGTGGCGCTGCGGGACAACTGGATCACCGCTGGCTTCACCGACACCCACGAGGCCAGCCCCACCGGCGCGCTGAGCGACCTGGGCAACATCGGCGGGAGCGACCCCGGCTTCGAGGACCTCGACGCCCTCGAGCTCGCGCTGCAGGTCGGGTCGGATTGCCAGGGGGCCGCTGGGGAGCCGGCGGCCGAGACCGCGGAGCACCCGGTGGACATGCAGTACCTCGAGCACCGGGACGGGGCGCCGCGGGCCAGCACCGAGGATCTCGGCGCCTACGAGGGCTGACGACCCCGACGCCGTGGTAGCGTGGGCAGCCATGCCCCCCCGCTCGCCCGTCCTCATCGTCGCCCTGCTCGCCCTCGCCTGTGAGCCGCCGGGCGCGGACTCCGCACCCGGCACCGGGCTGTCCGACGACACCGCGGTGCTGCGGATGACGCCCGGTGTGCTCGAGGGGCTCGCGCCCTCCCAGGCCAGCCAGCTGCGCCTCGAGCCTGACTGTGGGGCCGAGGACCCACCGGATGGGCTCGTCGATCCGGTGGTCCTGGTGGGCGATCCGAGCACCGCCTACCGGGTGGTCGAGCTGGACACCCCGCTGGTCGAGCACGCCTATGTGCTGGTGTCGTTCCCCTCGGATCCCGCCGCGCGGGCCTACGACGCGGGGGCCCCGGTCGTGGTGGTGGCGTCCCCGGCGTTCAAGGCCGGCCTGGAGGTCTCGCCCTACTTCAGTGGAGCGCTGGGCTTGGTGGAGCTGCAGCCCATCTACCCGGGCTGGTACCGGGACGATCTCGTCTCCAGCGGCGAGGTGGATCGGGCCGGGCCCCTGTCTGCTCAGCTGCTCACCTCCACGCTGGGCTTCGCCGCGGGTCAGGTCTCGACCGCGGACGGGCTCACGCTGCGGCAGCTCACCGGCGGTCCTGTCTGCGACGGTCACGTGACCCTCTTCGCCACCTCCTCCGGGCTGTTCCAGGCCGCCCAGTCCCTGGCGGACCTGCCCGCGGGGCTGGGGGAGCGGCTGCTGGGCCTGGCGAGCTACGAGAGCCCGCACACTCCCCAGACCGCCCTGGGGGACCTGGGTTCGCCCGCCTACGACCCGGATCTGGCGGTGGACGCCGACGGCAACGGCGTGGACTGGGACGACGCCCGCCGGCACGACTACGCACCCGGTGACTGCGACGGCGCCAGCTGCGACCTGGACCTGAGCACCCTGGCTTGGGACCCCGCGGTCTCCATGCGGGACGTGCACCCGGACCTGTACTCATCGGCGGACGATCCCGGGGTGCTCTTCCTGGACCGCGACGGCAGCGGCGCCCTCGAGCTGGGGGCTGATGGCGGCCTGGATGTCGACGGCGACGGCCGCGTCGGCCCGGATGAGGACATGGCCTTCGTGCCCTTCGAGGACCCGCGGGTGCACAGCTTCCCGGCCCTGTACAGCGTCGAGGTCCTGCAGGCGGCCCTGGAGCAGGGTGTGCTCTCCGCCGAGGCCTGGCCCGCGCACGTGGGCACCCCGGACACGGTGGCCGAGTTCTGGGCCGAGCGCAGCCCCATGGATCGGCTCGACGCCCTGCTGGCCGCGGCGCCCGCGCACTTTCGCCTCCAGCTGACCTTCTCCAGCCGGGATCACGGCGTGGCCCAGCAGGCCCGCCCCCACGTGGCGGTGCTGGCCCACCGCGCCGCCGCGGCGGGGGTGCCGGTGCGCTTCAACCCCGACCGGGACACGGTGGCCTGCCTCTACGGCGATGAGGCCCTCGAGGGTTGGGCCGGAGAGCTGGGCTGGGGCGAGCTGCCCGCCGAGGGCGAGCTGCACCCATGGGCCCTGCCCCACGAGCTCGGCCTGGCGGTGCTGCGTCCCCTGGCGGCGGCCACGATGGCATGGGAGGCCTACGGGCCCTTCGACCGCTGCCCCGGATAGGGGGTTCGTCCAACAACTCTCGGAGTCCCCATGTCCGCCTTCCGCCTGCTCCCCTTCCTCTCCCTGGCCCTGTGCCTCACCACCGGCTGCTTCGGCGAGCCCGAGGTCGAAGAGTTCGAGGGCGACGCGCCCG
The DNA here is from genome assembly GCA_964481655.1 of uncultured Enterobacterales bacterium. GTDB lineage: Bacteria > Myxococcota_A > UBA796 > UBA796 > JAFGLY01 > CALDOK01. The sequence goes on along the minus strand of CAYZVO010000021.1, from coordinate 4,428 downwards.
GCGAGTGCTCCGACGACGCCGACAACGACCAGGACGGCCTGTTCGACTGCGACGACGACGACTGCGAGGGCTCCGACGACTGCGACGAAACTTCGGACGAGGAAGGCTCGGACGACGACACGGGGGCCTAGCCCTTCGTCGAACGCTGCCCGTCTGTCCGAGAGCTGGCTTGCGGTGCGTCCAACGTCCGTACGCCCACCCCAGCTCCGGAGCGCTGCATGTCCGACGCCAACCTGCAGGAACAGATCCTCGACGCCCTGATGACCGTGCGCGCGCTGCGGCGTGACTACGAGCGGCGGGGTGAGCCTGAGCCCTTCGGCGCTGATCTCGAGGGGGCGGACGCGCTGCTCGAGCGCCTGGCCACCGAGCACACGGCGTACTTGTTCCTCATGCGCGATCTGTCGGGTGCGCGGGACCCCAGCAGCATGGCCAGCCTCTTCGTCACCTTCCTGACCTACCTGCGGCAGGACTACCGCAGGCACGCCCAGCCCGACGACGAGACCTACGAGCGGTTCTGCCGGGTCATGGCCGAGCTGTACGCGGCGGCCAAGGACGCCAGGACCGATCTTCGCCTGCGCTAGCCCTGCGGCTCGAGGGGCACCCACCCCTCCGGGGTCCAGCGGTACAGCTGGCCCGAGAGCCCGTAGGCGTCCTGGGCGGCCTGCTGGGAGATGATCGCCAGCGCCATGAGGGCGTCTTGGTCTTCGGAGCCTGCGTACAGCACCAGGTCCCGGGTGGGGGCGGCGACGATCAGCTCGCCCTTCACGGTCTCCGCCAGCGCGCCCCAGGGCTCGATCAGCAGCAGGCGGGCGGCCTCGTAGGAGTCGCCCACGGCCACCTGGAACAGGCCCGGGATCTCGGGCAGCGGCTGGACCAGCAGCTCGGAGCAGCAGGCCTTCAGGTTGGCGAGGGCCTTCGCCTCCATGGCCTCGCGGGTCAGGCCGAGGTCCTCGAGGTCTCCCTGGGCCACCATGGCCATGCTGTCGGGACGATCGAGCACCCAGACGACGTACAGCTCGCCTTGCCAGGGGCTGCGCAGCAGGGTGCTCGCCGCCGCCGCCTCGGGGTCCTCGCTCTCGGCCACGTAGCGGTCGGCCTGGACCAGGTACTCGGCGTGCTTGAGCACGGGGCGGAGCTGGGCGGCGTCCGTGCTCGCCCCCTCGTGGTCGGTCAGGGACCGCACCCGGCGGTCGATGAGTTCGTCGCAGGCGTCGGGATCGGCATCGCAGCCCAGCCGCAGGTTGTCCAGGAACAAGGCCAGCTCGAGCTCGTCGGGGCCGGTGACCGTCAGCTCGTCGGGGCCAGTGATCTCGACCGTGAGCTGTGGGTGCATGGCCTGGATCTCCGCGACCACGCGCTGGTCGAGGGAGGGCTCCCCGGAGCCGCAGGCCAGGGCCAGGACCAGCGTGGCGAGCCCGGTGGCCAGGAGGGGGATGGTGCGAGCGTGGAAGCGGGGCATGGCGACCTCGGGGGTTGCCCCAGCCTACCAGGGTCGTGCCCCACAGCTCCCGCGAGCTGGTGGCCTGGTCGGGCCATCGCTCACAGCGCTCCCCGCAGGCCGCCGCCAGCGCCACCCCGGTGCGGAAGGAGCCCCCCGCCAATAAGCACCGCACCCCAGGAAACCCCTCGGAGGGGCCCCGGCACCAGCAGCCCCCCACCTTCCAGCTCGATCGCCGCGGCCTGCACGACATCACCCGACGGGTGCGCGAGGTCGTGCGCGACAGCGGCGTGCAGACCGGCATGTGCAACGTCTTCGTCCAGCACACCTCGGCCTCGCTGACCATCCAGGAGAACGCAGACCCCGACGTCCAGCGGGACCTCGAGGTCTTCATGCGGCGGCTGGTGCCCGACGGCGATCCCATCTACCAGCACGTGGACGAAGGCCCCGACGACATGCCCGCCCACGTCTGCGGTGCGCTCACGGATGTCTCCCTCTCCGTGCCCGTCAGCGGCGGCGCCCCGGCGCTCGGCACCTGGCAGGGCATCTACCTGTGGGAGCACCGCGCCCGCGCGCGCCGGCGCCGGGTGGTGGTGACGGTCTGGTGAGTGATGTGACCGATCGGTCATGATCCAGATCACCATGTGACTGCCCGGTCACATGGGCGCTTGCGTGTGTGACTGATCGGTCATACGGTGGTGGAGTCTCTCACCAGAGGTGCACCGTGACAATCCTCAAGATGGCCTGGCGCAACGTGTGGCGGAACTACCGCCGCTCGAGCATCACCATCGCCGCCATGACCATCGCGCTCGTGCTCGAGCTGCTCTACTCCGGCCTCGTCGCCGGGATGATGATCGGGATGGAACAAAACGCCATCTCGCTGGACACCGGCGACATCCAGATCACCGCGCCGGCCTACCTCACCAAGCCGTCGCTGTACGAGGTGGTCGAGGATCACGAGACGGTCATCGCCGAGCTCGAGGCCAAGGGCTACCGCGCCTCCGAGCGCCTCTTCGCCGGTGGCCTGGTGGCGGTCGGGGAGTCGTCTGCGGGTGTGGGCTTCGTCGGCGTCGATCCGGTCGAGGACGCCAAGGTCCTGGATCTGCACAAGTACGTGGGAGAGGGTGAGTGGCTCGACGACGCCGATCCCAAGGGCGTCGTCATCGGTACCCGCCTGGCCCAGACCCTGGACGTGCAGCTCGGCTCCGAGCTGCTGGTGCTCTCCCAGGGCGCCGACGACAGCATGGCCAACGACCTGTTCACGGTGCGCGGCATCCTGCTGACGGTCGCCGCCAGCCTGGACCGCTCCACCATCCTCATGACCGAGACCACCTTCCGGGATCTGATGGTCATGCCCGACGGCGCCCACAAGATCATCGTCCGCCGCGACACGGGCTCCGACCTGGTGCTCGCGGGCGACGAGGTGCGCGCCACCCTGGGCTTGCCCCCCTCGGCCGAGCAGGCCGCCACCGAGCTCGAGGCCAAGGTCCACTCCCTCAAGAACCCCGACGCGCCGCCGCTGGAGATCCCAAGCTACGCGGTGTCGGTGCAGACCTGGAAGGAGCTGAACCCGACCCTGGCCCAGTACCTCGACTCGGTCGGCGGCATGATCGTGTTCATGTACCTGATCATCTACCTGGCCGTGGCCATCCTGATCCTCAACGCGATGCTGATGGCGGTCTTCGAGCGCATCCGCGAGTTCGGGGTGCTCAAGGCCATCGGCTACGGGCCCCTCAAGGTGCTGTCGATCATGATGCTCGAGGGCTTGTTGCAGGCCGCCGTGGCCTGCGTGGTCGGCATCGTCCTCGCCGCGCCCTGCATGTGGTACCTGGCCACCTACGGCATCAACGTGGGGGCCATCGGCGGCATGGAGATGTCCGGCCTGACAATGCCGGCCATCTGGAAGTCCCACTACGCGATCGAGACCTCGGCGGTGCCGGTCGTGTTGCTGTTCTTCATCGTCCTTGGCGCGGTCGGCTACCCGGCCCTCAAGGCCGCCTGGATCAACCCCATTCGCGCCATGCGCCACCAGTAGGAGGCCACCATGAACGGCATGACCATCTTCAAGATCGCCTGGCGCAACCTCTGGCGTCAGAAGCGCCGCACCATCCTGACCCTCATCTCCATCGCCTTCGGCGGCTTCCTGGCGGTGCTGATGACGGGCACCCAGGACTTCACCTGGGTGGACTTCATCGACTCATCCGCCCGCCTGGGCAGTGGCCACATCTCCATCCAGCACCCCGAGTACCTGGACCGCCCCACGCTCTCGCGCACGGTCACCGAGACCGACCAGAAGCGTGCGGCCGTCGAGGGCGACGAGGATGTGAGCATCGTCGTCGAGCGCACCAGCGGGCAGGCCATGTTGGCCACCGCCCACGACAGCTTCGGCGCGTTCTTCATGGCCTACGACCCCACCCGCGAGAACGAGTACACCCAGGAGTGGAGCAAGAAGGCGTGCAAGCTGGTGGACGCCGACTCGCCCCTGCCCGAAGGGCAGGCGTGCTACCTGCAGCGGAGCGAAGAGCAGTGCGCGGAGGTGCAGGGCTGCGAGTGGGACTACTCCAGGCTCGTCGCGGGAGAGTTCTTCGAGGCCGCCGACTCCCGTGGGATCATCCTGGGCGAGGTGCTGGCGGAAAACCTGAACGCCGAGCTCGGCGACAAGGTGGTCTTCACCCTGACCGACAAGAGCGGCGAGATCGTCACCTCCATGGAGCGCCTCTCGGGCATCATCACCACCGGCTCCGCGGCCGCGGACGCCGGCATCGCGCTGTTCGCCATCGACACCGTGCGCGGGGTGGTGGGCTACGATCCCACCGAGAGCACCCAGGTGGCCATCTTCCTCAACAACGGCCGCCGCACCCTGTCGGTCTCCGAGCGCATCGACGCCCTGGTGAGTGACGACGCCGAGGTGCTCACCTGGGACCAGATGTCGCCGGAGATCAAGACCTTCATCGCCATGAAGAAGGGCGGCGGCGCGGTGATGAGCATCG
>CAYZVO010000020.1:0-63360 GCA_964481655.1 uncultured Enterobacterales bacterium | reverse complement strand
ATCCCCGAGCCGGCCCCCGCGCCGCCGCCGCCCCCCGCGCCGGCGCCCCCCGCTGTCGAGGTCGTCCCCGAGCCCGCGCCGCCGCCCCCCGCGCCGCCGCCGCCGGTGGACCAGGCCCTCCAGCCCAAGGTCATCGAGCCCGCCTACGACGACGCCCTGCCCCCAGGCTTCGGCGACGACGAGGAAGAGTCCCTGTCGGTGGACATGGAGGTCTTCGGACCCGCGAAGCCGATCAAGCCCCCCGATCTGGGCGAGTGGCTGTTCGAGAAGTCCATGGACATCAACGAGGCCATGGACATTCCCGACGCCGCCCGCATGTCGCTGCAGATCCTGCTCGACCTGGTGAGCGCCGAGTCCGGCTGCGTGCTGTACGGCGACTACAACGCGGAAGCCCTCGAGTTCATCGCCGCGGCGGGCCCCACGGCCCACAAGCTGCAGGGCGTGACGGTCGAGATCGAGACCAGCCTCGCCGGCTTCTGCCACCGCATGGGCTTCGGCATCCTGGTCGCCGACGCCGCCGAGGACAACCGCTTCGACCGCAGCGTCGACGAGCACACCGGCTACAGCACCGAGGCCATCCTGGCCGTGCCCATCCGCACCACCGAGGGTGACACCTACGGCTGCATGGAGCTCCTCAACGCCTACTGGGGCTTCGAGGAGTGGATGATGGACGCCTCACAGAACATCGCCACCACCCTGGCCGGGTACATCCAGGCGCGGCTCTAGCGAGCTGGCGGCTACCGGCTGCAGGCAGTTGGCTGTAGGCTGAAGGCCCACCGCCGAAGCTCGGTGCACCAGGACCTCCCGCCCCTGCCCCCCCCGGAGCCTGGAGCCTGGAGCGGCACTCACTGCCCCGGCGGCTCCGGTCGATGGGGCCCGAGCGCCGGCATCGGTCCGGGCGCCAGGGTCTCCCGCTCGGCCTCCCGCGCTCGCTGGGCATGCTCCGCGCGCCAGGCCTCCGCCTGCTCCGGGCCTGGCTCGACCACGGGGACGCCATAGGCCGCCCAGGTCTCTCCCCTGGCCACGGGCTCGCCGAAGATCGCGCCCATGGCCCGCGCGAAGTCGGGGGGCAGGGGCTCCCGCGCGCCCAGTGAGACCGCGAGCACGCGGTCGAAGCCCGCGTCCCGCAGCACGAACAGATCGGCCTCGTAGCTCCCCAGCTCCACCGGCCCCCGGTTCATGTAGGCGGGCTCGATGTCCTCGACAAAGGCCAGCCCCTCTGCGAACCAGCGACCTTCGCGGACGTGGAACTCCAGCCGGTCGATGGGCACGGCCTGGATGGGCTGCTGATGCCCGAGCTGGGCGCTCATGATCACCACGCGGGACTCGGGGTCGTGCCGGAGGGCTCCGGCGATGTCGAGCAGGGCGCCTTCACCCCCTGCGGGGCCGTCCGCGGCGTCCAGGGCGTCGATGCCGTCGAGCGCGGGCAGGGTGAAGCCCGGCAGCGGCCAGGGCAGCAGCCCGCGGAGCTGGACGTCGACGACGTTGAGGGGCACCAGCACCAGCAGCGCCCAGGCCCAGCGTCCCCGCAGGCCTCGCAGCGCCAGGGCGGACAGGCCCACCAGGGCGACGGTGCTCACCGCGAGGAAGCGCACGGGGAAGTTCAGCGGCTCGGCCACGAAGGCCAGCACCCGGTTCAGCTGCAGGAAAGGCAGGCGCAGCCGGGCGCCGTTGTACAGCAGCTCTTCGCCCCCCGCCGAGAGGTAGGAGCCCAGCGCGAGCAGCACGCCCAGCGCCGCCACCACCAGCCAGGACCAGCCGCGCCGGGGCTGGCGCACCAGCCCCACCAGCGCGAGGGCGAGCATGGGGATGCCCAGCAGCTTGCCGCCACCGTAGGCCTCGAGATCCCCGTAGCCCTGGCCCCACATCTCGCTGCGGCCCAGGAGGAGATCGGCCGGCTGCAGCCGCGCGCTGACGGGGTCCACGACGGTCTGGTTCAGGCCCTCGACGAACACGTACTCCCAGAACCCGTACTGGCTCTGGAAGACATCGCCGTAGCTGGTGGCGAAGGCCTGGGTGACCGGCAGGACCACCACGGCGGCGATGAGGGCGGCCAGGCTGAGCTGCCCCAGCCGCCGCAGGCGCCGTCCGGGATCGAAGAGGGCGGCGACGCCCAACACCAGCAGGGCCAACCCGAGGTAGAAGCCGTAGTAGAAGCAGGCCACGGTGCCCAGCCCGAGCACCAGGCCGGTCGCCAGCACGAAGCGCCACTGCCCCGTGCGCGCCAGGAGCAGGAGAGACCAGCAGCCCAGGGGCAGCAGCCACAGGTGCTGCAGCTCCCCCACACCGACGTGGATGGCGAACAGGGACCACGATGAGCTCTGGAGCAGCAGCCCTGCGGCCAGGGCGCCGCCGCGGCTGCGGCTGAGCTCCCAGCCCAGCAGACCGCCACACAGCCCGGTGAGCACCAGGTTGAGCACCGCGATCACGTTGGCCGCAGCGATCACGGGAATCCAGGCCAGCAGCGCCGCCAGCAGCCCGTTGAGGGGCTCCACGGGCCACAGCTCGAGGCCCTGGGGTTGGTTCAGCAGCCCCGTCTCGAGGCCCAGCCCTTCACGCAGCAGGTGGACCCGGCACCACCACAGGGTCCAGACGTGCTTCATGGTGTCGGCGTCCTTGCCCCCGAGCACCCGCTCCAAGGCGAAGACCGCGGGCCAGGTGAGCGCCACCGCCACCACGACGGACTGCCCGATCAGCAGCAGGGCCGTGGCCCGGGCGCGCAGCCACGCACCGAGTCCCGACAGTCGCCCAGCCGGGCGCGTGTCCGTCACTCGGCGGGAGCCTCTTCGGGTGCGGCCTCGGGCGCGGGCGGTGCGCCTTCGGGGGGCGGCCCCATGCCCTCGGGCGGAGCCTTGCCGTCGCCGCGCATCTCGGGGGGCATCTTCTTCGCGCCGCCGGGGCCCTTCTGTCGATCCCAGTCGTCGAGGACGACCAGCTCGATGCCCTCGATGGACTCCTGGTCCACGGCGATGGGCGCGTCCAGCAGCACCTTGGGCTCGCCGCGGCTGGGGCCGTCGTCGTTGGCGTCGATGAAGGCGCAGATGAGCAGCTCACCGAAGCCCTTGGGGGCTTCAACGGACCAGTCGCCGGGCTGCTCCATGGTGATGCTGTGTACCGCACCCGGCAGGCCCTGGTCGGGCTTGGCGGGGAGGAAGTCCACCCGCAGCGTGCCGTCGCGCTCGCCTTCGTAGACCACGGTGCCAGACAGGGTCACACCCTGGCCATCCTCGACCTCGAAGCCCTTGGGCTGCATCCGAGCCGCGCCTGCCTTCGGGCCGGTGCCTCCGGGACCGCCAGGCCCACCCGGACCGATCTGGGCGCCCGGCGTGGGCGGCGGACCACCCTCGGCGCCCGGGCCACCCTCCATGGGGGCCTCCGGCACCTCTACGCAAGCAGAGAGAAGCAGCAGGGTGCAGGGGATGGCGAGCTTGGCGAGCATGGTGCGCTCCGTTGTGGGTCCTGCTCGGCTTATTCCCCCGCTGGGCCTGGGACCACAGCGGGCCCGGCCCCGGGCTCCAGCCGGAACACCAGGCGGTCGTGCAGCTCCACCGGCTCGCCCAACACGTCGAGCAGCGCCAGCACCTGCTCGGCGCGCTCGGGGCCGTCGTAGCCCGCAGGATCCACCACGATCCCGACGAAGCCATCGGCGGCAAGGCGCTCCCGATCCTCGTCGATCCGTTCGGGCCACTCCATGCGCACCGCCACCGCCCCGAAGGGCTTCTCCACCGAGATGATCTGGGCGGTGAACTGGTTCTCCACCAGGTAGCGGGGCGGGAAGCCCACGATCTCGTCGGCGATGGGGCGACCGTGCTCGAGCTGCTGCAGGAAGTGGCGCCGGTCGAAGCGCTGGGTGCCGCGGTCGAAGTAGGGCAGCTCGATGATGGGCCCAGGGGGCAACACCTCGTCGAGCCGGCCGTAGGCGGGCGAGACCTCGAGCTGCGCCACCGGGAGCGGCACGGGGACCGGCGAGAGCACGGCCACCTCGGCCACCACGAGCAGCGCCGCGAGCACCCCCACCCAGGCGCCCCAGCGGCGCACGAGGGCGGCCACCCCGAACGCGGCGGCCACCGACAGCCCCAGCGCGGCGACCAGGCCGTAGCGCAGGGGCTCGAGGATGAGCTTGCCCCCGGGCAGCAGATAGTGCACCGCCAGCCAGGCCGGGTTCACCGCGTGGTCGAAGCAGACATGGCGGGACCAGGGCATGAACGGGCCGGTGGAGGCCACCGCGGCGAAGACGGCCACGAACAGCCAGAGCGCCGCGGCCACGCGGCGACCGCGGGAGGCCACCACCCCCAGCAGCGCCAGCGCCATGAGCAGGAAGCCGGGCGAGAAGGCCCTGTAGAAGCGCGAGATCATGTCGCGCACCACCAGCTCGGACTTGCCGGTAGCGAAGTACTCGGCGCCGAAGGCCGTGAAGCGCTTGAGCTCCTCGGGATGGAGCATGCGGAACGGGGGCATGTGCCGGGTCCCCGCCACGAGCTCCTCGGAGATCTGGGCGTCGGGGCCGCTCATCAGGAGCTTCATCCACAGCGCGTACCAGCCCGCAGCCAGCAGCACGCCCACCAAAGCCCCGGCGCCGGCCCTGAGCAGCTGGCGGGGGCCGCGCTCGGCCGGCGGTTCGTCGCTGGGGACCAGCCCCCCATGCCACGCCAGGGGCAGCCAGAGCGCCAGCGGCAGGGCGAAGGATGAGAACACGACGAAGTCGTAGGGGCAGGTGACGAAGCCGACCCCGGCGAAGCCCCCCGCCAGCAGCCCGTCACGCCAGCCACGGCGGCGCAGGGCCCGCAGCCCGAAGAGCATGGCCAGGGGGTAGGGCCACAGCTGGAGGATGTCGGTGATCCCGCAGGCCAGCGGGTAGACCAACACCAGGGGCGTGAGCCCGAAGCCGGCGCCCGCCACCAGCGCCGCCCAGGGATCCCGGGTGAGGTCCCGGGCGAGCAGCCAGGCCGCGAGCATGGCGGCCCACAGCTGGCCGATGACCAGCGTGTTGTAGGCGCCGGCGCGGCCCAGCAGGGGCCTCAGCAGGCCGTAGACGGCGGTGCCCAGCGGGTCTGGGTTGTTGATGAGGCCCGTGTTGGGGAAGCCCACGGTGGTCACGTCCCCGCCCAGCAGCCGGGTGCCGCTCAAGGCCTCGAAGGTCCAGATCTTGACGAAGATCTCCGAGTGGGGACCCGCCAGGAGGGCCCCGGGGTGACCGATGAGCGACAGGGCCGGCAGCGCCGCCAGCAGCAGCAACAACGCTGGCGGGAGCCAGCGCTGCCAGTGTGCGCCGCCGAGCCGCATGGGCGCGCTAGACCGGCGCGTCGTGGCTGTCGACCCGGGTCAGCTCGAGCTTGAGCAGGGACAGCGCGCCGTTGGTGAGGCGCTCGAGCTCCTTGCGGGTCTGCAGCTGGCGCAGCTGCCTGAGGATGAAGCGCGGGCGGAAGTAGAACTGGCGGTGGGCTTCCTTGAGCAGCGAGAACAGCTCGGCCTTGGAGAGGTGCTCTTCCCAGCAGACCGGCACCTCGGCGCCGCAGAGCGGGTCCCGGAAGATCCGGTCCCAGCAGTCGGCCGGGTAGAGCCCGAGCCGCGCCCCGCGCTCGAAGGTCGGGGTCCCCGGGTAGGGGGTGTAGATGGCGAAGGCGGCGTAGTCGGCGTCGAGCTTCATGGTCTCGCGCAGGTTGGCCCGGATGCCCTGCACCGTGCGCTCGTGGGGGCCGCCGAGCATCACGTAGGCCACCGAGCGCACGCCCTCTTCCCGGCACCAGCGGAAGACCCGGTGGCAGTCGTCCACGTCGCAGTGCTTCTGGTGCTCCGCGAGGCCTTCGTTGTGCATGGTCTCCACGCCGAAGTGGATCTTGGTGCAGCCGGCCTCGCGGGCCCGCCGGATCTCTTCGCGGGTGGTGCCCGCCACGCAGGTCTTGTAGCCCCAGTTGAAGCGCAGGCCGCGGCGCTCCACGCCGTCGCAGAAACGGATGAGCCACTGGCTGTTGGGGGTGAACAGGTCGTCGACGAACATCAGCTCGCGGATGCCCAGGGAGATGCAGTGCTCGATCTCGTCGAGGATGTTGTCGATGTCGCGGATGCGGTACTGGGACTTGTAGGTGAAGCAGAACGGGCAGCTGTGGGGACAGCCCTTGGACGTGATCACGGTGGTGACCAGCTTGTGCTTGGCGCCAGGGACCCAGTAGTCACGGTAGCGGGAGCGGCTCCGGTCGGGCCAGATCTGCCAGTCCAGGGTGCGCGGGGCTTCCCGGGCCGGGTTGCGCACCACGCCGCCGTCGCTGTCGCGGAACCACAGCCCGGCGATGCCCTCGAGGCTGCGCCCGGCGTGCAGGGCCTCGACCAGCTCGACGATGACGTCGTCGCCGTCGCCGGTGCAGATGCTGTCGACCCCCCGCAGCTCGATGGCGTACTCGGGGAACATGATGGGGTGGGGGCCGCCGATGGAGATGTGGGCGCCGGGATTGATGCGGCGCACGGCGTCGATGGCCAGCTGCACATCCGGCAGGCTGTGGGTGGTGCAGGTGATGCCCACGATGTCCAGCTCGTAGTCCCGCAGGCGGCGCTCGAACTCGGGGTGGTCCAGATCGTCCACCACGGCGTCGAACAGCTCGGCGCGGTGGGGGGTGCGCTTCTCGACCGCGGCCTGCAGGTACATCAGCCCCAGGGGGGGGAAGCAGTAGACGCCGTAGGCCATGGACTCGGCGATGCCTGCCCAGACGCGCTTCTTTTCGGGGGGATTGATGAGGGTGATGCCCAAAGGGTGGACCTCGCTGCGACACGTGAGGGCTCCACCTATCATGCCGGCGGATCCAGCTCCCATGTCCAGCGGGGGTCAGGTGGGGGCCAAGCCCGTGGTCAACGGCCTGAAACCACGCTAAAACGTGGCCAGGTCTACGCACTGACGAGGTACCCATGCGCATCCACCTCATCGTCCTGCTTCCCGCTCTCGCCCTCGGTTGCTCCGAGTACGACCTGAACCGGCCCGACGATCCGCCCGACGAGCCCATCAAGGTGGACACCGGCGAGACCGATCCCCCGGACACCTCCGCCCCCGACATCGAGGTGGACCCCGCGTCGCTGGACTTCGGTTACGTGATGAAGGACTGCGACTCGGATCCTCAGGACATCACCATCTACAACGTGGGCGATGCCGACCTGGTCATCGACTCCATCGAGTTCCTGGGCACCTCCTCGGGCGCCTTCAGCTTCGCGGGCACCCCCGGCACCATCGCCCCGGACGACTCCACGGTCCTGTCGGTCGTCTTCACCCCCACCGCCTGGATCACCTACGACGAGGTCGAGCTGACCATCGTCTCGAACGATCCGGACGAGGGCGAGGTCTACGTGCCCACCACCGGCGTGGGCTCCGAAGATCCCTACTTCGAGGAGACCTTCCACCAGGGCGAGCCCGGTCCCGTGGACATCCTCTGGGTGGTCGACAACTCCGGCTCCATGGAAGACGAGATCATCCGGGTCAAGGACGAGTTCGACGTCTTCATCGGTGAGTTCGTCAACCTGGGCCTGGACTTCCACATCGGCGCGGTGACCACCGACATGGACAACCCGCAGCAGTCGGGCATCCTCCAGGGCTCCCCCACCTACTTCGACAACACCTACGCCGATCCCGAGAGCGCCTTCGGCACCACCATCGACAGCATCTACTCCTCCGTGGGTTCCGGCTCCGAGAAGGGCCTCGAGGCCGTGCAGGCCGCCCTGCAGGATCCGCTGCTGTCCAACGAGAACGCCGGCTTCTACCGCGACACCACCGACGATGGCACCCCGGTGGCCATCCACACCATCATCGTCAGTGACGAGGACGACGACTCCTCCGTCTCATCCTCGAGCTTCGCGTCCTGGTACAACAGCCTGAAGTCCGACCCGGACACGGCCAACCTCTCGGCCATCTGCGGCGACCCGGTCACCTCCACCAACTGGATGGGCGGCTGCATGGAGTGGGACACCTCCAGCGGCCGGATGCTCGAGGCCTCCGCGGGCACCAAGTACGTCGACGTCGTGGACGCCACCGGCGGCTACTGGGCCAGCATCTGCACCGCCGAGTTCTCCGAGGCGCTGCAGTACCTCAGCCTCGAGACCATGGGCATGTCCGCGGTGTACGAGCTCACATACGAGCCCTCCAGCATCGCCCTGACCACCGTCCAGGTCGACGGCGCGTCGATCTCCTACAGCGCGGTCGACGGCTGGACCTACACCACCGACAACAACGCCCTGAACTTCCACGGCGACGCGATCCCCGAGCCCTCGGCCGAGATCTACGTCAACTACCCCTACGACGGCGGCTGCTAGTCCGTCGGGGGGGCTTCGCCCTCCAGGGTCCCGTGCTCGAGGATGGCCCGCACGGTCCAGTGGACCGCGCTGGCGTCTTCGCGCACCGCCAGCAGCGCCGAGCTGTCCGCGCTCCAGGCCAGGCGCACCAGGGGGACCTGGCTGAAGACCGCCACCGGCACCATGTCGTCGGCCCGACACAGGGCCGCGGCTCCCCGGGGGTCGTCCGAGGCGAGCACGATCCAGTGGCCGTCGGGGGACAGGCTCATCACGCCGCCGACCGGAGACAGCACCACGTCGGCGTAGCGGGTGGGCGGCGCGTCGTCGTGCAGGCCCACGGTCGTGACGGCCAGGGGGGGACAGGCCCCGCCACATGCCATGACGGCCTCGTCGTGCCCCGGACGCAGCAGCAGCTCGGTGGCCTTGCCGCAGCACAGCTGCAGCGGCTCGGCGAGGGGCTCGAGCGCGGGCAGGGACAGGCGCCCCAGCTCCCCGTCCTCCCAGGCCACCACCAGGCTGGCGCTGCCCGGCGGGAAGGCGATCCCCACCACCGCGGGACGCACGCCGCCGTCGGCGCTGTAGTAGCGCACCGCGCTGGGCTGAGCGGAGTCGGAGGGGACCAGCGCGACGTTGCCGCGGTCGTCCCCCAGGGCGAGCCAGGCGCCGTCGTCACTCCAGCTCCCCGCCCGCAGGGGGCCCAGGATGCCCCGCTGACCGCGGGCGATGCCCTGGCCCCGGAGCCCCACGAGCCACCAGCGCTGCCCCCCGGCGAGCAGCAGCTCGTCACCCACCGGTGACAGATCCGTGTGCCAGGCCCGCGGCCAGTCGGCCATGGGCTTGCCGTAGGGTGAGGGCCAGTGGGGCAGCTCCCAGCGATCGGCCACCGCCCCGTCCTCTTCGAGGCCGAACAGACCGGCGAGCAGGCCGTCACGGCGCACCACCGCCAGCAGCCAGCGCTGCTCCAGGGGCTGCCAGCCCACCGACACGGCGTGCTCGGCCCACTGGGTGCCCCCGTCCACCGTCGTGCCCATCCCCGGCAGCCACCAGTCCCGGGCCCGGTCGCGCACGTGGGCGTCCTCGCGCCAGTCGCTGGCCTCCGAGCGGGGCAGGCGCAGGGGGGAGTCGGGGGACAGGCCGTCGTAGTCCAGCCCCCAGCCGCCATCCCGGTAGATCACCGGCCAGGTCTCGACCTGGTCCCGGTAGGAGACCTGGACGCCCTCCATGTCCTGGCCGAGCACCTCGGCGTCGTGCAGCAGCCAGCGCAGGTAGCCGGCGCTGTTGTTGCGGATCGAGATGGCGTGGAACCACAGCTCCTGCTGTCGATCGAAGGCCCGGGCGCTCCGGGGCAGGTGGAAGTCCAGGCCCGGCACCAGGCTCGGCTCGAGCCCCTCGCGCACGTCCACCAGCAGGTCGGTCACGAAGCGCACCGGCTCGCGGCAGTCGCCGCAGTGGGTGCTCTCCCAGCGCTGGATGAGGGTGTCCCCTCCCCGCTGCACGAGCACGAAGCTCAAGTGCGGCTGGGTGTCCAGCACGACCCGGGTGTAGTCCGGCCCCAGGACCACCGCCTCGATGGGAGGCTCGGCCGCGAGCACCTGCCCGATGGGGCCGTCCGGGGACAGCAGGGCCATCAGGCGGTCCTGGTCCAGGGCGAGCCCGTCGGCGCTCTCACCCAGGGGCCCCTCGGGGGGCGCGAACCAGCGGGACAGCTCATCGGGCTTCAGGGCGGCGTGGGACAGCGCCCAGCCCAGGGAGCGCACACAGCCGCTGGCCTCGTCGTGGGTCGGCGGACGGGGGGCAGCCAGCACCGTGCTGGGGAACAGGAGGGTCAGGGTGAGGGTGGCGATGTTGACCATGGTCGCTGCGCACTGGTATCGCGGCGGTGGGCGAGCCCACAGCCTGGAGCCCACAGCCTACAGCTCGAGGCGGGGCGATCTTGATATGAGTGGCGTGGAGGCTTCCATGACCCAGGACCGTCCGCTCCGGCTGCTGTTCGTCTGCACCGGCAACATCTGCCGCTCCCCCATGGCCGAGTACCTGGCCCGCGACTACGCCGATGAGCGCGGCTGGGACATCGAGGTGCGCTCCGCGAGCCTGATGGGCTTGAAGGGCAACCCCGCCCACCCCAACGCGGTGAAGGTCTGCGCCGAGCTCGACCTGGACCTGAGCCCCCACAAGGCCACCCCGCTGGACGCCGAGATCCTCGAGTGGGCCGACTGGGTGCTGGTGATGGAGCTGGCCCACTCCCGCGGCGCGCGGGACATGCTGCCCGCCATGGACGAGCGCATCCTGCTGCTGGGCTCCTTCTGCGGCAAGCTCGAGATCGACGACCCCATCGGTGGCTGGAAGCGTCGCTTCCGCAAGAGCCGCGACGAGATCTCCGAGTGCGTCCAGAACTTCATGGACCGGCTGCCGCCCCCAGGGCTCGCCTTCAAGCAATAGCCCCCGTCGACGACAGAACCCCGCCGAGCCAAGCCCGGCGGGGTTCGTCTGTGAACGCCGCGGAGGCTAGCCGCCGAAGGTGCTCTTGATGAGCTCGAGGCTCTCCTGGCACTGACCGGCGAGGGTCTTGGCCTCTTCCAGGACCTGCTTGGTGGTCTTGAGGTTGGCGGCGGTGGTCTTGGTGGCCTTGGCCTTGTCGGCGAGGCCGAGATCGCTGTCGGCGATGGCGGCGGGCATGTCGCTGGCCTGGCCGATCATGGGCTCGAGGTCGGTGGCGCAGCTCTTGAGGACCTCGGCGGCCTCGACGAGCTCGGCGGCCATGGCGTTGGTGGCCTCGATGGCGGCCTGGACGTTCTCGGGCACAGCGTCGCTGGCCTTCAGGGTCGGCTTGGTGCCCTCGAGCACGAGCTCGATCTTGCCTTCGGCCTTGCCCTGCAGGTCTGCCAGGGCGTCGGCCACGGGGGTGCCCTCGGCCAGGCCCAGGGCCTCGGCGAGCTTGGTCTGGGAGGCGTCGAGTTCGCCCTGCGCGGTCTGCATCTTGCCGACGACGCCTTCGACGCCGTCGTAGAACTGGTCGACCTTGGCGACGCCGGTGTCTTCGATGGTGAAGGTCTGGGCGTCATCGCCGCCCTTCTTGCCGGCGTAGGCGTTGTCGATGTTCAGGGCGATAAGGCCGGCGAACGCGATGGTCACCAGGGTACGAATACGCATGGGATCTCCTCCGGGAGACAGTGTGTGGAACAGCGCGAGACGGGCGCTGGGCCCAGGGAGCCTAAACCAGGCGGTCGCCGTGCGCAATCCCCGGACCCGCCAATCCGACCGGCGGGTCACAGCCGCCCGCAGCGATCAGTCCAGCGCCTCGAGCACCCGCCGCACCGCGCGGTAGCTGCCGAAGGGCGGGAAGATGTAGGCGCCCTGGATGCGGGGGTCGTCCTTGACGGCCCGCAGGGCGTCCTGGGCCACCTCGATGCCGATCTCCCGCTGCTCCTCGCGGGTGGGCGCGGCCCGCAGCCGGTCGCGCACCTCGCGGGGGATCTGCATCCCCGGGACCTCGTTGTGGAGGAACTCGGCGTTCTTCGAGCTCACGATGGGCAGGATCCCCACCAGGAAGGGCACCCGGGGGAAGATGTCCACCCGGTCCAGGAAGCGCTGCAGGACCTCGGGCTCGAAGACCGGCTGGGAGAAGAAGAAGCCGCAGCCGTTCTCGACCTTGAGCCCGTAGCGTTCGACCTCGAGGTCCAGGTCCACGTGGCCGGGGTTGCAGCCCGCACCTACGAAGAAGCTGGTCTGGCCACCGATGGGCTTGCCGGAGAAGTCCAGCCCCCGGTTCAGCATCTCGATGAACGCGATGAGGCCCACGGAGTCGATGTCGAAGACCGCCGAGGCGTCGGGGTAGGAGCCGAGCTTGGGGGGATCGCCGGTGACCGCCAGGATGTTTCGCATGCCCAGCGCGTGGGTGCCCAGCAGATCCATCTGCAGGCCGAGGATGTTGCGGTCCCGGCAGCAGACGTGGATGACCGGCTCGAGGCCGTGCTCGGCGTGCACGAGTTGGCCAAGGTAGGGCGCGCCCATGCGGGGCACCGCGCGGGGGCCGTCGGCGATGTTGACCGTGGACACCCCGGCTTCCGCCAGCAGGGCGGCGCCGCGGATGGCCCGCTTGGGGTCCACGCCCCGCGGGGGGTCGAGCTCCACCGACACGCAGAACTCGCCCGAAGCCAGGCGGGCGGCGAAGTCGGTGCGCTCGGCCACCGGGGTGGGCTCGAGCTCGGCCACAGGGGGCTTGTCCTCGGCCACGGGCTCGGCCACGGGCTTGCGCATGGGCGCGATGGACGACAGGAAGGTGGCCATCTCGCGGATGATGGCGGGGGTGGTCCCGCAGCAGCCGCCGACGATCGACGCGCCCTTCTGGACCATCCGGCGGGCGTACTCCGCCATGTATTCGGGGCCCGCCAGGTAGAGGGTGCGGCCCTCGACCTCCTGGGGCAGCCCGGCGTTGGGGAGCGCCGCCAGCTTGGCGTCGGTGGAGGCCGACATCTCCTGGATGATGCCGAGCATGTCCCGGGGGCCGTTCGAGCAGTTGGTGCCGATGGCGACGGGCTTCCAGGCGGCCATGGCCCGGGCCGCCCAGGCGGGGGTCTCGGTGTCGGCCTGTTCGCGCCCGGGCCCGCGCTGCTGGAAGGTCATGAACGGGATGACCGGCAGATCGCAGACCGAGCGCACGGCGCGCACCGCCTGCCACAGCTCGGGCAGCTGGGTGAAGGTCTCGAGGATGATGAGGTCCACCCCACCCTCGGCCAGCAGCTGCGCCTGCTCCTTGAACACCGTGAAGGCGTCGCCGGGGCTCAGGTTGCCGAAGGGGCGCAGGCGGAGGCCCGCCGGCCCGATGGAGCCCGCCACCCAGACCTTGTCGCCCGCCACCTCGCGCGCAAGCTTCACCGCGGCCCGGTTGATGTCCTCGACGCGGTCGTCCATGCCGTAGGGCTGCAGCCGCAGGCGGTTGGCGCCGAAGGTGTTGGTGGTGAGCACGTCGGCGCCGGCCCGCATGTAGGCGGCGTGGATGCCGCGCACGATGTCGGGCTGGGAGACCGAGACCTCGTCGTAGGAGCGGTTGATGAACACGCCCTGACGGTAGATCTCGGTGCCCATGGCACCGTCGAAGAGGATGACGCGCTCGTGGAGCGCCTCGCGGAAGCTGCCGGCCACCGGGGGCTAGTCCACCCGCACCACGTCCGTGACCTCGGGGACGTGCTGCATGAGGAAGCGCTTCACGCCGAAGGCCAGGGTCGCGGTGGCGTGGGGGCAGGTGCCGCAGGCGCCGCGGAGGCGGGCCTTGACCACTCCGTCCTCGAAGCCGACGAAGTCGATGGCGCCGCCGTCGGCCTCGAGGGCCGGCTGGATGGACTCGGCGATGAGCCGGGCGATGCGCTGCTCGACGTCCGAGCCGCCCACGGTGCCGGCCTCGGTGTCCTCGACCGCCACCGCGCCGCTCTCGACGAAGCTGCGCAGGGCCGCCTGGACGGCCGCCGACAGGTCCTGCCAGGGGGTGCCGGGCTCGCGGGTGATGGTCACGAAGGAGCGCGCGATGAGCACACCGGCGGTGCCGGGCACGGCGAAGAGGGCCTGGGCCAGCGGAGCCGCGCCGGCGTCGTCCGCCGAGGCGTACTCGTAGGAGCCCTGGGGCACCAGCACCTCGTCCAGACGGAACATCAGGGCGTCGGGGTTGGGAGTGGAGAGGATCTCGATGGTGATGTCGCTCATCTGGATGTCCTTTGCGCGCCTGCGCTCGCGCGCCGTGATGCGGGCTGCACTTTTATGGTCCGCCCCCGCCACTGTCACCTCATGAGGCTCACGGGGAGCCGTTATGCTCCCTTCCTGTAGTCCCGACCCCAGCCCCGAGGCGCATCATGATCAGCTTCCAGCCCACCGATGAGCAGCTCGCCCTGCGCGAGATGGCCCACAGCTTCGCCGAGAACGAGCTCCGCCCGGTCACCGAGCACCACGATCAGACCGGCGAGTTCCCCCACGAGGTGCTGAAGAAGGCGCACGCCCTGGGGCTGATGAACCTGCACATCCCCGAGCGCTGGGGTGGTCTCGGCTTCGGCGTGGTCGACGGTTGCATCATCGCCGAGGAGCTCGCCTGGGGCTGCAGCGGCATCGCCACCGCCATGGAGGCCAACGGCCTGGCCCTGCACCCGGTGATCGAGGGCGCCTCGGACTACCTGATGGAGACCTACGTGGCGCCCATGATGGAGCGCTACTCCATGGCCGCCTACGCCCTGACCGAGCCCGGCGCGGGCTCCGACGTCCAGGGTCTGCGCACCAAGGCCGTCAAGAAGGGGGAGCGCTGGATCCTCAACGGCTCGAAGATGTGGATCACCAACGCCGGCGTGGCCGACTGGTACTTCGTCGTGGCCGTCACCGACCCCGAGAAGAAGGCCCGCGGTGGCATGACCGCCTTCCTGGTCGAGAAGGACTGGAAGGGTGTGGAGGTCGGCAAGAAGGAGTGGAACATGGGGCAGCGCTGCTCCGACACCCGCGGCATCACCTTCGAGGACGTGGAGGTCCCCGAGGAGAACGTGATCGGCGAGGTCGGGCAGGGCTGGATGTTGGCCATGAAGACCTTCGACAAGTCCCGCCCCCCCGTGGCCGCGGGCGCGGTGGGCGTGGCCCGGGCGGCCCTGGAGCACGCCCTTCAGTACAGCACCGAGCGCAAGACCTTCGGGCGACCCATCGCCGCCCACCAGGCCGTCAGCTTCATGCTGTCCGACATGGCCACCAAGATCGAGGCCGCGCGCCTGCTGGTCTGGCAGGCCGCCGCCATGGCCGACAACGGCGTGCGCAACACCAAGCAGGCCAGCATGGCCAAGGCCTTCGCCGCCGACGCCGCCATGAGCGTCACCACCGACGCCGTGCAGATCTTCGGGGGCTACGGCTACAGCGCCGAGTACCCCGTCGAGAAGCTCATGCGCGACGCCAAGATCTACCAGATCTACGAAGGCACCTCCCAGATCCAGCGCCTGATCATCGGGCGCGAGCTGTTCACCGGCTAGCCATGCGCGTCCTGGTCACCGGCGGCACGGGCTTCGTGGGAGCCCACGTGGTGCGGGCGCACCTCGCCGCCGGCTGGCGGGTGCGCTGCGCCGTGCGGCCCAGCTCCCCCGGGCTGCTCATCGACGGGCTCGACGTCGAGCGCGCCCAGCTGCCGCTGGACGACCCCGAGGCCCTGCGAGCCGCCCTGGCCGACGTGGACGCTGTCCAGCACGTGGCGGGCTGCTCCGCCCGGGGGGGGGGGGGGCGGGCGCGCTGGCGCGCGGGGCCGGGCGGCGCCACCCGGGCCCTGTGCGAGGCCGCCCTGGCCCAGCCCAGCCCGCCCCGGCTGGTGCTGTGCTCGAGCTCTGTCACCGTGGGCTGGGGCAGCAAGGCAGACCCCGCCGACGAGCACACCCCCCTCCCCTCCCCCGAGCACCTGTACGGACGCGACAACGCGCTGCGCTGGTACTTCGACACGAAGCTCGAGGCCGAACAGCTCCTGCGCTCCTACGTGGATCGCGGCCTGCAGGGGGTGATCGTCAACCCCGACTTCGTCCTGGGGCCCCTGGACCGCAAGCCCACCAGCGGCGCCATCATCCTGGCCATGGCCAAGCGCTGGGTCCCCGTGCATCCCCGGGGGGGCAAGTGCTTCATCGACGCCGCCGACTGCGGCCGAGGGCACCTGCTGGCCCTGGAACGGGGCACCCCCGGCGAGCGCTACCTGCTCGGGGTGCACAACCTGAGCTACCGGGAGCTGATGCAGGCCGTCGCCCGGGTGGTGGGCCGGCGTCCCCCCATCGCGCCCATGCCCTACCTCGTCACGGGGGCCATCGGGCGCGTCGGTGCGCTGCTGAACCGGCTGCCCACCGAGCGCTTCACCGGCCTGCACCCGCAGGTCATGAGGAGCATGCAGTCCGAGCGCTACCGCAGCGGGCGCCGGGCCATCGACGAGCTGGGCCTGCCCTCCACCCCCATCGAGCAGAGCATCGAGGCCGCCTACGCCTGGTTCCGGGACCATGGCTACTGCTAGGCTCGGCCTGCTCTGCGCAATGCTGGTCGGCTGCCCGGCCGAGAAGCTCGGCGTCCCGCTCCCGCCCAGGGGGCTCGAGGCCATCGACCAGGAGGACCTGCAGCGAGACATGTTCCAGCTGCTCGGTCCCGGCGGCACCGAGCGCAGCCCCGAGGCCGAGGCCTGGGTGGCCCAGCGCCTCGACGAGATGCACCTCGACCCCGTGCCCGTGGACATCGACGGCGCCGTCTGTGGCCTGCGCGAGGGGCGGGACGATGGCGTGTTGCTGCTGCTCGCCCCGGTGACGCGGACCGGCGCCAGCCGCGCGGCCTTGCCGGACGCCGCGCTGATCACCCTGGCCAAGTCCACCGACGGCCTGCCGCGGCCCCGCCGGGGGCTGCTGTTCTGCTCGGCCCCCCTGGCGACGGGCCCCGAGGCGCGGCGCGCGCTGCCGGCCCACGATGAGCTGGTGACCCTCTCCCCCCTCTCCGAGCTGCCCCCCG
The DNA here is from genome assembly GCA_964481655.1 of uncultured Enterobacterales bacterium. Classification (GTDB taxonomy): domain Bacteria; phylum Myxococcota_A; class UBA796; order UBA796; family JAFGLY01; genus CALDOK01. The sequence continues at coordinate 46,611 of CAYZVO010000020.1, read as the reverse complement.
CGGGGGCGCCCCGGGAGGACGGCATGGAGGCCATCGACTACGTGCAGGTCGCCATACACCTGCGCGAGGTCCACCAGCGCATCCTGGCCCCCGAGCTCACTGCGCCGGACTAGCCGCCAGCTGCTCCATGGCCTCGAGCCGGCCCGCCAGCTCATCGCGCCGCGCCCGGAGCTGAGACAGCTCGACCTGGATGCGCTCGAGATCCGGCGGCTCCCCGGCCCCGCTGAGGGCTTCGGGATCGCTGGCGGCCTGCACGGCGAGGGCGTGCTCCTGGATGCGCACCGACAGCTCCGCCAGCTCCCCGGCGAGGGCGGCGCCTTCTGCCGAGGGGGAGCCCGGGGTGGCCGGCTCCACCCGCTCGAGCTCGCAGCCGAGGGCCAGGAACATGGCGAGCGCCACCAGGCAACGGGGGGTCATGGACGCGCTCCAGGGGGTTCGCGCTATGAGTATCACACCCATGGCACGCACCCTCTTCATCGGCGACGTCCACGGCTGCGCCCAGGAGCTCGAGCGGCTGCTGAGCACAGCGGACGCCGAGCGGGTGTTGCTCACCGGCGACCTGTTCAGCCGCGGCCCCGACCCGGTGGGGTGCTGGGAGATCCTCCGAGGACATCGCGCGGAGGCCGTGCTGGGCAACCACGAGGAGCACATGCTGCGCCGCTGGGATCGCGCGCTGCAGGGCCACGGCTCGAGCGCCCCCCACCGGGCGGTGCGCGCCCTGGCGGGGTTCCCCGAGCTGCGCCCGTGGCTCGAGGCCCTGCCCCTCTCCATCACCGGCCCCGGCTGGAGGCTGGTCCACGCCGGCGTGCACCCCACCGGGGGCTTCGAGGCCAGCTCCCGCTGGCAGCTGCTGAACCTCCGGCGCTGGCCCGACGACCGGGATCCCGATCACCCGTTCTGGTGGCGTGCCCTCTCGCCAGAGCCCGGGGTGCCGACCGGGCTGCTCATCTACGGCCACGACGCCATGCGGGGCCTCCAGGACCACCGCCCCGCCACCCTCGGCCTCGACGGCGGCTGCGTCTACGGTGGCTCCCTGTGGGGCTACCTGCTCGAGGAGGACCGCCTGATCGAGGTCCCGGCAAGGCGGGTCTGGTCAACCCCTCGCGGCTGATCGACGCAGCAGCAGCGCCGCGGCGAGCAGCACCGCGAGCAGGCCGATCTGGGGACCGGCGTGGCTGCAGGTCCAGGACATGCCGCCGGGGTTGGTGGGGTCCTTGGTGCTGCAGCCTTCGTCGACGATGCCGTCGCAGTCGTTGTCACGGCTGTCGTCGCAGGTCTCCTCGGCGTCGGGGTGGATGCCCCCGTTGGCGTCCGCGCAGTCCTCGCCGCCGGCCTCCTCGGCGTCCCAGCCGTCGCCGTCCACGTCGGTGAGATCCTCGCCGTCGCAGTCTTCGTCCACGCCGTTGTAGGGGACCTCGGTGGCGTCGGGGTGCACGTCCTCGTCGTCGTCGTCGCAGTCCAGCGGCGGCTCGTAGCCGTCGCCGTCGTCGTCGATGGGCAGCCAGGGGCTGGGCGTGGGCTCGAGGCCGCTGTCGAGCAGGTCGCGGTGCATCGTCACTCCGTCGGCGGTGGAGGTGCGGGGTGGGCTTCGCCGGTCAGCTGCAGCCCACCGGTCACCAGGTCGGAGCCCATCCCCGCCCAGAGCTCGGTGCGCAGGCCGAAGCGGGGAGCCAGGGGCACGAACAGCCCGATGGACCCCACGCCCACGACCCGGGCCTCGTGGTCCCGGAAGCGTCCCAGGTAGAGCAGCCCGGCGTCCAAGCCAGCCTCGACGTGGACGGTGGGCTTGGGGGCGCCCACCCGCAGCCCCGCTCGCATCGGGATGATGGCCCGCCACAACCACGAGGCGTCGTAGCCGGGGGGCAGGGCCTCGACCCGGGCCACCGGCTGCAGCGCCGCGGCCACCGCGAAGCGCTGGGCGAAGGTCAGGCGGCCCTGCACGGACAGCCCCCCGGTGAGGCCCCCGAGGCCCTCGATGGGCACGCCGCCGAGGTTCGACCAGAGCATGGCGGGCCCAGCCCCGAGGGTCCAGGGCAGCGGATCCGGACGCTGGATGGGAGGCGGGGCGGGGTCATCGCCCATGTCCCCGAAGCTCACGGCCCGGGGCTGGAGGTCCCCGTCGGGGTAGCGCTTGACCACGCCGCCCCGGCCCCGGCCCCAGATCACCGGGCCGTCCTGGGACAGGCCGATGATCAAGGCGTCATCGGCGTCCTCGGCGAGCAGGCCCAGCAGGTCGGCCAGCAGAGGGGCCGGCTCCGCGCCGGCGCCCAGCCGCTGCAGCTCGATGGTGATCTCCTCGGGATCGACGGCCAGCTCGCCCGGGGTCACGCGCACGATGGTGCGCCGGGACGGGATGGCGTGGATCATCCGCGCCGCCACGACGTCCTTGCCCCAGGTGGCCTGGACGAGGTGGGGTCCAGGGGCGATGAAGCGGAAGCCGGTGGTGATCTGTCGGCCGTCGAGCCACAGGCCCTTGGCCGTGCCGCCGAAGTAGGCGGGCACCGAGTCGGCGTAGCGATCCTGCAGCTCGAGCAGGCGGGCGCTCAGGTCGGGCCCGAGCCAGGAGGGAGGCGGCAGGTCCGGCCCGAAGCCCGCGGCCACCCCCAGCGCGTGCTGCAGCTCGTCGCTGTGGAACATCCGGATGCCGACGTCGTGGGACGACGACGCCGCCATGGCGTGGGCCTCGGCGGTGACCAGTGCCAGCAGGACGAGGTCGGACTGCCGCGGGACCTGTCCGAGGCAGGCGGCGTCCAGGTTCAGGGCGGACAGCGCGGTCAGGGCCCGCTCGGGCGCCAGCAGCTGGACCTGCTCCTGAGCCCCCGCCAGGCGTGAGAGCCAGTCCTCGAGGGCCACATTGCCACCGCAGGCCTCGTCCGCGCGCAGGTCCACGATGGACTGCAGGGCGACGTGCTGTTCGATGTCCGCCAGCTCGACCCAGCTCACCTCGCGGAAGCCCAGGTTGCCCAGCAGCGGCATCAGGACCTGCCGCTCGGCCGGCTCCCGCAGGCCCTCGCCCACGGGGACCAGGAACACGCGCCCGTCGGCCTGTGCAGTCAGCGGGAGCAGCAGGACCAGCGCGGCGAGTGCGGCCGCTACTGCTCGACCCAGGTGCTCCGGTCGAAGTGCCATACCTTCCTGACCTCCTGGCCCGCTTCCAGCGTCACCCGGAAGGTGTATCGCCGCCCGTCGTCAGCGACCAAGGTGACCGTGTGGCTGCCGGGCTCGAGGGCGTGCTGCAGGATGGGGGCCCAGCCGACGAACTGTCCGTCCACGCTCACCTGGGCCCGCGGCAGGGAGCTGACGGTCAACAGGCCGTCGTCCACGGCGTCGCTGCCCCCGGAGGCGGGGGGGGTGGGCTCGCTGACGCTCGGGGCGGGCTCGCTCACGGTGCTGCTGGCGTGGTCGGGCTGCGGCTCGGGGGTGGGCGCCTGGACCGGCGGGTCCACCGCGGGGGCCGCCTCGACCTGCTTCGGGGCCGGCGCCGGACGGGGCGCTGGCCGCGGAGCGGGGGCCGGCGGCACGCTCACGCCGGGTTCATCCACCGCGTCGGTGGTCTGCGCGACGTCGAAGCCGTCGAGCACCGACTCGAGGGTGGGGCCCGGGCTGGTGGAGCTCGTGGCGGAGGAGAACCCACGCCGGCCGTCGAGCACCCGAGAGCCCGCGAAGACCACCACCGCCACCGTCAGCACGGTCGCCAGCAGGCCCAGGAGCCCGCGGCCGCCCGTGGGGGCGGGTGCGGCGGGGTGGGGCGCCGAGACGGGGTCCCCCAGATCGTGCTGGGGGGGGGGCCGCCCGACGGCGATGGCGAGCCCGGCCCCGGAGGCCTGAGCCTGCCCGGTGGACGGGGCGCCGCTCGACAGGCTGGCGCCGTAGGAGCCCGAGCCGATGGACGCGGCCGAGGCCTGGCCCGAGCCGCGGGAGGACCGGTCCAGCAGGCTGCCGTGGCTGCGGTAGGCACCGCCCGAGGGGCTCTCGCCCTGCAGCTCCATGAGGGTCGCCCAGAAGTGCACCAGCTGCTCGCGGGCGGTCACGGGGCTGGCGAGCAGCTGGCCCAGGCCCCGCTGGAAGGCCAGGGCGGAGGCGAAGCGGGCCTGGGGATCCCGCTGGAGCGCCCGCACCAGCACCGGCGCCAGGGCACCCGCCGGCCCGCTGAGGCCGATGGCCCGCTTGGCGCCCTCGTCGGCGGCGAGGGCTGCGCGCAGGTCCTTGGGTTCCTTTTCCGGGAACAGGGGGCTCAAGGTCGCCAGCTCGTAGAGCACGGAGGACAGCCCGAAGACGTCGGTGCTGGGGCCGATGTCGCGGCCCGTGGCCTGCTCCGGCGACATGTAGCCCCAGGTGCCCTTGACCGTGCCTCGGCGCTCGCTGCTGAACAGGGCCCGGCTGATGCCGAAGTCCAGCACCTTGACCACGCCCTGGGCGTTGATCATCAGGTTCGAGGGCTTGATGTCACGGTGGATGAGGTGCAGCGCGTTGCCGTCCTCGCCGCAGGCGGTGTGGGCATAGTGCAGCCCGTCGCAGACCTGCCGGCCGATCTCGGCGATCACGGGTACGGGGATCAGCAGGCCGTGCTTGCGGCACAGCCCGATGGCCCGGCGCAGGGTGACGCCGTCGACGAACTCCATCACCAGGTAGAAGTGCTCGCCCTGCCGATCGAAGTCCTGGATCTGCACCAGGTTCTGGTGCTGAAGCTGCGAGCCGATGCGGGCCTCGTTGACGAAGAGGCGCTGGAAGCCAGCGTCGGTGGCGAAGTCCGGCAGGATGACCTTGACCGCCACCCGCGGGCTGACCCCGGCGAGGCTCTCGCGGCGACCCTCGAACACCCGCGCCATGCCGCCGGTGCTGATGGGGCGCACCAAGCGATAGCGACCCAAACGCTCGGGGGGCGCACCAGGGGGACGGGGTGGTTGGGGAGCCGACTTGGACATCGCCTCGGGTTCCGTGTTCATCGGGCCAGGTCCACCTGGAGTATATATGTGTGACCAAGCCGAGCCAACCGCGCACGAGGCCAGCATGGCGCCACCCGCACCCTCCGAGCCAGACAAGATCGTCGCCCTCCGCGCCGACGATCCCGCCTTCTGGCTCGAGCACGGGCAGCGGCTGCTGCTCCGCCGCCGCGTGGATGACGCCCACCGCTGCTTCGACAGGGCGCTGGACTCGGCGCCCGACGACCTGGTGGTCCTCAACGCCAAGGCCCGCAGTCACCTGCACCAGGGGGAGCTCAGCTCCGCCCTCGAGCTGCTGGAGCAGGCCTGCGCCATCGACAGCACGGTCGCGGAGCTGTGGAACAACCGGGGCGTCGCCCAGGCCCGCACCGGCGACACCGAGGCCGCGCTCGAGTCCTTCGCCCGAGCCCTCGAGCTCGAGCCCGACGATGCGTCGGTGCTCTGCAACCGGGCCATGGCCCTGGTGGGGGACGGCGACCACGAGCGGGCCCTCGAGGATCTCGACGCCGCCGTGCAGCTCACCCCCGGCTGCCTGACCTCCTGGTCCGCCAAGGGCGCCACCCACCTGCGCCTCGGCCAGCTGCGCCTGGCTCGCCACGCCTTCCTGCGCGCGGCGCGGCTGTCCTGGAGCCAGGACGCCCCCCCGGGCAGCGGCGTCGCGCTGCGGGCACTCGCGGCGGCCATCGGCACCACCACCCGCTTGACCGGGCGGGGTTGATCCGCCCTACATGCGCTCGAGGGGCTTCACGCCCACCAGGCCCATGCCGCGGCTCAACACCCGGGCGGTGGCCTCGACCAGCGCGAGGCGGCTGGCCCGCTGGGCCGGCGCGGCCTTGAGGACGGGGCACTGGTACCAGAAGCGGTTGAAGCTCCCGGCCAGCCCGAAGAGGTAGTCGCAGAGCATGTTGGGGCGCCGGGCCGCCAGCGCGGTCCCCAGGGCCTCGGGGAAGCGCAGCAGCGCCAGGGCCAGATCGCGCTCGGCCGGCTCGCCGAGGCTGACGTCCCGCACCTCGCCCCGCTCCAGCCCTGCCTTGCGTCGCACGCTGTGGCAGCGGGCGTTCGAGTACATCAGGAAGGGCGCGGTGTTGCCCTCGAGGGCCAACATGCGATCCCAGTCGAAGGTGACGTTGGACTGCGGGTTCTGGCTCAGGTCCGCGTAGCGCACGGCGCTGACACCCACCGCCTCGGCGATGGCGGCTCGCTCGTCGTCGGGCAGCTCGGGGGACTTGTCGTTCACCACCTCGAGGGCCCGGGCCACGGCCTCGTCCAGCAGCACCTGCAGCCGGATGACGTTGCCCTTGCTGGTGGCCATGGCGCCCTCCGGCAGGCTCAGCATGCCGAACCAGACATGCTCGAGGGCGGCGTCGCTCAGGCCGGCCTTGCGGGCGCCCGCGAAGACCTGCCTGAAGTGCAGCTGCTGGCGCATGTCGGTGACGTAGACGATGTGGTCCGGATCCCACTCCTGCTCCCGGTAGCGGATCGCGGCCAGATCGGTGGTGGCGTACAGGGCGGCGCCGTCCCGCTTGCGGACGAGCATGGGGGACTTGCCCAGGCCCTTGCCGTCGGCCTTCACGAAGCGCACCACGACCGCGCCGTCGTCGACCTCGGCGATGCCGCGCTCCATCAGCTCGTCCACGATGGGGCCGAGCATGGGCTGGAAGAAGGACTCGCCCAGGGTGAGGTCGAACTCCACCCCCATGCGCTCGTAGACCCGGTCGAACTCCACCAGCGAGGCGTCCACGAAGCGGCGCCACAGGGCGGTGAGCTCCGGGTCTCCGGCCTGCAGGCGGGCGGTGGCGTCCCGCGCCATGTCCGCCAGCTCGGGATCGTACTCCTCGTGGCCGTCCTTGGTGCGCCTCGAGGCCAGCACGTAGATGCGCTCCAGCTCGCCGATGGGATCGGCCTCGAAGGCCGCGTCGTCGCGCCAGCGCTCCCAGGCCACGATCAGCTTGCCGAACTGGGTGCCCCAGTCGCCGATGTGGTTGTCGCCCAGCACCCGGAAGCCCATGGCACGCCACATGCGCACCAGGCTGTCGCCGATGTTGGTGGAGCGCAGGTGGCCCACGTGCATGCGCTTGGCCACGTTGGGGGAGCCGTAGTCGACCACCACGGTCCGGCCCTCGCCGGCGCTCGGCAGGCCCAGGCGGGGGTCCGCGGCGCGCAGCTCGAGCTGCTCGGCGAGCCAGGCGTCGTCCAGCCGCATGTTCAGGAAGCCCTTGCCCGCCACCGACACCGCGCTGAGGGCCGGGTGCTCGCCCATGGCCTCGGCCATGGCCTCGGCGCAGGCCAGCGGGGGCCGTCGCAGGGGCTTGGCCAGCCGGAAGGCGAGGTTGCTCTGGTAGTCTCCGTGGACCGGGTCCGCCGTGGCCTGCACCACGGGGCCCTTCACGACGAGCTCGGGGACGAGGCTGCGGGCGGCGTCCAGGACGACGTCACCGAGGATCTCGGGCAGGGTCTGCATGGCTTCCTCCGAAGGAGGCGCCCCTAACAGACCGCGGGTCCCGAAGCCCCGTCGGCGCGCTACCAGTCGCCCGGCTTGATGACCTTCTTGACGCGATCGCCCTTGGCCAGATCCACCTGGACGGGTTCTTCGGGGGAGCTGCCGTCGGCCAGGCGCACCACCCGGCACAGGGGCCGGGAGAAGGTCTTGCGGCTGCGAGCACCGGAGACCGACACCACCACCCGCCCGGAGGCGAGGCGCAGGATGGAGCCTGGCGGGAAGAGCCCCATCTTGTTGATGAAGACCTGGAAGAAGTCCGGGTCGTACTCCTTGCCCGCCTGCGCGGCCATGCGGGCCAGGGCGTCGGGCTGGGCGAGGATGGGCCCCTGGCCCGGGCGGAAGCGGGTGAGGATGTCGTAGTCGTCCGCGATGTGGATCAGCCGCGCGAAGAGCGAGGGCTTGCCCAGGGGGCCGTCGTAGGGGCGGTGGTGCTCCACGACCGCCAGCAGGCGACGCACCTTGGCCTCGTGGAAGCCGCGCTGCCGCATCAGGCTGCGCAGGCCCGCGGTGTTGTGCCGCGGGTAGGGCACGAAGAAGCCGTCTTCCTTCACCGAGACGCCCACGTCGTGGAACATCCCTGCGACCCCGAGGTCGCCCAGGGTGGTCTCGGGGAGCCCCGCGGCCCGCCCGATCATGAGCGACAGGTTGGTGACCATCAGGATGTGGCGGGCGAAGGGCGGCAGGCGCTCGTCGTGCTCCTGGGCCAGATCCGCGGCGCCGATCTTGCGGGTGTTGTCGATCAGCTCGTTGACCAGCCGCCGCACCGGCAGCGGGTTGGGCATCCGGTTCGCGCTGAGGTTGCGGTAGGCCTCGGAGATGACCGTGGCGCTCTGCTGGTAGACCTCGGTGAAGGCGCGGTCGGCCTTGCGGGTGCGCTCGCCCTTGAGCCGGAAGCGGAAGGGGCCGTGCAGCTCGATGGAGCTCAGGCCCGCCTCGTTGAGCTTGTGCTGCAGGGCGGTGCGGGCGCCGCGCATGTCCGGCTTGGCCGCGACCGACTCGATCACGACGCGCAGCTGTTCTTCGGTGAGCTGCTCGTTGAAGCTGACACCGCCGACGTTGTGCCGCCGCAGGTCCGCGCCGAGGCCCTCGATGTGCTCGGAGCCCATGTCGAAGCGGATGCGGACGTCGTTGACGTAGACCTGGTCCTCGACGCAGATGAGGTGGATGGTGCCCAGCAGGTCCACCAGCTTGGCCTGGACCTTGACCCATTCGGCCACGGGCTGGTGGAAGGCGGCGTTGCCGAAGTCGTGCAGCCGGGTGAGGCGCAGCAGGCCGTAGAGGATCCGGGCGAACTGCTCGCCGATCTCACGGACCTGGCGCGAGAGCTCGCGGTCCTCGGCGGAGCGGGCCCGCTCGAGCTGCTTGCCGAGCCGATCCTGTGCGAGTTGGACTTCGTCGAGTTCAGCTGTCATCACCCACCCTCACTCCGAGGCGGCGGTGGCGCACGAGGCACTGCATACAGTGGGCGTGGAGCTCGTCGCTGGCCGACTTGGCGACCAGGCGGATGTACTCCTCGGCCTGCTCGCCCGGGATGTGGGACAGGCCCGTGACCGACGCCCGCTTCAGGGTGGCCTGGCCCAGCAGCACGCGCTTGAGCAGGCCGCGAGGCTTGATCCACCCCATGAAGGTGTGGAAGGCGCGCTCTTCCCAGATGCGCACCATGGCGGTGGCCAGGGCGTCCACCTCGCGGGGCTGCATGTCCCGGTTGGCGTTGCGCTGCAGCCGGCTGGCCACGGCGTGGAAGGCCCAGCGCTCCCGGTGGGCCTCGAGCATCCGCAGCGCGCGCAGCCGCACCTCGATGCTGCCCGCGTCGAGCAGCTGCGCCAGGCGCTGGCCGATGGCCTGATCGTAGGGCGCCTGCTCGATGATGGTGAGCGCCTGCAGCTGCACCGCGACGTCGGCCTCCACCACCAGGTTCAGCGCGACCCGCGGCCCACGCTCCTGGTCCAGCTGCGCCAGCACCTGCAACAGGTCGGCGGCCACCGGCGGCTCGGAGTCGTCGATGCCGTTGACGATCTCGTCGATGTAGGTCCCTGCGGTCTCCACCAGCAGGGAGCGGGTGACCCAGCGCGCGGTGTTGCTGCGCTCCTTGCGGAGGATGGTCAGCAGCAGAGGCACGGGGTTGCCCGGGATGGCGCCCACGAGGGCCTGGAGCTCCTCGGGGACGTCGCGGGAGCCGGAGGGCACCGAGCGGATGATGCGGGACAGGGCGCGCTCGTCGGTGAACGCCTCGAGCAGGTCCTGCTTGCGCTCGAGGTCCTTCTCGCGGAAGGGCAGCGCCTGGATGATCTGCATGACCTCCATGAGGGAGGAGAGCAGGCCCTCGGAGAGCAGGAAGTCGCGGATCTCCCGCAGGATGGGGGTGGCCTCGTCGAGCTCGAGGGGCTCGACGGGGTTGCAGGCGACCTCGAGGATCTCCCGGAGCAGCCGCACGCACTGGTGGGGCAGCGCCACGTTGGAGTCCTCGCGGGCGGCGTCCTGCAGGTTCTCGGGGTCGACCTCGACATAGGCCAGGGGCACGCGCTTGGTGAACTCGGGCCAGGGCACGTCGAAGCCCTCGGGGGCCGCCCCCGCGAGCATCCCGACGCCCCCGCCGCCCTCGACGCCTTCGCCCATCTCGCTCAGCAGAGCCTCGTCCACGAACTCGGTCTCGTCGTCCTCGGGCACGAAGCCCTCGACCGAGTCGACCTCGATGTGCTTGAAGCCGGCCTTCCACAGCAGGGTGACGATGTCGTCCTCCTGCTGCCGGATGCCCACGTAGCGGATGGAGAGGATGCCCAGGAACTGGGTGATCTCGTCCCAGGCCACGTCCGGATCGATGGAGATGCGCCGCACGCCATCGCGGAAGAGCCGGAAGGACAGGGACCGCTCGCGATCGCGGTTGAGGTAGACGACCTCGGAGCCGAGCACCATCTCCCAGGGTCGGATCTCCAGCTTCAGGGGCCCGTAGGTCTGCAGGTAGGCGTCGAAGCGCGTGCGCATGTCGTCGAGGAAGTTGCGGATCGCCTCGTTGTCCGGCTCGTAGAGCAGGTAGGAGCGCGCGGCGCGGCCCAGGGAGACCAGCGCGTCACTGGCGGCGCGCCCGGCCTCGGAGGTGCCGACGGCTTCCTCTTCCTCGTCCGCTTGGCCGAAGGCGTCGCCACCGGCTGGAGCCTCGCCCGGCTCCGGCGCGAAGGCGTCCTGTTCGGGCGCGGGGGGTGCTTGCTCCGCGGCGAACGGGTCGGCCTCGCCTGGCTCAGCCGCCGGCGCGGCAGCGTCGGGGGCTGGGGGGGCGGGCTCCTCGGGAGCAGCCTCGAAGGGGCTGTCATCCTCGTCGAGGTCCCAGAGGGACTCGTCACCAGTGGTCATTCGCTCACCTACCTGGGCTCAGCATACCGAAGAACCGGAGCGATTTCGCCCCCGCTGCGCTAAGCTCCCTCGACGGAAGCCCAGGCCATGACCACCCCTCGTCCACGCATCCTCGCTGTCGGCACCGCCAACCCCGATACCTGGTATCGGCAGAGCGACGTGATCGAGCGCTACCACGTCGAGGATGAGCGCATCCGATCGTTGTTCAGCTCGGGTCACATCCGCGGTCGCCACCTCATCCTCCCGCCTCCGGACGCCGCGGGGCGCCCCGACGAGACCCAGGGAGAACTGTTGGCGAAGCACCTGTCGGGGGCGCAGGACTTCGGCGCGCGGGCGGTGCAGCGCTGCCTCGACAACGCCGGCCTGGCCCCCACGGACGTCGACTACTTCGCCTGCATCACCACCACCGGCTTCATGGCCCCCGGGCTGTCCGCCCACCTGGTGAAGCGCCTGGGGATGCGGGAAGACTGCGCCCGCCTCGACGTGGTGGGCATGGGCTGCAACGCCGGCCTGAACGGGCTCAACCCCGTGGCGAACTGGGCGATGGCCAACCCCGGCCGCAACGCGGTGATGGCCTGCGTCGAGGTCTGCTCGGCGGCCTACGTGTTCGACAACACCCTGCGCACCGCGGTGGTCAACAGCCTCTTCGGCGACGGCGCGGCCGCCGCGCTGGTGCGCTCCGACGACGCCGACGACCGCAGCTTCGCCCCCCGCGTCATGGGCTTCGAGTCCCACGTCATCACCCCGGCCATCGGCGCCATGCGCTACGACTGGGACGACGACGCCGGCAAGTTCTCCTTCTTCCTGGATCGCGACATCCCCTACTTCATCGGGCTGAACGTCGAGAAGCCCATCGATCGGCTGCTGGACCGCTTCGGCCTGAAGCGCCGCCACATCGACCACTGGGTGATCCACTCCGGCGGGAAGAAGGTGATCGACGCCATCAAGTACAACATCGGGCTCACCGCCCACGATGTGCGCCACACCGTCAGCGTGCTGCGCGACTACGGCAACCTGAGCTCCGGCTCGTTCCTGTTCTCCCTGCAGCGCCTGCTCGACGAAGGCGTGGTGGAGCGCGGGGACTACGGCGTGATGATCACGATGGGCCCCGGCACCTCCATCGAGTCCGCCCTGGTGCGCTGGTAGCCCACCCACCCTCCGAGGACGGCATGAAGACCCTGCAGACCCTTCGCTACGAGGAGCGCGCGCTCCACGACAAGCTGGTGGCCTTCGTCACCCTCTCCCGGCCGGACTGCGGCAACCGCATCGACGTGCGGATGGTCAAGGAGCTCGCCGCCATCTGCGACCACCTCGAGGACGAGTCCGAGGCCGACGTGGTGGTCTTCCGCGCCGACGGCGACGACTTCTGCCAGGGCATGGACTTCGAGGCCTTCGTCCCCGGGCAGCCCATCGACATCCACGGGTTCAACAAGTGGGAGAAGATCGCGGTCCGCCTCGAGCGCCTCCCCAAGGTCACGGTGGCACTGGTGGACGGCCTCGCCGTCGGTGGTGGCTTCCAGCTCGCCCTGGTCGCGGATCAGCGCATCGCCACCAGCCGGGCCCGCTTCCAGCTGCCCGAGGTCCACATGGGCTTCCTGCCGGGCATGGCCACCTTCCGCCTGGCCAAGTATGTCGGCCTGGGCCACGCCAAGCGCATCATGCTCTGCGCCGAGTGGATCGGAGCCGACCGGGCCCTCGAGCTCGGGCTCATCGATCGGGTCTCCGACGACCTGGACGCGGCCCTTGGCGAGACCATCCAGGCCTTCGGGCCCATCCACAACGTGGCGGTGCAGCTGTGCCGCCGGCTGCTCAACGAGTCCTTCGCCACCGAGTTCGAGAACGCCATCGGTCACTTCCTGGCGGCTCAGCACCGCGCCGTGACCCAGACCGCCTTCCTCGAGACCCTGAAAAGGGAGCACAACGAGTGAGCCACCCCGCACCCCGACCCTTCGAGGTCGATCCGCAGGTGATGGCGGCCATCCGGCCCATGCAGCAGCGGGACGCCGCCGCGGTGGCCCGCCAGCACCACGCCGCGATGGGCTCCAGCCTGTGGGCGCGCCTGGGGCTGCCCTTCCTCGAGGCCCTCTACCAGGGTCTGGTGGACTCCCCCCACTTCCTCGCATTCGTCCACGAGGACGAGCAGGGCATGGGGGGCTTCATCGCCGGCTCCACGGACACAGCCCGCATGTTCCGGGAGACCCTGCGGGCCCACTACCCCGCGCTGGCCGTGGCCGCGGTCACGGGGCTCGCGCGGCGCCCGCGGGTGGCCTGGCAGCTGCTGCGCACCGGCACCTACTTCGACGCCTCCGGGGAGGACATCCCCGGGGAGAGCCTCTTCTGCTCGTTCCGACCCGACCTGCGGGGCACACGCGTCAGCGGGCACATCAACAAGGTGTTGTTCGACGAGCTGGCGGCCCGCGGCCACCGCAAGGTGAAGATCACCACCGAAGCCGACAACCGCGGCGCCAACCGGCAGCTGAGCTCCTGGGGCTTCCATGTGGACCGCCACTTCGCCTTCTACGGCAAGGACATGGTCCGCTACGTACTCGACCTCGAGACATCCCCCAGGGTCCAGCCCATCTCTCGCCACCCCGCGGTATGATTCCACACGATCGGGATCACCTTCGCCGCGCCGAGACACTACACCGGTGGCTCGGCCGTGGAACGGTCGGGTGAGCCCGTGCTACCTTTCAATTCTCCTCGCGCCCCCCGCACCACCCCCTCCCCTGGAGTCCCCATGCGCGCCGGTCCGACCACAGCATTGCTCCTGCTGTTCCTCGCAGCCTGCGGCGAAGATCCCAAGACCGACGACACCGAGACCACGCCCCCGGAAGAGACCGGGCCGGACACGTGGGCCGAGTTCGTCGACGCCGACGGTGACGGCATCACCACCGCCGACGGTGACTGCGACGACGAGGACCCCAACGTCTACCCGGGCAACGAAGAAGACTGCAACGGCGTGGACGACAACTGCAACGACATGGTCGACGAGGGCTGGCCCGACACCGACGGCGACACCATCGCCGACTGCCTCGACGAAGAAGAGTGCGACGGCGTGGACAACGACGGCGACGGCCAGGTCGACGAGGACTTCACCGACACCGACGGGGACGGCATCGCCGACTGCGTCGACGTCGAGGTCTGCGACGGCGTTGACAACAACGGCGACGGCGAGATCGACGAAGGCTTCGACGCCGATGACGACGGCTACACCACCTGCGGCAGCGACGAGCTCGAGGCCGACTGCGACGACGAGGACGCCAGCATCAACCCCGGCGAGGCCGAGATCGACGGCGATCTGATCGACAACGACTGCGACGGCATGGCCGACGAGGGCCTCTGGTCGGAAGGCGACCTGCTGATCACCGAGATCATGGCCAACCCCCAGGCCGTGGCCGATCCCCTCGGCGAGTGGTTCGAGGTGCTCAACATGACCGACGAGGTGCGCTACCTCAACGGCCTGACCCTCTACACCAGCAGCGGCGCCCTGATGCACGTGGTCGAGAGCGACGATCTGCTGACCATCGAGCCGGGAGACCTGTTCGTCTTCGGCAACAACGACGACTTCGAGACCAACGGCGGCGTGGTCGTGGACTACGCCTACACCACCCTCACCCTCGGCAACGAGAGCGACGACATCGGCATCCACACCCCGGAGCTCGAGGTCGCCGCGATGGCCTGGGACGACGGCGCCACCATGCCCGACACCGCGGGCGCCAGCATGAGCCTGGACTCCCAGGCCCTCGACGAAGGCATGTACGACGCCGAGAACTGGTGCGCCTCCGAGGACGTCTGGGAGCTCCGCTCCGACTACGGCACCCCCGGCGAGCCCAACGGCCTGTGCCCCAACTTCGACCACGACGGCGACGGCTACACCATCGACGATGGTGACTGCGACGACGTGGACGCCACCATCTTCCCGGGGGCCGAGGACATCTGGTACGACGGCGTCGATCAGGACTGCGACGGCTGGAGCGACTACGACCAGGACCTCGACGGCTTCGACTACGACATCTACGGCGGCACGGACTGCAACGACGCCGACGCCGAGATCAACCCCGACGCCACCGAGGTCTGCGACGAGATCGACAACGACGAGGACTGCAACGGCACGGCCGACAACGACGACTCCGGCGCCACCGGCACCACCACCTGGTACACCGACGCCGACGCCGACGGCTACGGCGACGACAACGACGCAGGGACCGACTACTGCGACCCGCCCGCGCTCACGTCGCTGGTCACCGGCGACTGCGACGACACCAACCGCTTCGCCTACGACGGCGCCACAGAGGTCTGGTACAACGGCGTCGACGAGGACTGCGACGGCGCCAACGACTACGACCAGGACGCCGACGGCTACGAGTCCGACGCCTACGGCGGCGCCGACTGCGACGACACCGACGGCTCCGTGTACCCGACCGACTGGTACCCGGATCTCGACGGCGACGGCTACGGCGACGAGAACGCCACCGCCACCTCGGCCTGCACCCCGCCCGCCGGCTACGTCACCGACAACACCGACTGCGACGACACCAACGCCGCGCTGCACCTCTGCCAGGTCGACTGGGAGATCGCCTCGGGGGCCACGAACTCGGGCAGCTCGAGCGCCAGCTTCCGTGGCAACAGCTACACCGCCGACGACGACGACGTCCTGGTGAGCTTCCAGCAGTACGTGGGCCTCAGCTCCTCCTGCGACCTGGACTTCTACGTCCTCGAGCAGGCGTCGGGCTCCTGGTCCGTGGCCTGGTACAGCCAGGTCACCACCGCCTCGGGCACCGACTACGCCTCCTCGGGCGACATCGACCTCGACATCACCGCGGGCAACATCTACATGCTGGGCGTGGGCCACACCTGCTCGATGACCTACTACTGGGAGACCGACAGCTGGAGCGGCACCGATGTGGGCATCGGCACCTTCCGCAACCCCCACTGGGACACCGCCTACAGCGGCTACAGCTCGAGCTACTACCCGTCGAGCACCGGCTCTTCGAGCATCGCCTACACCCAGATCGTGACCATGGAGACCGCCATCTAGCGGCGGCGACGGCGCCCTCTGCGGTGTCGGGCCCGCCGGCCGAAGCGCGGCTCTCCCTCCCGGTTGATCAACGGGTAGCCGAGGTCCTGCACCAGGGCCTCGAGCTGCTCGCACTCACAGCCGAGCGCGGGCAGCAGCACCGCCGGGGCCTCGAAGGGCGCCTCACGCGCCAGCCGGCGCAGGCGGAAGGCGAGCTCCTCGAGCAGGTCCACCCGCAGCAGCCAGCGACCCACGGTGGCGTAGCCGAGCACCAGCGCCAGCGCCTCGGGGACGCCGGAGGGCCGCAGCAGCATGGGCTCGCCCGCCCAGGAAAAGGGCGGCATCGGCAGCAGCCCCGCGTGCACGCACCACAGGGCGCCCCGCAGCCGCAGCCAGCGCGGGCCGAGCAGGGATGACACGAAGAGATGCTCGGTGCCCAGCCGCACGTCCATGCGCGCCAGGGCGCGGCGCTCGGGCTTCGCCAGCTCCCGCACCGGCAGGCCCGCGGCGGGCACCACCCCCAGGCCGCGCTCCAGGGCGTAGCTGATGGCGCGCCCGCCGTCGCCCAGCGCCTTGGCCTCCGGTCGCTTCAGGGGATCGAGCAGCTCGGCGCGCAGCTGACGGCACCAGCCCTCGAGGCGGCGCCGCACCCGGGCGCGCTGCTCGCCGCTCAGCAGCTCCTGCTGGAGCGGCCGGACCTTCGGGTGGAGGGGATCGGTGCCGGCCTGCAGCTGCCCCAGCCGCGCGCCCTCCCACAGCAACATCCCCTGCTCGTCGAGCTCGAAGTCGTGGAACCCCGCCGCCTCGAGGGCTTCGATGCGCTCGCTCATCAGGCCCATCAGCGCCGAGCGGACCGCCTTCCAGGCCGTCTGGCCGTGCAGCCCGATCAGGTCGCCCGCGGGCACGAAGCGCAGGCCCTCGAGGTGGCCCAGGCTGTGCTCCCCCGCCCACAGCTCACCGTCCTCGTCGAGGCGCACCGCCGGGAGCTCGCCGCGATCGCCCCGCAGCAGCAGGATGGTGCGCCGATCGACGAAGCGGCGAGCGAGGCGATCGTGCAGGGCGTCGGAGAGGCGGTCCTCGATGCCACGGGCCGTGCCCTGCCAGTGCTCCGGGTCCCGCAGCCAGTCCGCGCGGTAGGCCACGTAGGTCCAGGTGCGGATGAACGCGATGCGGGTCATCAACGCCTCGATCTCCCCCTGGACCCGGTCGAGGCGCCCCAGGCGCTCGGACACCCAGTCCTCGCCCAACACCTCCTGGGTCGAGGCCAGCTGCAGGTAGATCTCCTCGAGCAGGGCGTAGTGATCCTGGAACAGCTGTTTGCGGTAGTCGGGGATGCGGCAGACCTCCCAGAGCAGGCGCACCGCCTGCTCCCCGCGGGCGGCCTTCGCCACGGGCTCTCGCCGCAGCAGGGCCGCCAGGGAGCGCTCGTCCTCGGCGCCGCGGACCCGCCGCAGGGCCCGGGAGCGCGGCGGCTCCGCGAGGCTGTCGAGCAGCCCCTGGGCGCTGCAGAAGTCCAGCTGGGTGTTGCGGTACCACAGGAAGCGGAGCGGCGGGAAGCGGTGGTGCTCCACCGCCTCCACCAGCTCATCGGGGATCCCCTCGAGATCTCCGGTGGCGCCGAAGCTGCCGTCCCGCCGGTAGCGCCCGGCCCGCCCGGCGATCTGGGCCAGCTCGGCGGCCTCGAGGGGCCGCAGCTCCCGCCCGTCGAACTTGCGCAGGGCCGACAGCGCCACGTGGTCGAGGTCGAGGTTCAGGCCCATGCCGATGGCGTCGGTGGACACCATGTACTGGACCTCGCCCCCCTGGTACATGTCCACCTGGGCGTTGCGGGTGCGGGGTGACAGGGCGCCGAGCACCACGGCGGTGCCGCCGTGGCGGGCCTTGAGGCGTTCGGCCAGGGCGTAGACCTGGGCGACGGAGAAGGCCACCACCGCCGTGCGAGGTGGCAGGGCTGTGAGCTTGCGCCGGCCGGTGTGGCGCAGGCTCGAGAAGCGGGGGTAGGTCTCGAACTGGGCGGTGGGCACCAGACGCTGGATCAGCGGCGCGATGGTCTCGGCCCCGAGGAACCAGGTCTCGGCGACGCCGCGGGCCTCGAGCAGGCGGCTGGTGAAGATGTGGCCGCGCTCGGGGTGGGCGGCCAGCTGCACCTCGTCCACCGCCATGAAGGCCACGGGCTTGTCCACGGGCATGGACTCGACGGTGCAGACCCAGTAGCGGGCCGTGGCCGGGATGCGCTTCTCCTCGCCGGTGACCAGGGCCACGCGCTCCACGCCCACCCGGCTCGCCACACGATCGTAGACCTCCCGCGCCAGCAGCCGCAGGGGCAGGCCGATCATGCCCGTCCCGAACTGCAGCATGCGCTCCACGGCGCGGTGGGTCTTGCCCGTGTTGGTCGGTCCCAGGATGGCGGTGATCCCGCCCGGGCCGGTCAGCTCCAAGGCTACTCTTCGTCTTCCATGGCCTCGCGCAGCGCGGCTTCCTCGGCCTCACGCAGGGCGGCCTCTTCCTCGTCGATGCGCATCTGCAGCGCGTCGATGACGATGATGCGGTCGCGGTCGGTGGCGTGGAGCAGGCCGTCGCGCACGCAGAAGCGCGGGTGCTCGAGGGAGTACTCGGAGATGTCGACCTGGAACTCGAGCTTGCCGGGGCGCTTGAACTTGAAGGCCCGCCCGGTGTCGGTCACGGCCCAGATCTTGCCCTCTTCGTCCAGGGCGAGATCGACATCTTCGTAGCCCTTGTCGTAGTCGTCCATGTCCCACAGCTGCCGATCCCGGAAGCCGTCGGTCTCGTAGCGCACGATGGCGTCGCGGTAGACCAGCAGGAACTTGTTCTTGTAGACCAGCACGTCGTTGGGGGTGCCGTCATCGATGTCGAAGCGCTGGATCTCCTGGCCGTGGATGTCGAAGGCGATGGCCTCGGAGCCGAAGAAGGCGTACAGCAGGCCCTTGGAGGGCAGGTAGGCCAGGTGGCCCTCGCCGCCCAGGCCGGGCTCGACCTCGCGGTTGGTGTTCAGGTGCCAGCCGATGAGCTGGTTGCCGTCCGGGTCGAAGATCTGGACGCGCCGTTCGGCGTCCATGATCGCGATGAGGTCCATCTCCTTCTCGGGGATGAGCTCGATGGCGATGGGGTTGTGGAACTGGCCAGGGCCGTCGCCGGGCTTGGAGCCGGAGACGTACCAGGGGCGACCGCGACCGAACCAGGTGTCGGCGATGTCGGCCTCGCCACCCCAGATGCGATCGGGGCGGCCATCTTCGGCGAAGCGCTGGACGCGGTTGTTGCCGACGTCGGCGACGTAGACCGAGCCGAAGCGGTCCACCGCGATGGGGATGGGCTCGCCGAAGGACTGGATGGCGCCGGAGGACCAGCCGGTCTCACCCCAGTACGGGACGTTGGGGTTCCCGCCACCGATGAGCTCCTGGTAGGCGTAGAAGATCTCGACCAGCTCTTCCAGCCAGGCCTTGTCCTTGCCGGTGGCGCGCAGCTGGGCCATCTCGAAGGCCGGGATGCTGTTGGCGTCCTTGAGCTTGCGCAGGGCGTCGATGGCCTCGTTGTCGGAGTGCAGGGCCTGGGCGCGGGAGCCCATGGGCACGCGCTTCTGCACGGGGGCGCGCAGGAAGTGGGCGCCGTCGCCCGCGGCGTCCATGATCCAGGCCAGGGAGTCGGGGGCCCCGAACTCGGCGTTGCGGTGCAGCTGGTAGTGGGTGTTCAGATCGTCCAGGTAGGCGGCGGAGGCTTCCTGGCCTTCCTCGCTGGCCAGCCACTCCTCGAGCTCGGCCTGGGCCGCGCCCTTGGACTCGACGTAGTTCACGGACAGCTCGGCGATGGCGCAGTCGGTGAACACGAAGCCCTCGTAGACCTCGTCCACGTGGACCCGGACCACCCGCCCGGTCTGATCGACGGGGAGGTCGAGGCGCTGGACCTCGTCGAGCACGCGCACGGGGTTGCCCACCGGCTTGCCATCGACGGAGATGGTGATGGTGTGGGGCCGGCTGTACTCGCGGTAGGACTTCTTGCCCTCGGAGAGGTTGCCCAGCCACAGGGACAGGCTGTGGATCTCGGTGGAGGCCCGCAGGTCGAGCTCCAGCCAGGAGCCCTTGCCGGTGCCCTCCTGGCCCTCGATCCAGGCGGTGCCCAGCAGGCCGTCGAAGGCCTGCTCGACCGGGTACTCGAGGTCCCCGGCCTCGTGCTCCGAGCTGGCCTTGGCCCGGGGGGCCGGGGCGGCGTCGGCGGCGGTGGGCAGGGCGGCGGTCGCGAACAGGGCGAGGGCGGCGGGGACGAGGAGTGCAGGGTTGCGCATGGGACCTCCAGGAAAGGAGTCTCGTACCGTGACGGGATGGATGGGGTCAAGCACGACAGGTGAGGATCCCGTCAGGCCAGACCCCCGACGGTTGCGAGTCGTTCCGCTGGCGTGTATCGCT
This sequence comes from uncultured Enterobacterales bacterium, assembly GCA_964481655.1. Classification (GTDB taxonomy): domain Bacteria; phylum Myxococcota_A; class UBA796; order UBA796; family JAFGLY01; genus CALDOK01. The sequence goes on along the minus strand of CAYZVO010000020.1, from coordinate 26,385 downwards.
GCACTCCGTCCCCGCGTTCAGGAGCATCCATGCGCGCCCTCGCACTCGTCATCCTCGCCCTCCCCACCGTCGCCCTGGCCACCGGCCTCGACGACGCCACGCTCACCGACGGAGGCGGCGACGCCCCGCTGGACCACGCCGAACCCGAGCAGGGCGATGACGGCCCCATCGGCATCATCAACGGCGAGGATGCCACCGAGGAGGACTGGCCGATGACCGGCGCCCAGATGATGGACGCCACCATGAGCTTCGGCGGCCACGTGATGGACTTCCGGATGCTGGTCTGCTCCTCCACGCTGATCGCCCCGGACGTGGTCCTGCTGGCCGCCCACTGCGTGGACCCCGACTCCTTCACCTACGGCTACGGCTCGCTGAACGACGTCGAGATGCGCTGGACGCGCCAGGCCGACCTCAGCCTGCACACCGGCGACGCCATCCGCGACTGGCCCGCGGACTCCGTGGTGGCCTGGGACTGGGTCTTCCACCCCGAGTGGGACCTGTGGGGCCTGGACATGGGCATCGGCCACAGCAAGGACATCGCGCTGATGTTCCTGGACACCCCGGTCCTCGACGTCCCCTACGCGTACCTGCCCACCGCCGAAGAAGCGGTGCAGGTCGTCGTGGACTCCGAGGTGGCCGTGGTCGGCTGGGGTCAGCAGACCTCGGACTCGAACCCGCCGACGGGGACCTACGGCTACAAGCAGCAGGGCACATCCTACATCTCCGAGATCGGTCAGTACGAGTTCCAGGTGGGCCTGAACCCCGACGACGTGCGCAAGTGCCACGGCGACTCCGGCGGCCCCAGCTTCCAGACCATCGACACCGAGACCGTGGACCCCGTGCGCCTGGTGGGCGTCACCTCCCACGCCTACGACCAGAGCGACTGCCGGCGCACCGGCGGCGTGGACACCCGCGTGGACGCCTACCTGGACTGGATCGACCAGGAGATGCGCTCCCGCTGCGAGGACGGCACCCGGGCCTGGTGCGAGATCGAGGGCCTGCCCGTCGCGCCCCTGCCCGAGCCCATCGACACCGGCGACACCGGCGACACGGGTGACGGTGACGGCGGCGGCGGAGAGAAGGGTGTGTGCGGCTGCGCCGCCGGCCACGCGGCCCCGGCGACGGCCCTGGGCCTGCTGGGCCTCCTCGGTGTCGCGGTGGGTCGGCGCCGGCGCTGATCGCTCGGAAATCGCTCCCCTCCCGGCTGAAACCAGAGGCCCGTGAGGTTACCTGGGGGCCATGCATCCCCACCTGCTACCTCACGATGTCGGATGGATGGAGGTCATCGCCGGCTGCATGTACAGCGGCAAGACCGAAGAGCTGATCCGCCGCGTTCGACGCGCGCAATACGCTCGCCAGCCAGTGATCGTCTTCAGCCCGTCCATCGACCGGCGCTACAGCCGGGACTGCGTGGACTCGCACTCCGGCCACAGCATCAAGTCCGTGAAGGTCACTCGCGCGGCCGACATCCCCGCGCTGGTGGGCGACGCCATGGTGGTGGGCATCGACGAGGCCCAGTTCTTCGACGACGAGCTGGTCCCCGTGGCCAACGAGCTGGCCCGCACGGGCAAGCGGGTGGTCATCGCTGGGCTCGACCTCGACTACCGGGGCAAGCCCTTCGATCCCATGCCTGCCCTGCTGTCCACCGCCGAGTACATCGACAAGATGCTGGCCATCTGCGTAGTCTGCGGCAACCCGGCCGACCGCTCCCAGCGCATCGTCAACCGGGACGCCCGGGTGCTGGTGGGCGAAAAAGACGCCTACGAGGCCCGCTGCCGCAAGTGCTGGGACCCGGACAACTTCGCCCCCTCCCAGGAGCACCTGCCCTTCTCCATGGGCCGCAACCTGGCCGAGGAAGAATAGTCCCGGCCGCCGCCCGGGTCAGATCAGGGCGACGCGTCGCTGGCCGCGCTGACCGTGCCAGCGCAGCACGGCGTTGTCGTCCTGCCAGCGGTGCAGGTGCAGCACGGGGCAGGCGGGGAGCAGCTCGGGCTCGAGGGTGTGCCGGGCCCAGGGGTTGAGGAACGCGCGCAGCTGCACCGCCGTGGGGTCGTCGGCCTGTCGGCTGAGCCACAGCACCCCCACCAGATCCGAGTAGACCGGATCGCGGAAGAGCGTGGGAGCCGGCTGGGAGCCGTAGTGCAGCTCGATGTCGCTGGCGTCTCCGTCGCGGTAGCCCTCCATGCAGCTGGGGGGGCCGTAGAGGAAGTCGCGCATGTAGCCGGGAGAGACCGACCAGGGCTGATCGCTGGCGCACACCAGCAGCAGGGGCTTGCCGGCGTGGGGACCGAGGGTGTAGCGCTCGAGCTCGCCGAGGATGCGGGGCTCCGCCGCGGCGAGGCTGGCGGGGCCGGGGAAGGGCCCCAGGCTCATGCAGACCCGCGGTCCGCTGCGGCTGGTGCGGCCGGTGAGCCCGAACTCGAGGTGGACCCCGCGGGTCTCGTCGATGAAGGTCGCGTAGCGGCCCTGCCACTGCCCGCGCTCGACCTCTCCCAGCCAGGTGTCCACCGCCCGGCGGATCTCCTCGATGTCGAAGTCGTGGGGCAGGCGACCGTGGACCGCGACGACCAGGCGCTGGCGGCTGCCGACGCGGTTGAGCGCCGCGACCAGCCGCCGGATGCTGTCGCGATCGGCTTCCGGGCGGGCCTTGTGGATGTAGGACAGCACCGCCAGGTTGACCGGCTCACCCGCGAGGGCCGAGGCGTGCAGGTAGGCGCCGGGCTGCACCACGTCCTGCACCCGCAGGCGACCGCGGGCCAGCGCGGCGGCGGTGGCCAGCTCGGCCCAGCCCTGGAAGAAGCGTCGGTTGTCCAGGGAGGTCAGCAGCGGGCGGGCCCGCTCGGCCAGCGGCGAGGCCGCGTTCCCCACCAGGGTCTCGATGGCGCTACGGTGCCTCCCTGCGCGGGGACCGCAGACTTGATGTAGGAAGCTGTGCTGGCCTCCGGAGAGGCGCTGCATGTCCTCCACGAGACGCTCGGAGAAAATGCTCATCGGTATCCTGGAACGCGCGCCAGCTAACCCGCGTGGGGCGATGAGCAAGCCGTCAGGCCGATCAGAACGCCTCGATGTCGGACTCGTCGTCGGTCGAGCCGAGCTCGGCGAAGCGGTAGACGATGTCGGTATCCGAGTCCCACTCGGCCACGGGCCAGAGGTTGCCCTCCATCCCGGGGGTCACCTCGAAGAAGCGCGGCTCCCGGATGCCGATCCACAGCTGCACCAGCGCCCCCGAGTCGCTCAGGGCCTCGGAGCTGTTGATGGTGTCGTCGGTGCGGTTGAACACGGTGAAGCGGTAGGCGCCGGCGCTGCGCAGCTCGTGCACGGTGAGGCTCTCCGGCCCCTCGCCGTCTTCGGCGAGCAGGTCCATGGTCACCACCCGATCGTGCACGTCCGAGGCGTTGGACGGGTGGTAGGGGTCCTGGGAGTACACGTGGAAGCGCTCGTACTGGGACTCCCCCGGCGCGACCGAGCCCCGAGGGCCGGTCACGTGGAGATCCAGGTCCGCGGGGGTGGCGCCCCAGACCAGCGAGGCGCGGATCTCGTCGGAGGCCAGGGCCTCGGTGACGGTGGCCCGGATCTCCTGTTCGGTCTCGGCGCGCATCAGCACGGGGAAGCGCACCGAGGTGAAGCCGGCGGAGCCGTGCACCCGGGCCGTGTACAGCCCCGGCTCGATCCCGCTGATGACCCAGCGGCCCGCCATCGGGCCCAGGCCGGTGGTGGTGGTCGCGACCACCGGCTCGCTGTCCGGGGCGTTCCAGCCCAGACGCAGGTCCAGGTCCAGCTCCACCGGGGTCTCCTGCCCACCGGGGTCCTCCACCGGCGGCTCGCCGGTCGAGGCGTCGAGCAACACCCCCGCGGCCGAGCCCGCGGAGGCGGCGTAGGCCACCTGCAGGGGCGGCAGCTGACGATTCCAGGCGGACCACAGCTGGGGAGGATGGGACGGCATCGCCATCGACTCGCCGTCGACGAGGGTCAGGTCGATCCAGGCCAGGGTGGGCGCGTAGCCGCCCCCCTCGAGCTGCACGAGGAACTCGTGACCCTCGAGCTCGGTGAACAGCACCGCGGCCGAGTACCAGCCCTTGTTGTGGGGGGTGGTCTCGCGGCGGGCGGCGCCGCGGGCCGAGGCGATGGAGACCTCGACCCCGCCGGGGGGGTCGCCGTACTCGGTGGTGACACGCCCGAACAGCTGCACGAACATGCCCTCGGGCCCGTCGAGGCCACAGGCGGTCAGGGGCGACAGCAGGGCGAGGAGGAGGTGGGGAAGCGCGCGCATGGCTGATCCTACCCCGAAACCCTGCGCCGCCGCAGCGCCACCAGGCCCAGCAGCCCCAGCGTCGCCCAGGCCAGGCCGCCCCGATCGCCGCTCTGGCTGCAGTGGCAGCCGCTCCAGGGGATGACGTCCGGGCTCAGGAAGCCGGCGCCGCTTTCGTTGTCCAGGCCCTCGGGGCCGATGTCGCGGGTGTTGCTCGTGAGCCACTCCCGCAGGTCGTAGGGGGACATGTCACGGCGCCCCGCGTGCAGGACGAGGGCCGCCACGCCGGTGACGTGGGGCGTGGCCGAGGACGTCCCCGAGAAGAGCGAGGCGCCGTAGCTCGAGGTGGTCACCCCCGCGGGGGCCACCAGGTGCGGGCGCCGCTGGCCGTATTCGGTGGGACCGCGGCTCGAGTAGTCGGCCACCTCGTCGGGCGACACCAGGTCCACCGCGCCCACCGAGACGCCGTGCTGGGTGTCGCCCGGGAGCGTCAGGTTGCGCTCCCAGGTCGCGTCGGCCTCGTCGAGCCCGTAGTAGGCGTAGAGGTAGCCCTCGAGGCCGCTCACGGCGTGGCCGTTGGAGACGATGGTCGCCTGCGCCCAGCTGCCGCCGGTGTGGCAGGAGACCAGCTCGTAGGGGTGATCGTCGCCGTCCTGGGTGTCGAGACCGTAGCCTTGGGCGTCGCAGGGCTCGCCGTCCTCGTCGTAGACCACCAGGTCGAGATCGACCGCCGCCTCACCCATGGGCTCGGACCAGCGCAGGGAGACCGCCGCCCAGCCGCCGGAGGTCGCGATCCAGATCGGGCTCATGCCGTCGATGGCCACGGTGCCGTCGCCGACGGGGGTGAGCTCGCCGATGCGGTAGCGGTGGTTCTCGTTGCCGGCCGCGGCCACCCAGGTCTTGTCGAAGTCACCCACGAGGATGTCCACGGCCTGGGTCACCGGCGAGGTGGCGTCGGCGTGCCAGATGTTGTCGAAGCCCACCGAGCCGTTGACGAGCTGGACCTTGCTCTCGGCGATGGTCTGCACCGCGGAGAGGAACTCGGTCTCCGTGGAGAAGGCGTAGAGATCCAGGCCCGCCCCGGGGGCGAGATCGTGGACGATCTCGGCCACCGCGGTGCCGTGGGTGCTGGCCTCGAGGGGCGACGGGCCGGCGCCCGAGGGTTCCCAGGTGCCGACGCTCGACGGCAGCTCCCGCCCCAGCAGGTCGGTGTAGCCGGCGTAGCCCACGTCCACGATGGCGACGTCCACGCCGCGGCCGGAGACGCCGTCGGCATGCCAGTCGGTCAGGAACATGGCGTCGTAGCCCTGGGTGAAGGCCTCCCGGGGGCGGGCCCGATGGGGCTCCCGGATCGCCGCGACCCCTGGGCAGTCCTCGAGGTCGCGCAGCCCGTCCCAGGGGACCCACAGCTGCACCTGGCCGCGCTCCACCCAGCCCGGCTCCACCCAGTGCTCGGCCCAGGCCGTGGGCAGCAGCTCGTCGATACAGCCGAGCAGCTCGTCGGGGTGGACGCCGTCTTCGAGCTCCACCGTGAGCTGGAGCCCGTCCTCGTCGACGCCGGGGAGGTGCACATCGCGCCAACGCGCCAGCGCATCCGGCCCTCGCTCCCAGGCCAGCTGGGCCCGCTGCAGCGACGCGCTCGAGGGGCCATCCCGCAGCGCGGGGGCGGCGTGGGCGGTCCCCGCGACCAGGGCGACGACGAGCAGGCTGTGTGGCATGGGGCACTCCCGGCGGCTTCGCGCACCAGAGGCTCTCAAGTTACCCTCTCGGACCGCATCCGCCGACCCCCACGAGGTTTGCCATGTACCGCCAGCGCGTGGCCCCGGGCTTTGGCGCCCGCCTCACACCCTTCCTGCGCAACATCCTCGTGGTGTTGGTGGTGCTCTACGTCATCCAGATCGTCCTCGAGAGCTGGATGGGCCTGCCCGTCACCGCGCTGGTCTCACTCTGGGCCCCCATCGGCCCCATGGGTGACACCGGCATGTTCCACGTCTGGCAGCCCGTCACCGCCCTGCTGTTCAACGCCGACCCGGTCTCGGCGGGGCTGGACTGGCTGATGCTGTTCTTCTTCCTGCCCCCGACCCTGGACTTCCTGGGGCGCAAGGGCAGCGCGAAGCTGCTGGCCAGCTGCTGGGCGCTGGGCATCCTGGTGGGCTTCGGCCTGGCCTGGCCTGGCATCGTGGTGGGCGCCGGCCCCTGCGTCGGCATCACCGCGCTGACCACCGCCATGATCGTGGTCTTCGGCATGGCCCGCCCCAACGCCCAGATCCTGCTCTTCCTGGTGCTGCCGGTGAAGGGCATCTGGATCGTGTACTTCGAGATCTTCTTCCTCAGCCTGCTGTTCCTCTTCACCCGCTCCCTCGAGTCCGCCGTGGCCCTGACCACCTGCCTGGCGGCGGTGGTGTGGATGTGGACCGACGGCAGCCCGCGCCAGCTGCTGCTGAAGCTGCGCCTGGCCTGGCTGGTCCGGCAGCGCAGCCCGGGACGCCGCAAGCGGGGCCGCTTCGAGGTGATCGACGGCGGGCGCAGCGGCGGGAGCGGCGGCGGCTCCCAGTCGGGGAATGACGACTGGGTCCACTAGCGCGGCGCTCGCGCGCCTGGCGCGGGCGTGGACCGTGCGGCGCTGGCCGGCCGGGGTGCTCGCCGTCGCCATCGTCGCGCTGGCGGCCCTGACCCTGCCCCGGGTGCGCTTCGAGTTCAGCCTCGAGGATCTATTCCCGCGGGACTCCCCCCACGCCGTCGCCAACCAGGTCGCCATGGAGCGCTACGGGCGTGACGACGGCGCCATCCTGGTGGCCCTCGAGGGCGACCCCTTCGATCCCCGCCTCGCCGCCCTCGAGCAGCAGGCCGCGGCCATCCCGGGGGTGGTGAGCACCAGCTCCCCGGCCAGTTGGCAGCTGCTGGGCGCCCTCGCTCCGGGGGTGATCGGCGCCCGCCCCCTCGGCCCCGAGGACGACGACGCGGTGTCCCGGGACCTGCTCGTGGCCTCCGACGGCGAAGCGGGGGCGGTGCTGATCCGCATCGACGAGCGCTCGAACCACCACGCCGGTCGGGCGCCCATCGTGGAGGCCCTCGAGGAGCTCACCGCGGCCAGCCCGGGGACCTGGCACCTCGGCGGCGTGCCGGTGATCCGCGTCGCCTATGTGCGGGCGATGCAGCACGATCTGGCGCGGCTGCTGCCCCTGGCCATGCTCGTCTCGCTGCTCTTCTTCGCCGCCGCCCTGCGGGACTGGCGCCACGTGACCCTCTGCGCCGGGGTGCTGGTGCTCGGCACCCTGCTGACCGGGTCCGCGCTGGTGATCAGCGGCACACCCTTCACCATCTTCACCCCGGCCCTGCTCGCGGTGGTGCTGGTGGTCGGCACCAGCGATCTGGTCCACCTGGTCCACCGCTACGGGGATCGCTGCCAGGACGGCGAGCAGGGAGCCGCGGACGCCCTGGGGCGGACCATGGGGGAGATGCTGCCGGTCTGCCTGGCCACCAGCGCCACCACCGCCGTGGGCTTCCTGTCCCTCACCGCGACCTCCATCCCACAGATCCGCCGCTTCGGCGCGCTCACCGCCGTCGGCGTGATGGTGGTCTTCGCCTGCTCCATGGCCCTGCTGCCGCCCCTGCTGCACCGCCTCGGCCCGCCCAGGCGCCCCCGCGCCAGCTCGAGCTCAGGCCGGGACCGGATGCGGCGCGCGGGCCGGGCGCTGGTGCGACGCAGCGCCGTCGGCCCCCTGATCGCCCTGGCCCTGGTGGCCTTCGGCGTCAGCGGCGCGCTGCGGGTGCACAGCGATCCGAAGATCCTCGGCGATGTGCGCAGCACGGCCATGGCCCGCTCCAACGACTACCTCGAGGACCACCTCGGGGCGGTGCTCCCCCTCGACGTCCACATCGAGCTTCCGGAGGGGGCGACGCTGGATCCCGAGCTGCTGCAGGCCATCGACCAGCTCGAGGGTTGGCTCCGGGACGAGCCGCTGGTCGGACAGGTGGTGGGCCTGCCGGACCTGGCGCGGCAGGGCTGGGCGGCGCTGGGAGAGCGGGGCAGCCCCCCCAGCGCAGAGGGCATCGCCCAGGTCCTGCTGCTCCACGATCTGGTGGACCCCGCCATCAGGGCTGGGCTCCAAGCCGATCCGAGCAGCACCCGCATCCGCACCCGGGTGCGGGACCACGGCCACCGCGCCACCGTGGACCTCGTGAGCCGGCTCGAGGCCCGGGCGGAGCCCCTGCTCGCACCCCACGGGGCCAGCCTCCACGTCACCGGGGTCGCCTGGCTGGCGCAGGAGATCAACCGCACCCTCACCCGGCAGTTCGCGGGCAGCTTCGCCCTGGCGCTGCTGGTCGTAGGGGCCCTGGGCCTGGCGGTCTACCGTCGCTGGGGCCTGGTGCTCATCGCGCTGCTCCCCAACACCCTCCCCCTGCTGGCCCTGCTGGGCCTGATGGGCTGGACCGGGCTGGGCCTGCAGCCCTCCACGGCCATGGTCTTCTCGGTGGCCCTGGGCATCGCGGTGGACGACACCATCCACTTCCTGGCCGCCTACGAGCGGCTGCGCCGCCGGGGCATGACGCCAGCCGAGGCCGTGATCGAGACCGTCGCCACCGTGGGCCGCACCCTGGTGGACACCTCGCTGCTGCTCGCGGGGGGCTTCGCGGTGTTCGCCGTGAGTCAGTACGGCGCCATGGCGCTGTTCGGGGTGCTCACCGCCTACTGTGTGGTGGTGGCCGCCATCGCGGATGTGCTGGTTCTCGGCCCGATCCTGGTGTTGCTCGAAAAAAAATGGCCAGATCGTAAAAAAAGATCACCCGATCGCTAAAATCCCTCACAAAGCGATCCGAGAGGCCATGCGGAGAGACATGCTTTCGTACCTCGCCGGAGTTGCAGCCTACATGGAAGCTGGTGGTCCCGCCGCCAGCCAGAGGCCGACGACCGCGCAGTCGGAGCGTCAGGCCGCAGCCCGAGCCCACTCCTCTCGCTCGAGCCAGCCCGACCCGGGCGTGGTCGTCTCGTTCTCCAACGAAGCCCTCGAGGCGGCCAAGGAACGATCCATGGCCGACAACATGGTCGAGGTGGAGCTGCAGGCCACCCGCGGCGGGCAGGAGGAAGAGGAGCAGCCGGCTCAGGGCCAGCTGCGGAGTGAGCACGAGCTGAGCTCCGAGGAACTGCAGCAACTGCGTGAGCTGGAGCGCCGCGACCAGGAGGTGCGGACCCAGGACATGGCCTTCCTCGCGGCCGCGGGCGGAGCCGCCGGCAGCTACAGCCTGCAGTACGAGACCGGCCCCGATGGCCGACGCTACGCGACGGGCGCCGACATCAAGCTCGACACCAGCTCCGGCGCCACCCCCGAGCAGACCCTGGCCAAGGCCCGGGCCCTGCGCGCGGCGTCCATGAGCGCCCGGGCCAGCAGCGACGTCAACGCCGCCACCAAGGCGGTCCGCATGGAGGCCGAGGCCCGCGCGGAGATCGAGCGGGCCCGCGCCGCCGAGAGCCAGCTCCCCGCTGATGGTGCCAGCGAGCCCGAGGCCGCGCTGCCCGAGGTCGAGCTGCACGGCATCGAGACCGAGCCCAGCGCGGACGTCGAGTAGCTCAGGCCGCCGTTCGCGGCGGGTTCAGACGCCGAGCACCCGCCGGGCGCGCAGCTGTTCGGGGAGCGCGTCCCCTCCCCCCAGGATGGCGCCGCACACCGCGCTGGCCGTGGCGATCTCCAGCGCGGGGTCCCCGTCGGCGAAGCCCGCGCACAGGATGCGGCGCACGCGGCCCGGGACCGGACCCACCAGCGGGAGCCCGTCCCGGCTGTGGGCCGCTGTCCGCAGCCAGCGGTGCGAGCAGACCAGGCCCGCGGGATCCTGGCCCAGCATCCCGGCGAGCAGCGAGACCAGCCCGGCCTCGACCCGCGGCGGGATGCCATCACCGGCATCGTCGAGGCGCCCCCCCGCCAGCACCCAGCTGCCATCCGGCAGGGGCCTGGCGCGCAGCTGGCCGTACCAGCAGCTCAGGGGCAGGCTGCAGCTGACGGGGTCCGGCAGCTCCACCCGCAGCCCGCCGTGGTGCACCGCCTGCAGCCAGCGCGCCAGCACCGGCTCGAGCGCCGCCGCACCCAGCCCGCCGCAGAACAGGGTGAGCTCCGCCTCGAGCCGCCCCCCCGACCACCGCAGCACCGGCCGCGCCCCGCTGTCGTCCACGTCCTCCACCCGTCGGCCACAGGCGATCCTGGCGCCGGCGGCGCGCGCCTCGTGGGCCAGGCTGTCGAGGGCACGGCGGGGCTCCACGGTGGCCGCCGGTTTGCGGGCCTGTCCACCGAGGGGCACGTTCAGGCCTTGCTCCCGCCGCAGCTGCTCCGCCGTGAGCGCGTGGCCCGCCGGGGCCTCGCAGGCCAGGGCGAGGGCCAGCTCGCCGGCCTCACGAGCGTCGCCGGGCAGGTGCAGCCCCGCGGTGGTCCGCCACCCGCTGGAGGCGAGCAGGCGCTCGGCCAGCCGGTGCCCTCCGGCGATGAACTCCTGCAGCGCCTGCGCGCCGGGTACGCCGAGGGCGCCCTCGAGCCGATGGGGGTGATCGGCGAGCCAGCCCAGGGCGATCCCGGGCCCGCGGCCGAAGCAGCCCTCACCCAGCCGCGCCTCGGCCTCCAACACCACCACGGACACGCCCTCACGGGCCAGCAGCAGCGCCGCGGTCACCCCCGCGAGGCCCGCCCCGATGATGGCCACGTCGCAGCAGGTGGGGATCTCAGCCTCGGCCGGAGCAGAGAGCGCGGGCCAGGGGGGGATGCCGGTCATGGGGTGCTCGGGAGCGGGTACGGGTACAGGCCACCGGATAGGAGGGCGTCATGTCAGACGACCCAATCTACATCATCGGGACCGAGCGCTCGGGCTCGAACCTGCTGCGCCTCGTGCTCAACGCCCACAGCCGCGTCGCGGTGCCGCATCCCCTGCACCTGATGCGCTACTTCGCCCCCACGGAGTCGGCCCGGGGAGACCTGGCCGATCCGCGACGCTTCGCGCGGCTGGTGGACGAGATCCTCGAGCTGAAGCGGGTGCACATCCACCCGTGGGCCGTGCCCATCGACCGCCAGCGGATCATCGACCAGGCCCACCCCCGGGACGCCATGGGCGTGCTGGGGGCGCTGTACGACCAGGTCCGCGAGGCCGAGGGCAAGGCCCGCTGGGGCTGCAAGAGCACCTTCATGGTCCACTACGCCGACCGGGCCATCGCCCGGGACCCCGGCGCCCGCTTCGTGCTGCTGGTACGGGATCCCCGCGACGTGGCGGCGTCCTCCCGGCGCTCGGTGTTCAGCCCCTTCCACCCCTGGATCACCGCGCAGCTGTGGCGGGAGCAGCAGGAGATCGGCCTGGCGTTGGTGGCGCGCCTGGGGGACGAGCAGGTCCACCTGCTCCGCTACGAGGACCTGCTGGACCGGCCCGAGGTCTCGGCGCAGGCCCTCTGCGCGTTCCTCGACGAGCCCTTCGAGGAGGGCATGCTCCGCTTCCACGAAGGCCGCGAAGCCCAGACCAGCGCCAAGCTGTCCGAGTCCTGGCAGAACACCGCCAAGCCGGTGCTGTCGGGGAACGCGGGCAAGTACCGCAAGCACCTCAGCGGCGCGGAGGTCGAGATGGTGGAGGCGGTCTGCTCGACGCTCATGGAGACCCTGGGCTACCCCCTCGACCACCGCGATCCCCAGTTCGATCCCGGGCTGCTGAGGCGGGGGGGCATCCGGCTGCAGGATCTGCGCTGGCGCGCGGGGATCGAGCTGAGGTCCCTTAGGCGTGACCGGAACCACTGGCGGCGGTGGACCCGCGATGCCACGATGAGATACCTCGCCGCACGCTACCGTTTCCTCCCGCCGTCCCGGGGTCGATGACCATGGCCAAGAAGTTCTCCCTTGCACCCGAGCTGTACTGCAAGGCGACCGATCCGCGCGATGACGATCTGATGCACATGATGCGGGAGCAGGACGTCGCGCCCGTGCCCACCGATCGCGCGCTGCCTCGCTTCACCATGGTGGTCGGCCACTCTCCCTTCACCATGCCCCGGGGCTGGGAGTACTACCTCACCACCCCGTTCGAGGGGCCCAGCTACATCACCACGGTGCTGCACAACGCGGGCTACCCGGTGCGCATCGTGGACGTGCGCTACGCCCTGGACCCGGTGGGCAAGGCCTTCGAGGAGATCATGGAGGGCACCGACGTGCTCTGCCTGGCCACCTGGGAGGACAACTTCCCCTTCATGCGTGACCTGGCCGCCCGGGTGAAGAAGGCCGAGCCGGGTATGCCCATCGTCGCCGGCGGCTCCCTGGTGACCTCCCTGCCCCACGTCTTCATGGAGCACACCGGGATCGACATCGCCGTGGTCTCCGAGGGCGAGCTCACCATCCTCGAGCTCATGGCCAGCTACGCCAAGGGCGGCTGGACCGCCGCCGAGCTCGCCGCCATCCGCGGCATCTGGTACCGCGCCGCCACCGGCGAGATCGTCAAGACCCCACCCCGCGGGCAGATGCCCACCCTGGACTTCCTGCCCCGCATGAAGCTCGACCTCTGGCCCCAGGCAAAGGGCCCCAAGGGCCTGCAGCCCCAGATCATCACGAGCTTCTCCCGCGGCTGCAAGATGGACTGCTCCTTCTGCTTCCGCACCACCCCCCAGGTGGCCTGCAAGTCGCCGGAGCGCTTCGACCGGGAGATGGACTGGCTGCAGTCCCAGTACGGCATCAACTTCATGTTCTTCGCCGATCTGACCTTCTCGGCCGAGGCCCCCCAGACCCGGGAGATCTGCGAGGTGCTCGAGGGGCGCGACGTGCGCTTCACCTGCATGACCCGCTGCGCCGACGTCGACAAGGAGCGGCTGGACGCCATGAAGCGCGCCGGCTGCGACGTCATCCTCTTCGGCGTCGAGTCCCTGGGCGCCTCGGCGCTGAAGGAGGCCCGCAAGCCCACCACCGAGAACATCTCCATCCGGGCCATGCATCGCAGCATGGACGCCGGGATCCGCTTCGGCACGCTGTTCATCGTCGGCCTGCCCGGCGAGACGGCCGAGTCGCTGGACTACATGTGTCGCTTCGCCGAGGAGTATCACCACATCGTGCGGGTGAAGTACTTGAGCGCGATGCCCGGCACCTCGGTGTATCAGAACTGTCTCGCCGACGGCACCATCAAGGACGAGGTCTCCCACCTCGAGTGGCTGTCCACCGAGCAGGCCCTGCACGAGGACGAGTTCCTCAACCTCGCCGGGCTCCCCGAGCAGGTCTACCGCGACGCCTACAAGCGCATCTACGACTGCTACCAGCCCGGCCCGGTCATGAACTTCGACCACTACCCCGAGCACTTCGAGTACTTCCAGCCCAACCCGGACGACGGCCACCAGAGCTGCGTGGACTACGCCTGGGAGGGCTGGCGCAAGGACTGGTCCTCGGCCGGCGCCTACCTGGCCCCGGGCTCGGAGCGATACACCTTGGACAAAGTCGGCGCCCCCGGCATGGCCGAGAAGGGCTCGATGACCATGGACTGCGGCGCGAAGAAGATGGGCTGAGGCCGACGGAGCGGCCTCAACCGCCGGCGTTCTTGCCGACGGCCTGGCCGCGGCAGGACGCCGCCCGAGCTATCGCCCCGGACCGATGCAGCGGTGATACCGCCGCAGAGTCTCGCCGTGGTGCCCCGGCACCAGCACGACGTGGTTGCCCAGAGGCCGCTCGAGCAGCGCGCGCCGCTGGTCGGCGTCCAGGGCCACCAGCGCCTGGGTCCGGCACTGGTCCGCGGCGTCCCCGGCCTGCAGGATGCGGGTCTCGACACACCACAGCCGCTCGAGGCGCGCGCCGCCGATGCGCAGCAGGGTGACCGGCTGAGGCTCGAAGCGCCCGGCCACGCCGACGCCGATCCCCGACTCGAAGTGGGTGTCCAGCCGATGCTCGGCCACCAGGTGCAGGGGCACCGTGCAGTGGGCGAGCCAGAGGCCTTCGTCCACCAGGCGGGCGGGGTTGGCCATCCAGGGCACAGTGCCCAGCAGCGTGCGCACCCACAGCAGCGCCACGGCCGAGGGCAGATCGCCTTCGCAGCCAGCGGGCATGCCCGCGGCCCCCATGCGGGCCATGGCCAGACAGGCGGTGGTGGCCCGGGCGCCCAGCAGGTCGAAGCAGCGCAGGGTGAAGGCGTCGAGCCGCTGATCCGAGGCGATCCGCTCCAGGGCGGCGTGCACCGCCTCGGGGTCGGGCTCGGGCCCCAGGGCGTCGAGCAGCCGCTCCATGGGGACGTCCACCACCAGCGGGCCCCAGCTGGCCAGGACCCGCTCCGGCGCGGGGCTGCTGGCCACGAGCCAGGAAGACGCCCCGCCGATCAGCCCCAGGCGGGCACCCAGCATCGCGCGCTGGGCCCACACCGCGTGGACCCCCTCCCGCAGCGCGGCGTCGCCATCGCCCGGTCCGTCGAGGACCACCAGCAGCGCCGCGGCGCCGCGCTGCTGCAGGGCCGCGAGGATCTCGAGGGCGGCCGCGAGGCTGTTGTGGGCGCCGTGGGCCAGCAGCAGCAGGGCCTGGCTGGGGCGACGCTGGTGCAGCGCCAGGGCCGCCGCCTCGGTGCCACCGGTCAGGATGAGCAGCGCCAGGGGGTGCTCGTCGCCGTCGTCGGCGAGCTCCTGCCCGCCCACCTGCGCCAGGGCGCTCCGCCAGGGCGCCGCCAGCGCCGCCACCGCGGCGGCGTCGTGCAGGGGGGAGCCCAGCGCTGTCCAGCGGAAGGCCGCCACTACTTCGTGCCCACCGTCAGCTCGAAGAGCATGTGATCGACGATGCGCCCGTCGGCCAGCTCCACCGAGTGCAGCTTGGCGAAGGCGTCCGTGGCGTTGCGGTAGACCTCGCGGATGCCCTCGCGGCGGGACTCGGGGATGGCGCCGTTGTTCGACCAGACATCGACATCCTCGACGGAGACGTGCTCGTGGGCCACCGCACCGGCGCAGCCGGCGTCGATCATCCCCTGGCGCACATCGCCCCGCACGAAGAAGTTGCGGCGGGCGGGGTTCCGCAGCCGCAGGATCTCGAAGTACTCGTCCCGGTCCTCGGCGCCGTAGGCGGCCAGGTCGATGCTCACGATGCGCCCGCCGGGCTTGCACACCCGGACCATCTCGCCGAGCACCGCGCCGAGGTCCATGAACTGGATCCCCTGCCGACAGACGATGAGGTCGAAGCTGTCGTCCTCGAAGGGCATGGACTCGCCGGGGGCGATGACCAGCTCGTCGATGGCGTCCCGCGCCTGCTCCACCATGGCGTCGTTGATGTCCAGGCCGGTGATGCGACCGACGTGGGGGCGCAGCGCGCGGCTGACCAGGCCCGTGCCGACCGCGACGTCCAGCAGGTGATCGTCACCAGAGGGTCCGAGCAAGCCCCGGATTCGCTCGAGGATGACATCGTCGGTGCACCAGAAGCTGGATCCATCGTAGGTGGCGGCCCGAGCTGTGAAGTGCTCCTGCACGAGATCACGGGAAACATCGAGGGTCTTCATGGTGGCTCCAATATGTGAGGTAGACCAGCCGCGGCGGCGCTGGACCCCAGTTATAGTGCGCTGCTGTGATCAGCACCCTAGGGCCCACCCCTGGCGGCGCTGCTCCCCACCGGAGTGACCGATGGCGAACCTCGAAGGTCTCGACACGCACAAACACCTCAAGGATGCGTTCGCGGAGGAAGCGGTGACCGCCTACCGCTACCTCTACTTCGCCAAGATCGCCGACATCGAGGGCCAGCCCGACGTGGCGCAGCTCTTCCGCGATCTGGCCGAGGGCGGCATCTGCAACGCCCACGGCAGCCTCGACTTCCTGCGCACCGAGGGCGATCCCCTCACCGGCGCTCCCATCGGCGAGACCGACCGCAACCTCCACGCGGCGCTGCTGGCGGAGTCCACCGAGTACGCCGAGCTCTACCCCACCATGGCGGCCGTCGCGCACGCCGAGGGCTTCCCGGACATCGCGTCCTGGTTCGAGACCCTCACCAAGCTCAAGCGAGCCCACGCCGAGCAGCTTCGGGCCGCCATCGCGCGCCTCGAGGCGGGCCAGCGCTCCGAAGAAGGGGGGGCCTGACCATGAGCTGTACCGACTGCAAGCCCAGCGGCGCCAACGGCACCTACGACGCACGCAGCATCACCGTGCTGCCCGGCCTCGAGGCCGTCCGCAAGAACCCGTCCATGTACATCGGCTCCACCGACCAGGAAGGCCTGCACCGGCTGGTCTACGAGGTCGTGGACAACTCCATCGACGAGTCCCTGGCCGGCTACTGCAGCCGCATCCACGTCATCATCGGCGAGGACGGCTCCTGCTCCGTCGAGGACGACGGCCGCGGCATCCCCATCGACGAGCACCCGGAGCTGGCCTGCCCGGCCTGCCAGGTGGTCCTCACCACGCTGCACGCCGGTGGCAAGTTCGATCAGGGGTCCTACTTCCGCTCCGCCGGCATCCACGGCGTCGGCATCTCCTGCGTCAACGCCCTGGCCACCTCCCTCGAGCTCGACATCTGGCGCGCCAACGGCCACTACACCCAGCGCTACGAAGCGGGCCAGCCCGTGACCGCGCTGATCCGCAAGCACGCCTCGGAGCGCCGGGGCACCCGGGTCCGCTTCCTGCCCGATGCCAGCATCTTCGACACCACCGACTTCGATCACGCCACCCTGGCGCGGCGCCTCGAAGAGCTCGCCTTCCTGCACCCCGGCATCCACATCCAGTTCGACGACCACCGCCGGGGGCTGCACCACGTCTACCAGTACGACAGCGGCATCCTGGGCTTCATCGATCGCCTCAACGAGGACCGCACGCCGCTGCACCGTGCGCCGATGTCCATCCAGCACAAGGGCGATGAGCTCGAGCTGGACCTCGCGCTGCAGTGGACCACCGCCTACGGCGAGGAGATCGCCTCCTACGTCAACAGCATCAACACCGTCTGGGGCGGCACCCACGTCAACGGCCTCAAGCGCGCGCTCACCCGCAGCATCAACGCCTACGCCACCAAGGCCGGCCTGCTCAACGCCGACAACGGCGAGCGCATCGCCACCTTCGACATCCTCGAGGGCCTGACCTGCGTGCTGTCGGTGCGCATGGTCGAGCCCCGCTTCGAGGGACAGACCAAGACCCGCCTCACCAGCCGCCTCGTCCGCGACGTCGTCGATGGCGTCGTCACCGAGCAGCTCGACGCCATCCTGGCCGCCGATCCGGCCCTGGCCCGGGTGGTGGTGGGCCGCGCCCTGGACGCCTCCCGGGCCCGCCTCGCCGCCCGCCGCGCCTCGGATCGCGCCCGCTACACCGCGCGGGACATCCACGTCTCCGACGAGGTCTACCAGAAGCAGTTCGGCATCCGCTCCGCCAACTGGCACAAGTCCGCCGAGTGGATCGCCAACGACGATCTGCTCGCGAAGCACGCTGAGGCCTTCGAGATGCCCGAAGGGGCCCGCCTGCTCGACGTCTGCTGCGGCTCCGGCGTGGTCGGCAACAGCTTCTCCGACCGCGTGTCCGAGAAGATCGGCCTGGACATCACCCCCGAGATGGTCAAGCTGGCCAGCCAGCGCCTCGACCGTGTGGTGCAGGGCACCGTCTACGACATCCCCTTCGAGGACGCGAGCTTCGACATCGTCTGCACCCGCGAGGTGCTGCACCTGCTGCCCAACCCGGGCAAGCCGGTCTCCGAGATCTTCCGGGTGCTCAAGCCGGGCGGTCAGTTCGTCGTGGGCCAGATCCTGCCCTTCTCCGAGCTCGACGGTCCCTGGATGTACCGGGTCTTCAAGAAGAAGCAGCCCCTCATCTTCAACATGTTCCAGGAAGAGGACTTCCGGCAGATGCTGCTGGGGGCCGGCTTCGTGGACCTGAAGATGACCGAGTACAACCTGTGGGAGTCCATCGACGTCTGGATCGACACCCACGAGACCACCAGCCTGCATCGCCACGAGATCCGCGACCTGTTCCACAACGCTCCGGCGGAAGCACGGGCCGTGCATCCCTTCGAGATCCTGCCCTCGGGCGAGATCCGGGACCTGTGGCGCTGGTGCATCTTCTCGGTCCGCAAGCCCGACTAGCCGGTCGTTCTCCATGACCTGTCGCGCCGAGGCCCACGCACAGCGCACGGCCGCCATCGCGCGCCTGCGGGCGCTGCGCCGCGGGCAGCCACCGCCGATCGACGGCCTGCTGTCCCGGGTGCGCGAGGTGGTGCTGCTGGCGTCGAGCAGCCGCGGCGGCTCGTCGGTCATGGCCGAGATCCTCCGCAACAGCCAGCACATGCTGCACTTCCGGGCGGAGATCAACCCCTTCCTGCTGCTGTCCGGCCACACGGCGCCGGAGTCGGGGCACGACAGCGATCTGCTCGGCGCGGACGACATCGCCGACCGGGACAGCCTCGAGCTGCTGCTGGCCCACGACCTCGGCCGCCAGGCGGGCACCCTGCCCGACGACGCCGCGGTGGAGCGCTTCGCCACGGAGCTGCACTGGCGCCTGTCCCTGCAGTGGCCGCTGGAGCGCTTCGATCCCAGCTGGGTCCTCGCCCAGGTGCGGGACAGCCTCTCTCAGCTCGAGCGCCACCACGGCTGGGCCGCGGGCACCTTCCCCGAGACCGCCCGCTTCCACGCCGTGTTCCTGGGGCGGGTCCGCGCCGCCCACCCGGTGGTCAACCCCTGGTACTACGACCTGCCCCCCCAGCTCATCGAGCAGCACTGCCCGGACGCCCGCCCCAGCCTGGCGCCCCCCTCCGCGGTGGTGCTCGAGGAGCCCCCCTTCGTCACGGTGAGCCCCTGGCGCCCGGTGACCCCGGAGCAGCTGGCCCAGCTCCCGGTGGTCATCAAGACGCCCTCGAACGCCTATCGCCTGCCCTTCCTGGCCCGGCTCTTCCCCAACGCCCGCCTGCGGGTGCTCCACCTGACCCGCAACGCCGCGGCGTCGGTCAACGGTCTGGTGGACGGCTGGCGTTTCCGCGGCTTCTTCGCCCACCAGGTCCCGGACCTGACCATCGGCGGCTACACCGACCCCGAGCAGCCCTGGACCCGCTGCTGGTGGAAGTTCGATCTGCCACCGGGCTGGCAGCGCTGGACCGACAAGCCCCTGGTCGAGGTCTGCGGCTTCCAGTGGCGCTCGGCGCACCGAGCCGTGCTCGAGGCCCTCGCGTCCAGCCCGGAGCTGGAGCAGCTGCGGCTGCCCTTCGAGCACACCGTCGGCAGCCACGCCCAGCGTCTCGAGGCCTTCGCGCGCCTGTCCGCCTGGCTCGAGCTGCCCACCGACCCCACCATGGACCGCCTCGTCGCCTCGGGGCTGCCGCCGATCATGGCCACCAGCCGCCCCCGCCACCGTCGCTGGTACGACCGCGCCCAGCTGCTCGAGCCAGTGCTGGCCCGCGAGGACACCCGCGCCATCATGGACGAGCTGGGCTACGCTCCGGATCCCCAGACCTGGCTCTGATCCCCCACGATCCACCCGGGAGCCCGAGCATGAGCGATCACTCCGTCCCCCGCGACCAGGCCGCCAGCTTCGGCGGACCCGGCTGGCGACAGCGCAGCCGCGACCACGCTCAGGAGGTGGCCGAGGGCCGCCTGTGGGCCCCGTACCGCGTGCGCTCCGAGGTCAGCCCCCTCGAGGCGGTCCTGCTGGCCTGGCCCGGCCCCGAGCTCGACGTCGGCGACGATCCGGACGAACACCTGATGCTGGGGCGGGTCGATGTGCCCCGCATCCAACGGCAGGCCCGCGCCATCGCCGAGTTCTACCGCTCCCGGGGGATCGCGGTGCACACCCACCGTCCCCCCGTGCCTCCGCCCCCCAACTACGTCTTCATGCGGGATCTGTTCCTGATGACCCCCGAGGGCGCGGTGCTGGGGCGCCCCGCGGGCGTCCAGCGGGCGGGCGAGGAGCGCTGGGCCGCCGAGGCTCTGGCGCTGGCCGGCGTGCCCATCCTGCGCACCATGCGCGGCCGCGCGACCTTCGAGGGAGCCGACGCCCTGTGGCTCAGCGCCACCCGGGTGCTGGTGGGCATCGGCGTGCGCACCAACGACGCCGGGGTCGCCCAGCTGGGCGCGGTGCTCGAGGAACAAGGCGTGCAGCTCGAGGCCGTCCCCCTACCCCGCACCGGGGTGCAGCACCTGCTCGGCGTGGTCAACCTCATCGACGACGATCTGGCCGCCGTCAACGGGGCCAAGGCCGATCGCGCCCTGCTGGCCCGGCTGGCCCAGCTCGGCATCCAGGCGCTGGTCATCCCGCCGGGCCCGGAGCTGCTGGACCGTCGCAGCAACAACTTCGTCACCATCGCGCCGCGGGAGCTCGTCATGCCGTCCGGCTGCCCCGACACCCGCGCGCAGCTCGAGGATCTCGGCGTGACCTGCCACGAGCTCGAGGTCGACGAGTACGTCAAGGCCGCCGGGGCCCTGGGCTGCCTCACGGGGATCCTGTCCCGGGCGTGAACGCTACCAGTCCACCGGCTGGTAGGAGACCACCACCAGGGTGTCACCACGGGCCACGATGGTGTCGTTGGAGGGGTTGACCAGCACCTGCCCCTGGTGCTCGCCCTGAGCCGGCTCCACCGACATCAGGATGGCGTCGTGCTCTCGCTTGAGCAGGTCGTGCAGCGCCGCCACGGTCTTGCCGTGGTGGGCCTCGGGCAGCTTGACCTTGTGGAAGGCGTTGCCGCGCCCCACCGTGAGGATGTCGTGCAGTACCCGCACCAGACCCCGGTTGCGGCTGACGTTGCCCAACACCACGCCGCTGTACCAATCGCCGACCACGATCTCCTCGACGTCGTGCATCTTCAGCAGGGTGGCGTTGGCCGGATCATGCAGCTGGGCGCAGGTGAAGATGCGAGGAGCCAGCTGCTCGATGGTCAAGCCTGCCAGCACCGTGCGGGCGTCCTGATCCTGGTCCGCCCGCCGCACCGTGCGGTCCGTGAGCAGGATGGCCACCGAGGCTTCGGGGATGTTGACCGCCTCGAGCACCTCGACCCGCGTGTAGTCCCCGGAGTGATGGTAGAGCAGCTCCGGCCGGACCCGGTCCATGGGCACCGTCTCGGGCAGCCCGTCGCCCTCGGTGATGATGACCACGGCCTGGTTGGAGCGGTGTCCGGTGTGGAACAGCTCCCCCAGGACCGTCGGCCCTGAGCGGTTCCAGCCGCAGATGACCACGTGATCGCACAGCTCGTCCAGATCCATCTCGTTGATCCCTCCGCGCTCTGAGAGGCGCGCTGCCATGCTCGCCGAGACGGTCCCGACGAACATGGCGAAGACGGTCATGCCCCCGAGCATCAGGCCCAGGGTGACCAGCTGGCCGATGGGGGTCACCGGCTGGGGGCCGATGGGCTCACCCGCCACAAGGCTCATGACGCTGAACCACAGGGCGGGGGTCAACTCCCCCAGCTCGGTGCCGGCACCCCGCTCACCCAGGAACAGCATCACACCGCCCACCAGCACGATGGTCGCCATGACCGAGACCAGGGTCACCAGCTCCTGCAGGGTGGCGTGCAGGTCCGCCCGGAAGATGCTCAGGCGCCGGTTCAGCAGCAGGCCCGCCCGGTACAGGCGGATCATGCGCAGCACGCGGTAGACGCGCAGGGGACGGACCAGGGGCACCAGCGCGATCAGGTCGATCCAGTAGCGGGTGAAGAAGCGTCGCTTCTTGCGCGCCACCAGGAAGCGGATGGTCAGCTCGATGGCGAACACCACCGTGATCAGCTCGCTGGCCCCCGCGAGCCACGGCCAGACCGGGCCCTCGGGTCGCACCAGGTACTCCGCCACGATCAGGCAGGACGAGGCGAGGATCAGCGTCACCAGCACCAGCTCCACCACGGGGTGGTGGATGAAGCGATCCAGTCTCTCGCGCAGCGTGCTCATGGAGATCCGGCAGGGGGCCTGTGATGATACACGAGGAAGGAGCCCACACACAGAGGCGGAGAGCATGAACGGTGGAGACGAGTTCGAGGGTCTCACCGAGGAAGCCACGGTGAACGCAGAGCTCGGCGAAGGGCCAGAGCCCTCCGAGCACACCCGCTCCACCTACTGGGCCGTGCAGGCCATGAAGAGCCGCGGACACACCACCGCCATCTCCGGGGACGAGCTCGCGGCGGCCCTGGACCCCGAGGACCCCACCGATCCCCTCCCCGAGCGCACAGCGCGGGTGGAGGAGCCCGCTCCTGATCCCCCCCAGAGGCGCGGCCTGTGGCTGCTCATCGGCGTCGCGGCGCTGGTGCTGCTGGTGCTGGGCTGCGCCGGGCTCGGCGCCGTCTGGGTCCTGCTGAGTCCTTCGGCCGCGCCGGAGCAGGCTCCCCCCCTCATCACCACCACCCAGGTGATCCAGAGCCCACAGGCCCCCCCGGAGCCGAGCAGCGTCGAGCCCAGCGCATCGCCCCCCCAGCCTCGGATCGCCGCCCCCTCCCCTGCCCCGCCAGCGCCCGCGCCGGAGCCAGAGCCGGAGCCGGAGCCGGAGCCGGAGCCGGAGCCGGAGCCGGAGCCGGAGCCGGAGCTGGTGCCGGAGCCGGAGCCCGCGGTCGCCGAGATCGACCCCGACGACGAGGCCGACGACATCGACCTGTCCGAGCTCGAGCTCCCGGGTCCCCCGCCGCCGAGCGCGCCCGTGTCCCTGGGCCCCACCGCCGGCGAGCCTGCCCTGTCCATCGGCGCCCTCACCCTCACCGGGCCCGGCTCCGAACCCCAGCTGCGGAATGTCCTGGTGCTGGCGGAGCCGGAGCTGCTGGCCTGCTACGTCGGGGCCCTCGAGCAGGACCCGAGCCTCGAGGCCACCCTGAGCCTCAACCTGCGCCTGCTGGCCGACGGCTCGGTGCTGGGGGCCAGGGCCCGGGAGCGCCGCAAGGAGGTCCCCCAGCTCACGCCCTGCGTCGAGCGGGTGATGCTCGCCCAGCGCTTCGCCGGGCTCACCGGCGCGGCGAGCGTGATCGTGCCCCTGAGCTTCGCGCAGGTGGGGGGGGCCGACAGCCCCTGATCAGAACGAGACCTCGCCCTCGTTGAGCGTCCCTGCTCGACCCTGGAGGTTCTCGCCGCTCTGCCAGTCCTGGTCGTCCAGCAGCCACTTGTACTCGAAGCTCCCGTCCAGCTCGCTGAAGACCGCGGTCCACTGGTCGCCGTCCTGGCTCGCCGGCCAGCCCAGCTCCCAGTCCAGGGGGCTCGCGTCGCCCCGCACCGCCAGGTAGTGCCCGGCGGCCCCGTGCTGGGTGCGGACCGTGGTGAGGGTCACCGGCTCGAGCTCGGCGGCCACCAGGCGCGCCAACATGCCGGGGTGGTCCGAGACCTCGGGCCAGCGCTCCCCGGTGAAGACGCGCTCGAAGCCCAGGGCCTCGACGGGCGCCCCCCGGTGCACCCAGACGTAGTCGATGCGATCGTCGTCCAGGGCGGCGCCGAGGTCGGCGTAGCCCATGGCCCCCATGGCCGCGGTGGCCTCACTGCCCGGGGTGTCGTTGAAGTCCCCCATCACCACCGAGGCCGGCGCGGCGTCGCTCACCAGCGCCTCCACCGCCGCCTGCCTGGCCTGGCCCAGCCGGGCGTCGTCGTGCTGGTGATCCAGGTGCACCGAGCTGATGGCGAGCTGGGCGAAGCCGGCGTCCCAGCGCCCCTGGATGCCCACCCGCCGCAGGCCCTCCTGGCTGTGGAAGACGATCTCCCGCTGCTCGAGCAGCCCCCCCTGCACCGCCAGGCCCACGTACTCGTCGGCCTCGTCCTCGGTCCCCTCCCACGCGCTGTGAGCGAAGGCCGTGGCCAGCTCCCAGGCCAGGCCGGTGGCGTCCTCGAGGGCCTGCACGAGCAGCGCGCCGGCGTCTTCGTCCTGGGAGACGCACAGCTCCTGCAGGGCGATGGCTCGGACCTGGTCGGCGGCGACCGCCTCGGCGATGGCGGCGAAGCGCTCCGGGTTGGAGCCGAAGTCCGTGCCGCTGGTCTTCAGGCAGTGCAGGTTCAGGGACAGCAGCGCCAGCTCGGCGGGGGGATCGCTGTCGTCGGGCTCGACGTCCCCCGTCTCCCCGGGGGGCTCGCTGTCCGGCGGGCCGCTGTCGTCCGGCAGGGCGGGGTCGGGGGTGCAGGCGCACAGCGCCAGCGCGAGCCCGAGGATCACACCTGCTCCAGCCACGCGACGAAGGCCGCGAGGCCCTCGTCCAGGGAGGTGATCGGGCGGTAGCCGAGCAGCTGGTTCGCGAGGGAGACGTCCGCCCAGGTCAGGGGCACATCGCCGGGCTGGATCCCGGCGCG
The DNA here is from genome assembly GCA_964481655.1 of uncultured Enterobacterales bacterium. Classification (GTDB taxonomy): domain Bacteria; phylum Myxococcota_A; class UBA796; order UBA796; family JAFGLY01; genus CALDOK01. The sequence goes on along the minus strand of CAYZVO010000020.1, from coordinate 1,988 downwards.
ATGGACCTCGGGTTCGCGGCCCAGGGCCCGGCCGAGGCTGCGGATCAAGGCGTCGAGGCGCACCGGGTTGGTGTTGCCCAGGTTGAGCACCGCGCAGGGCAGCGGCCGATCGACGCTGGCCAGCAGGCCCCGCACGATGTCGCCGATGTAGGTGTAGTCCCGCAGGGTGCTGCCGTCGCCGAACATGGTGATGGGCTCCCCGGCCCGGATCTTCTTCGCGAAACCGTGGATGGCCATGTCCGGGCGCTGACGGGGCCCGTAGACGGTGAAGAACCGGAGCATGGTGAGCTGCAGGTCGAAGAGCTGCTGCCAGGTGCGGCAGACGATCTCCATCGCGTGCTTGCTGGCCGCGTAGGGGCTGGCGGGCACCCCCAGCGCGTCGCTCTCCCGGAAGGGCCCCTGGGTCCGCGAGCCGTAGACCGACGACGAGGAGGCGGCCACCAGGTGGTTCACCCCGGCGGTGCGCATGGCCTCGAGCAGGCCCTGGGTGCCGGCGACGTTGACCTGCATGTAGGAGACGGGGCGCTCGAGGGACGCCCGCACACCCGCGCGGGCCGCGAGGTGGACCACGCAGTCCATGCCCTGCACCGCCTGGGCGACCAGCGCCAGATCCCGCAGATCGCCCTCGAGCAGCTCGACGTCGTCGAGCATGGGGGCGAGGTTCCGGCGCTTGACCGCGGGATCGTAGTAGGGATCGAAGCTGTCGAGGATGCGGACGCGATCGCCGCGTTTCACCAACGCTTCGACCAGGTGCGAGCCGATGAAGCCGGCGCCGCCGGTGACGAGGACATTGCGGGGGCTCATGACGGTCCCTCCTGCTGCAGACCATCCACGAAGGCGTGGATCCGGCTGGGCCAGGTGTTGCCCCGGTAGCGTACCCGGCCCTCGGGATCGAGCACCAGCACCAGGGGCAGGCTGTGGGCTTCGTAGGCGCGCACGATGGCGCCGTTGGCGTCGAGCACCACCGGGTACTCGATGCCCATGGCCGCGATGGCCTCGTTCACCGTGTTCGGGTCCTCGCCGGCGTTCACCCCCAGCACATGGGCGGTGTCCCCGACGCCCTTGTACAGCGCGTTGACGTGGGGCACCTCGTAGCGGCAGGGCCCGCACCAGGAGGCCCAGAACACCAGCACCACCGGCTTGCCCTGCAGCTTGGACAGGGAGAGGCTGCCCCCGTCGGCCCTGGGCGCGACGAAGGACGGCGCCGCGAGCCCCTCATAGGGCCCCGCCGGGGTCAGGTTGCCGCAGCCGCCCAGGGTGAGCGCAAGCAGACAGACGATCAACAGTGAACGCCGCACGATCACTCCAGAGGCCGGGAACGACACAGCTGACAGCTGATAGCTGATAGCCGACAGCGGCTCAATCGAGCGACGCTCGATTGAGCTACGAGCCCGTGCAGGTGTGGGTGACGGTGATGGTGTCGGTGCTCGAGTCGCCCGGGCAGTCCGTGACCGACAGCTCCAGCTCGACCGTGTAGGTGGTGGTGGAGCCGTAGGTGCAGGTCAGGTTCGACATGGTCAGCGTCGGGGTGATGCTGCTGCTGTCGTCGAGGGTGCCGTAGCTGGAGCCCGAGGTGATGGACCAGGCGTAGGTGAGGTCCGAGTCGTCCATGTCGCCCGAGGCGGAGCCGTCGAGGCTGAAGTCCACATCGGCGCAGTCGTCGCAGACGTAGGAGTAGCCGGCCAGGGCGCAGGTCACGGTCTCGCTGGCGCTCTGGTCGGAGCCCGCGTCGGCCACCGGCGCCATGTTGAGGCCGCGGTCGCCGATGGTGATGGTGGCGGTCGCGGCGTAGGAGCTCGTGCCCCCATCGTCGACCGTGAGCTCGAAGCTGTAGTCACCCGCCACGTCCGGGTAGAACATCGGATCGGCGTCGGTGGCGTCCTGGATGTCGGCCGTGGCCCGGGCGGCGCCCGCGGGCGCAGCGGGGCGCTCCCAGGGGTAGGGCAGGGGGTCGCCGTCGGGGGCGCAGGAGCCGGCGCCCCCCCGGG
>CAYZVO010000019.1:0-64492 GCA_964481655.1 uncultured Enterobacterales bacterium | reverse complement strand
CTCGTGCTCGTGCTCGTGCTCGTGCTCGTGCTCGTGCTCGTGCTCGTGCTCGTGGTCGTGCTAGTGCTCGTGGTCGTGGTCGTGGTCGTGGTCGTGGTCGTGGTCGTGTTTGTGATGGGGGGGATAGATGGGCTCTGCACTGTGTGGGTTTCTGGAGGGCCGAGCCGTGGAGAGACGAACCAAGAACCTCGCCATCGGCTGCCTCGCGGGCTGCGGGCTCTTCGGGACCGTGATGCTCATCGTCGCGGTGATGACCATCGCGGCGCTGACCGCGGTGGGCAACTCGCTGAACGATCTGTTCGAGGGTGTGGCCATGGAGGTCGAGGGGGGCGGCGGACAGGAGTGAGGCCGGAACGCCGGGATACAGCCACACCATGGAGGCCCTGCTCGCCATCGTCGTGACCGTCCTCGGGCTGCTGGTCGTCATCGCCCTCGGCAGCCGGCTGCTGGTGCTCGCGTTTCCGCACCGTCGGGCTCAGGAGCAGCGCGTGCGTGATGTGGCCGAGGCACTGGGGGGCCGCTTCGGGCGCAGCCTGTTCGTGGCCGATCCCGAGCTGCGGATCAGCGTGCATGGGCAGCCGGTGTTCGTGACCAGCAGCTTCGGCAAGCACGGGCACGAGATCTCCAGGATCCGGGTGGATCGGCTCCGGGACGCCCCCAGCCCCGGGCTCTACCTGGACCTCGAGCCCGACCGAGCGGTCGAGGGCGAGCGCCTGGGCGAGGATGGACGAGCCGCGGCCGCGGAGCTGGTGGAGCTGGTGGGCCACGCCTGCACCGTGGAGATCCGCCAGAAGTTGTGGGGCGAGGACGGCTTCGCCGAGCTGCTCTGCGGCGGCTTCCTCACCGACCGCGACGATGGCCCCGAGGCGCTCGCGCGCGCGATCCTGCTGATGCAGCGGGTGGCCTACGATCTGGTGCCGTGCGAGGATTGATCCCCGGTTCTGTGGATTCGCACCTCGGCACCTGTGGTAAAGCTACGGGATGTTGCAACCGATGGGTAGTGGGCTGCGTGACCCCATGACGTCGAACTCCGACAGCCTCGCGGTGTACCGCCGTCGCATGACGGTGGGCTTGCTCGTGCTGGGGGCCGTGGTCGCCTCGAGCTTCGCCGTCGCCAACTGGATGCGCCAGACCTGGGCCGGGGTGGTCGCCGATCTGGTCATCCTGTGCATGGTCGGGCTGGGCTGGTACCTGGGGCTGAGGAAGGGCTGGTACGCGGTCATCGCCGTCATGTTGGCGCTGGGTGTCGTGGCGCCAGCGCTGGCCTTCGGCGCCTCGCAGCCGCTTCAGCTGTACTTCTGGCCCATCGTCGCGCCTCCGATGATCTTCTTCCTGGCGGGTATGCGGCTCGGGGCGGTGATCAACGCTGGCCTGTTCGCCCTGGTCTTCGTGATGATGTGGGTCACCCCGCCGACCCATGTGCTGCGCTGGCCCCAGATCACCGTACTGGGAAGCCTCGTGCTCGCGGTGGGCTTCGCCATGCTCTACGAACACCTGCGCTCCAGCTACGAGAGGCGGCTGCGGGAGCTGTCGAGCATCGACGTCCTGACGGGGCTGGCCAACCGGAGGCGCTTCTTCGAGGCGCTGGAGCACGAACTGCCGCGAGCCCGCCGCTACGAGCAGCCCCTGTCGGTGGCCCTCTTCGACATCGACCGGTTCAAGGCGGTCAACGACAGCCGGGGGCACGCGGCGGGCGACCGTGCCCTGCGGGACGTGGGCGCCGTCGTCCAGCGCCAGATCCGCGCGGCGGATCTCGTCGCTCGCCTGGGGGGCGACGAGTTCGCGGTCCTCCTGCCACAGATCGGGCTCGGTGAGCCCGAGGGTGGGGCCGAGGCGCTGGGTGAGCGGCTCCGCGCCGCCGTGGCGGACGCGTCGATGGAGGCTGGGGTCACCATCTCCGTCGGGGTGGCCGCGCTCGACGAGGACGAGTCGGCCGAGGCGCTGCTCTCTCGCGCCGATGCGGCGCTTTATCAGGCCAAGCGCGAGGGCCGTGACCGCGTGTGCGTCGCCGACGAAGGGATCGTCACCGAGGAGGCCTGACCCCCGCTACCACCCGTGCAGCGACGCGGTCAGCCCGTCGATGTCGTCGTCCTCGATCTGTGGGTGGTGCGCCTGGCCGGTGAGCCGGCGGATCTCGCGGCTGGCCTTGCCGTGCTGCATGAGCATGGAGGAGACGATCAGCCAGCGGAAGGCCTTGCCCTGCTCGCCCAGCTCGCCCATCAGGGTCTCGAACAGGCGCCGATCGAGCCAGGCGACCTGGCACTCGGTGTCGGTGATGCAGGTGGCGGTGCGCAGGGTCTGGCCCACCAGGGCCATGTGGCCGAAGATCGACGGGGCCTTCATGGTGGCCAGCTGCTTGCTCACGCCCTGGTAGTCCTTCTTTTTCACGATCACCCGGCCCGACAGCAGGATGAACAGCTCGGAGGCCTGGCCGCCTTCGTCGCAGATGGTGCGGCCCGGGGGCATGGTCTGGGTGTGGCAGCGCTCGAAGACCGCGGCCAGGGGCTCGACGTGCTTGGGGTGGATGCGGTGGCGCTGGACCAGGACCTTGGAGGCGAGGATGGCGGGGACGGTCATGCGGCACCTCCCAACAGCTTGTTGATCATGGCGCGGATGCCCTCGACCAGGTTCTGGGGCACCGGCTCGTCGCTGACCACCTCGCCGGACTGGGCGGCGCGCACCTGCTGCCAGCCCTTGCGGACCGCCAGGTCGGCGCCCTGCAGGCGGCGCAGCAGGGTGTGGACCATGTGCTCCTGGATGATGGTCAGGGCGGGGTCGTCCTCGAGGATCTGGATGGCCTCGCGGTCGAGCATGATGCCCCGGCTGTTGGCCGCGGCGCTGATGGTGACCTGGTGCAGGCCCGAGCCGTCGAAGAAGGCGCGCTCGCCGGCGAACTCGCCGGGCCAGACATCGCCCACGGCGCAGCGCTCTTCGCCCTCGCCCACGGTCATGGTCAGGCGGCCCTCGAGCAGCAGGAAGGACTCGGAGGCGGGCTGGCCTTCGGCGAAGACCATCCGGCCCTTGATGTAGCCGATGCGGCGTCCGAGCAGCTCGATGCGCTGCGCGGAGTCGGGGCTCAGCTTCTGGAACAGGCGAGGCTTGGCGGTCGGTGTGGCCATGGGAACTCCTTGCTGCCATTGCGGTATCCCGCGGGGTTCACCCGAGGCTACCAGCTCGAAACAGAGCGAAACACAAGGGCCACCAAGCCTCAACTGAGCGCGCGCCCGTGCAGACCTACCTTGACTCCCGACAGGAGGTCTCTCATGCGTACGTCCGCTCTCGTGTTTCTCGCCCTCGCCCTGCCCGCCCTCGCGGCCTGCCGGGACTCCAGCGCTCGCCTCGCTGACGACGGCCCCCAGGGCACTCCGGTCGAGGTGGCCACCACCGCCACGGCCGACATCGACCGCACCGTGCGCTACGCCGCGGATCTGCAGGCCTCGGCCGAGGTGCAGCTCTTCACCACGGTCAGCGACCGCGTGCTGGCCTTCCCCTATGAGGACGGTGACATGGTGGAGCAGGGGGCGCGGGTCGCGCTCATCCGTCGGGCCACCCTGGACAAGGGCATCGAGCAGCTGGCGGCCCAGATCGAGGGCCTGGACGTGCAGCTGTCCAGCCAGGCGCTGGAGCTCGAGCGCAGCCGGGAGCTGCTCGAGGGCGGGGTCGTCACCCAGCAGATCTTCGACCAGGCCCAGAGCGCCTACGACGCGAACCAGGCTCAGCGGCGAGCCCTGCAGGCCAGCCTGGACCAGCTCTCCCTGAACGCGGGGGAGGCCTCGGTCGTGGCGCCGGTCAGCGGGGTGCTGGCCCACCGCTCGGTGGACGTCGGCGATCGCACCGCACCCAGCATGGCGCTGGGCAGCATCCTGGTGATGGACCCCCTCGAGGTGCAGCTGGACCTGTCCGAGGCGGACGCCCGGGACGTCGAGCCTGGCGACGCGGTGGCGATCACCGTGGACGCCTGGCCGGGGCGCAGCTTCGAGGCCACGGTCACCAAGGTGTACCCGTACCTGGACCCGGTGGTCCGCACCAAGACAGTGCGGGCGACGCTGCCGAACCCCGGGGACGAGCAGGGCCGCTACATGCTCGAGCCCGGCATGTTCGGGCGGGCGGAGCTGGTGGTGGACAGCCGCGCCGGCGCGACCGTCGCCCCTCAGCACGCCCTGGTGCTCGACTCTCTGTTGCTGGCCGAGGCCGAGCCCGGCCAGGACCTGCGGCGGGCCTTCGTGGTGGACGAGCAGGGGATCGCCCGGGAGCGGCAGGTGGAGTTGGGTATCCGGGACGGAGAGCTGTACGAGGTCCGCGCGGGCCTCGAGCCCGGTGAGCGGCTGGTGGTGCGCGGCCAGCACGGGCTGCGGGACGGTGAGACCGTGCGCGTGGTCGGGGGTGCGCTGTGAGCCTGTCTTCCCTCAGTGTGAAGCGCGGGGTCACCTTCGCGGTCGTCTGGCTGCTGGTGATGCTCTTTGGTCTGTTCGGCCTGAGCCAGCTCAAGCTCGACCTGATGCCGGACATGGAGTTCCCCATGGTCTTCGTCTCCACCGGCTACACCGGCGCCAGCCCCGGTGACATGGAGACCCTGATCACCCGCCCCATCGAGACCGCGGTCTCCGCGGTGGAGGGGGTCGAAGAGGTCGCCTCCAGCTCCCAGCAGGGCTTGAGCCTGGTCACCGTCAGCTTCGGCTGGGACACGGACATGGACCAGGCCGAGACCGACATCCGGCGCGCCCTGGACCTGGTGGAGGGCGCCATCCCCGACGACGCGGACGACCCTCTGGTCTTCGCGCTGTCGCCGGATCAGAAGCCGGTGGTCACCCTGGGATTGTCCGGATCGGTGCCCCTCGACGAGCTGCGCGGCCTGGCCGAAGACGTGGTCCAGCCGCGCATGGAGCGGGTGGAGGGGGTCGCCCAGGCCCTGGTCTCCGGTGGGCTCGAGCGCCAGATCCATGTGGATCTGGATCCCGCCCGGGTGCAGGCGGTGGGCCTGGACCTCAACGCGGTGGTGGGCGCGGTGTACCGGGAGAACCAGCAGGAGCCGGGGGGCTCCATCGAGCAGGGGGCCTCGAGCTTCTCCATCCAGAGCGCCGGCCGCTACGCCTCCGTGGACGAGCTGGCCGAGGTGGTGGTGGGCTCCAAGCCCGTGACCGACGCCTCGGGCCGCACGGTGGGGAGCCGGGCGGTGCGGCTGGGTGAGGTCGCCGAGCTGCGGGATGGCTTCGAGGAGGCCGAGAACATCCAGCACATCGACGGCCGCGACGGCGTGCAGATCAACCTGCGCAAGCAGAGCGGCGAGAACACGGTCGAGGCCATCGCTGGGGTGATGAGCGCCCTGCCCGATCTGCAGGCGAGCCTGCCCGAGGGCGTGCAGCTCGAGATCCTGGCCGAGGACAGCGGCACCATCGAGCGCTCCCTGCGGAACCTGGGCAGCACCGCCATCGTCGGCGTGATCATCGCCTTCGTGGTCCTGCTGCTCTTCCTCGGCGACTGGCGGGCGGCCCTGATCGTGGCCTGCGCCATCCCCTTGAGCGTGGTGGCCACCTTCGGCCTGATGGAGCGGGCCGACATGACCCTGAACATCCTGTCCATGGGCGGGCTCGCCCTGGCGGTGGGCATGCTGGTGGACAACGGGGTCGTGGTGCTGGAGAACATCTTCCGCTTGAAGGAGCAGGGGGTCGAGCCCAGGGAGGCCGCCGCCCAGGGCGCCGCGGGCGTCGGCACCGCCGTCATCGCCTCCACGTTGACCACCCTGAGCGTCTTCGTGCCCATCCTGTTCGTCGAGGGCTTCGCCGGGATGCTCTTCGAGGACATGGCGCTGACCATCACCTTCGCCCTGGCGGTGAGCCTGGTGGTGGCCCTGAGCTTCGTGCCCCTGGCCGCCAGCCGCTGGCTCAAGGGCGCCACCCTGCGCTCCGAGGCCGTCACCAGCCGCTTCTCCGCCGTGGTGGAGGGCTACGGTCGCTCCCTGCGCTGGGCGCTGGGCAACCGTTGGAAGGTCGTGGGCGGACTGGTGCTCGTGCTGGTGGTCACCGCCGGCCTGGCGGGCACCGTGCGCACCGAGCTGATGGCCAGCCAGGACAACGGCCAGAGCTCCATCACCGTGGAGCTGCCCACCGGCCTGTCCCTGGCCGAGACCTGGGCCCGGGTGGACGAGGTGGTCGAGGCCACCGAGGGCGCCCTGGAGCCCGGCGAGCTGGACCACCTGATGGTCCAGGCCGGCAGCTCGAGCGGCATCGCGGCCATCTTCGGTGGCGGCGCCGAGGGCAGCCTGGAGCTGGTGTTGGTGCCCGTGGGCGAGCGCGACCGCGGCCAGATGGAGATCGACCGGGCCGTGCGCGACGCGGTGGCCGACATCCCGGGCGTGGACGTGCGCGTGGGCCAGAAGGTGAGCTTCACCGGCGAGTCGGACATCGAGCTGCAGCTGGTGGGTCACGATCTCGAGGCGGCCCGGCAGCTGGGCCTGGAGCTGCAGGAGCGGCTCGAGGGCATGCCCGAGCTGGCCGAGGTGAGCTTCGGGCTGGCCGACCAGCAGCCCCAGCTGCAGGTGAGCTTCGACCGCCCCAAGATGGCGGAGCTGGGCCTGTCCACCTCCACCGTGGGTCAGGCCATCTCCACCGCCTTCCAGGGCCGGGTGGCCGGGTGGTACAGCGAGGGCGGCGACGAGCACGACATCGTGGTGCGCTGGGACAAGGCCTTCCGCCAGGATCTGGACGACCTGCGGCGGCTGCCGGTGCTGACCCCGACCGGCGTGTCGGTGCCCCTGGACTCGGTGGCCGACATCGAGCTGGGGCTGGGCCCCGTGGACATCACCCGCGAGGATCAGCAGCGCATCTCCACCTTCCAGATCACCCTGGCCGACCGCTACCAGGACGCCGACGGCGACTGGCACAGCAAGGACATGGCCGGCAGCATCCGGACCCTGGAGACCCTGGCCGCGGGGCTCGATCTTCCCGACGGCTTCACCACCGAGGTGGGCGGCTCCGCCGACGACTTCGTGGAGAGCTTCCAGTCCCTGGGCTTGGCCCTGCTGGTGGCCATCGTGCTGGTCTACCTGGTCATGGCCAGCCAGTTCGAGTCCCTGCGCCTGCCCTTTGTGATCATCTTCTCCGTGCCCCTGGCGCTCATCGGGGTGGTGCTCATCTTCGCCGCCACCGGCTCCGCCCTGGACATCTCGGCGCTCATCGGGGTCATCATGCTGGTGGGCATCGCGGTGAACAACGGCATCGTGATGGTGGACGCGGCCAACCAGCTGATGGAGAAGGGCCTCGATCGGGTCCAGGCCATCTGGCAGGCCAGCCGCACCCGCCTGCGCCCGGTGCTGCTGACCTCACTGACCACCATCCTGGCCATGGTCCCCCTGGCCATGCAGCTGGGCGAGGGCTCGGAGCAGTGGTCGGGCATGGCCCGGGCGGTCATCGGCGGGCTCATCACGGCCACCGTGCTGACCCTGTTCCTGGTGCCCGTGCTCTACACCTGGTTCGCGCCTCGCTCCGTGACCGAAGATGACGCGACGCCCGCCCCGGCGTGATGCCCGGGCGGTTCGAGACGCGGCGGAAGAGGAGCTGAACGTCAGCGCCGCTTCTTGCGGTCCAGGCGCTTCCAGCGCGGGCGGCTCGGGCGGTGCACCACCTCGGCCACCCGGTCCACCCCGTGCCGGTAGGGGCCGTGGCCGTAGTACTTGGGGCGGTCGTCCAGCCGCACGTGCAGCCAGGCCACGCCGGCCCCGGCGGTGCTCAGCCACACCGGTTTGGGCCCCAGCCGCTCGAGCATGGCCTCGGCCACGCATTGCCACAGGGCGTCCCGCTGCTCCGGGGGGCCGCGGCGGAGGAAGGCGGCCAGGTGCCCGTAGGCGCCGGGGGGGCCGTCGGGACGGGGCACCACCATGATGGCGTCACGGCCCAGGTTGGCGAAGCGCACCACCGAGGGCCCGTCGTCCTCGAAGTGTTCGGCGAAGGCGCCGGGATCCGGGCGCCGGTCCAGGCGCGGGCTGTCCAGCACCACGCACTCGAAGGGCTTGCCCGCGGTGGTGGAGCTGACCGCGGGGGTCTCCCAGCGCAGGGCGGTGTAGGGCACCCCGGCGAGCATGCGCGTGCACAGCTCCCGGAGCTCGGCGTTGCTCTTCCAGCCGTGCAGCACCTCGACCCAGCTGGCCCGGGCGCCCGCGCGCTGCAGCTCGAAGCGCAGGCCGCGGCCGTCGGGGAGATCGTGCCGGGTGTGGGTCCAGAGGGGGGTCACGCGGGGGTCGTATCCGACAAGCTCGAGCCTGCACACCCCGGCCGCTGGATAGTCCTGGTTCCCCCTCGAGCCCGGAGTCCCCATGCGACGCCCCATGCTGCTGTCCGCGACCGCCCTCTCCCTCGTCCTCGCCCTGGGCTGCCTGGGCATCGGTGACAAGGACGTCGAAGGGGACGAGGCGGGTGAGTGCTCCGATGGCGCCGACAATGACCAGAACGGCCTGTTCGACTGCGACGACGAGGGCTGCGCCGGATCCCCGGACTGCGAGGAGGAGATCGACGACACCGGCGTCGAGGGAGACACGGACACCGACGCTGACGCGGACTCCGACACCGACGCCGACGCGGACAGCGACACCGACGCCGATGTGGACGACCCGGCGGGTCTCTACCTGGGTGAGGTGAGCCTGCTGCTGCTCAACAGCGGCGACGACGGCAAGTGCACGGGGGAGTTCGAGCTCGAGATCCTGCCCTCGGGGCAGGCTGAGGGCTTCGGGCCGTGCACCGATGGAGCCCTGTCCGCGGGTGCACACGTCTTCGGCGAGATCCGGGGCGAGGACTTCATCGGCGAGGCGATGTTCGAGGGCCAGCATCCCTTCGAGGGGCTGGAGGTCGAGCTCCAGGGCGTCGTGGCCGACGGCCGGGCCGAGCTCCAGTTCGAGGAGGAGGTCACCGCCGACGACTGGCTCGTCATCGGCCTGTTCATGGCCGATCGCGAGGACTGAACCCGGCCCCGGAAACAGACCGAAACACAAGCGCGACACAGCCTCCACTGAGGCGGGACGGGAGCGGGCCTACCCTCTGGACGTAGGGGAGCGGTTCACCTGCTCCCGCAGCCTCCGGAGCTTCCAGTGTCCCTCGCCCTCTGCGCCCTCCTGCTCGCTCTCCCCGCGGCCGAGGCCGCCACCCTCGATCTGGACGAGGCCCTGATCTCGGCCTCTCAGCGCAACCTGACCATCGCCGCCATGGAGCTCGAGCTCGACCGTGCCCAGGCCCAGCTGAACCAGGCCCGCGGCCTGTTGCTGCCCATGGTCCAGGGCGGGGTGCAGTACACCCACATGGACCACGAGGAGACCGTGGACTTCGGGGCCACCATGGGCTCCATGTTCGAGGACATGGGCCTGCCCATCGAGATGGGGGAGAGCGAGCCCATGGTGCTCGCCCGGCAGGACAGCGTCAGCGGCACCCTCGGGGCCTCCTGGACGGTGCTCAGCCCCCGCTCCTGGGCCACCCTGCGGGTCGCCCGCGAGGGCCAAGCGCTGACCGAGCTGTCCGTGGCACAGGTGGAGCAGGAGCTGCTGATGGCCACGGCCCAGGCCTGGTACGCCGCCAGCATGACCGGGGCGCTGGTGGACCTGCAGCGGGAGCAGGTGGCCTCGGCCCAGGAGCACCTCGAGGTCGCCGAGACCCGCTTCGACGCGGGCGCGGGCCTGCGCATCGACGTGGTCCGAGCCCGCACCGATCTGGCCCAGGCCCAGCAGGACCTGCTGGGTGCCGAGCTGGCCTACGACAGCGCCCGTGACGGCCTTGGGGTGCTCACCGGACTGGACGAGCTGCCCGAGCCCGGCGAGGCCGCGCCCCTCGAGCTGCCCCAGGCGGCCGACGAGGACCTGGTGGTCCACGCCCTGACCCAGCGCGAGGATCTGCGGGTCTCCCGGGCCTCCGTGGACCTGGCCCGGGCCAACCTGGGCCTGTCGCGCTCGACCTGGATGCCCAGCGTCGATCTGGCCTGGCAGGGCTCCTACGCCTTCACCGAGCCGGGGGAGATGGGCTCGGACGACCCCACCCGCTGGACCGCCGTGGCCAGCCTGAACGTGCCCCTGTACAACCACGCCATGGTCGGCGACATCGGTGGCCGCAAGGCCGAGCTGCGCCAGGCGGAGATCAAGCTCGAGGATGCCGAGCGCCAGGCGGCCCAGGCGGTGCGGCAGGCCCTGCGGGATCAGCAGAGCGCCGAGGCGGCGGTGGGCCTGGCGGACGAGCGGGCGGCCATGGCGTCGGAGGCCCTGGAGCTGGTGGAGACCGCCTACGCCGCCGGGGCCGGTTCGTCCTTCGAGGTCAGCGACGCCCGAGCCAGCCTGGTGGGGGCGGAGCTGAACCGTCTGACCACCCAGCTACAGGCCGATCTCGACGCCATCGTCCTGCTCCGCGCCCTCGGGAGCGATCTGCTCGACGTCGCCAGGTAGACCATGGGCGGGCAGCCTCAGGAACAGCGCCGCGCTCCCCGGCTGGTCGTGCAGGGCCAGCAAGAAGCGCCAGCGCTCCGCGTCCTCCGGCTGGGCGCCCACCAGGTAGACCGGCGGCTCGAGGGTGTCCGGGTCCACCGGCGGGGCCAGGTCCGTGGCTCCCGCCAGCGCGTGGGCCCCGTGCAGGTTGGCCCGGTAGCCCCAGACCATGGGGTCCTGGACCATCAGGGTTCCGCGCACGCTCACCGGGCCCACGGCACCCGCGCAGATGCGGCGCATGATGTCGTTCTCGACGTAGTAGGTCCACACCCGGTCGTAGCGGAGGCGCGGCAGCAGCTCCGCCTGGAGCGCCGGGACGCCGTGGGACTGCCACAGCAGCAGGGCCAGCGCCCCGGCTCCGCAGACGATCCGCGCGACCCAGCTGTCCCGCAGCAGCCACCACGCGCCGACGCCGGCGCAGAGGACCAGGGCCAGGGCCGGGGTCCACTGGAAGACGTGGAAGTCCTCGGAGTTGGCGACGAAGCCGTAGACCACCCCGGGCAGCATCACCAGCAGCAGCGCTCGGGCGGCCGCCAGCCGGGGCTCCCGCCGCATCAGCAGGGCGACCGCCACGATCCCGGCGATGGCCAGGGGCAGCACCACGACGATCGGCAGGTTGTACAGCTCCCAGTTGGCGAGCTGCAGGTGCTCCCAGCGGGACATGCCCGCCACCAGGCGGTCCACCTGGTGGCCTGTGGGGGAGCCGTAGGTGGGGTCGTGGAAGGCGGTCTGGGCCACCTCTTCGTACAGGTGGATCAGGGCGCCCAGCCCGGGGGTCTCGTCCCCCATCTCATGGCTGAACAGCCCCAGCCGGCCCAGCGCCAGGCCGGCGCCCACCGGCCAGGCCAGCCGCCACAGGGGCCGCCAGTCCCGCGGCGTGCGGATCAGCGCCAGCGTCGGGAACAGGGCCGCGGCCCCCAGGGTGACCAGCGCCAGGGCCCCTCCGTGCAGCACGGTGGTCATCAGCGCGGCTGTGCCGATGATGGTGGCCACGGCGCCGGAGCGGGGGCGCCCGCGCAGGGACAGGCTCATGCCCAGCAGCATCAGCAGCGTGGCGGTGGGGATCAGGGCGTAGGCCGTGGTCAGCACACTGTGGGCGGCCAGGCCGTCCTGCACCACCATCCAGCCGGCGGCGGCGAGGGCGGCGGGGCGGCCCACCAGCGGGCGCCCGAAGGCGTAGGTGAGGGGCGCGAGCAGCGCGCCGGTCAGCAGGTTGACCCACAGCGCCCCGAAGGCCACGGGGGCCTCGGCCAGGCCCGCCACCCCCAGGGAGAGCAGGGGCAGCAGCGGGTACTTGTACGACCACTCGCCCTCCCAGCGCAGGGGCCAGCCGTCGGCGGTGCCCCGGAAGACCCCCGCCCAGTCGTCGCCGTCGGGTCCGAAGGCGAAGGCGGGCTCGAGCACCAGGGCGTCGGCGACCACCACGCGCAGCCACAGTGCCCAGCACAGCAGCAGCCCCAGCACGAGCAGATCGAAGCGGGCGAGGCCCTGCGGGCTGGTCAACCCGGCGTGCATCCGTCGAAGCCAGCGATATGCTCGATGCTCGGTCACGTGACACCCGACACGGGAGGTGGGCATGGAGACCTCTAATCGCATCCTGCTGGTCGAGGACGATGTGCGCCTCGCGCAGCTGGTCAAGGAGTACCTCGAGGCCTCCGACGCCCTCGAGGTCAGCATCGAGGGGCGCGGCGATCGAGCTGTCGAGCGCATCGTCGCGGAGCAGCCCGATCTGGTGATCCTGGACGTGATGCTGCCGGGCATGGACGGGCTGACGGTCTGCAAGCGGGTGCGAGACCGCTACGCCGGCCCGATCCTGATGCTGACTGCCCTGGGGGACGAGGTGGACGAGGTGGTGGGGCTCGAGCTGGGCGCCGACGACTACGTGGCCAAGCCCGCCTCGCCCCGCAAGGTGCTCGCCCGGGTGCGGACCCTGCTGCGCCGGGTGCCGGTGGCCTCCGAGGCGTCCTCCGGGCCCGGTGGTGTACTCACCGTCGGTGAGCTGGTCGTGGACCCCGGGCGCCGGGCCGTGAGCGTGGCGGGTCGCGAGGTCGAGCTGACCACCGCCGAGTTCGACCTGCTGCACCTGCTGGCGCGCCACGCGGGCCAGACCCTGGAGCGCGAGGCCATCTACCGGGAGCTGCGGGGCATCGAGTGGGACGGGCTGGACCGCTCCATCGACCTGCGGGTGCTGCGCCTGCGCAAGAAGCTGGGGGACGACGCCGCCCACCCGCGCTTCATCAAGTCCGTGCGCGGGGTCGGCTACCTGCTGGCGAGGCCGGCATGAAGCAGCTGTCCTTCCGCTTCGCGCTGGGCATCTTCCTGGCCATCCTCGTGGCCTTCGGCCTGACGGCCTACATCTTCGTCTCTTCCTTCGAGCGTCAGGTCGTCAACAGCACCCCCCCCATGGCCGAGCTGTGCCTGACCAACCTGGTGCGGGAGATCGACGAGAGCGGCGGCGCGGTCAGCGACGCCATGCTCGCCGAGATCGGCGTGGCCGCCGACATGCCGACCCAGCGGGTGGCCGCGGACGATCCGAGCGTGCCCGCCACCGCGCGGGAGGCGCTGGCCCGCGGAGAGGCCGCTATGGCCTGGGCCGAGCCCGGGTTCACCGCGGTGGTGCCCCTTCGGGACGGCCAGGTGTTGATGGTGGGCCCCCACCGCTTCGACATGGAGCCCACGCCTGGTGACCTCGTCCAGGTGCTGGTCGTGCTCGTGTCTGTGGTCGGCTCGGTGGCCTTCCTGATGGCCCTGCCTGTGGTGCGCCGCCTGCAGCGCCTCGAGCGCGCCGCCAAGGCGCTGGGAGAGGGCGATCTCACCGCGCGGGCCCCCGAGCCGCGGGGGGACGACGCCATCGGTCAGCTCACCCGCCGCTTCAACGCCATGGCCGATCAGGTCCAGGGCCTGCTCGAGGATCAACAGCGCCTGGTCCAGGCCGTGGCCCACGAGATCCGCACCCCCATCGCCCGGCTGCGCTTCGGCGCCGAGGTCCTGGACATGACCACGGACCCCGAGGACCGCGAGCGGCGGCGAGCCGAGCTCGAGGGCGACCTGCTCGAGCTCGAAGCCATGGTCGAGGAGCTGCTGGTCTACTCCCGCTACGAGAGCGGGCGGGCGCCCATCGACCTGCAGGAGGTCCCCATCGCAGCGTCCATCGACCGGCTCGTGGCCAAGCTGCCCCCGGACGCCCCGCCGGTGTCTGTCACCACCGCGGACGACGCGCCCGAGTGCGTCCGGGCCGACGCCCGGGCCTTCAACCGGGCCCTGCGCAACCTGATCGCCAACGCTGCGCGGCACGCCGAGGCGGCGGTGCACCTGCGCTGGTGGCGTGACGGCGAGGAGCTGGTGCTGGTGGTGGACGACGACGGCCCCGGGGTGCCCGAGGCCGAGCGGGAGCGCATCTTCCAGCCCTTCGCCCGGCTGGACGAGGCCCGGGATCGGGCCTCGGGAGGCGTGGGGCTCGGGCTGGCCATCGTCCAGCGCATCCTCGAGGCCCACGGGGGCGCCATCGTCGTGGAGTCCTCGGAGCTGGGGGGCGCGCGTTTCGTGACGCGCTGGCCGTCCCCCTGATTCGCGGCGGTTTGTTCTTGTAACGGTCCTTACGCTTGACGACTCCATGGTGCTCTGGGGGCGATCCATTCCCGCCGCCCCATAGCCCTGGAAGGACCACATGCTCCGCGCTCTGCTCGTCAGCAGCTCGATCCTCGCGGCCCCTGCCGCGCTGGCCGAGGACGATCCCTGCGCCACCGTCGGCCCCGAGGCCGGTCTGCCCGCGCTGGCCACGGCCCTCGAGGCCTACGCCCAGCTGGACCCCGAGCTGTTCGCCAGCTCCCTGGCCCAGGCCGAGCTGGGGCTCGAGTGCCTCGATCCGACCCTCACCCCCGAGTGGGAGGCCCAGCTGTGGCTCGCCCGGGGCCTGGACGGCTGGCTCCGGCGGGACAAGCCCGCGCTGGTGGAGGCCTTCGATCAGCTGGTGCTGGTGGGTCCGGACATCGAGCCCGGGCCCTCGCTGGTGCCGGCGGGCAGCGCCCTGGACAAGGCCCTGATCGCGGCCAAGGCCAAGCGCGCGGCCGCCGCGGCGACGCCGCCGGGGGGGGGGGGGGGCGGGGGGGGGGGCGGGGCGGGGCCGGCGGGGCCGGGGGGGGGGCCCCCGGGTGGCCGCTGCGAGTCCAGCAACCGCGAGATGGGCGTGTGCGGGGCCATGGCCATGCGCGCGGCCGCGGCGTGGACGACGTCGTCGTCGTCGTCGGAAGCTGCGGGAGCGGGCGCGGTCCTGCCGGTCCAGGTCGGCGAGCCCGAGTCGGGCCCGACCGCCGAGCCCGTCCTCGCGACGGCGGCGGCCCCGACCCAGCGGCGCAGCTCCTGGGCCCTGCTCGGCACCGGCCTGGCCGCGGGTGCGCTGGCCGGCGGCGCCGCGCTGGTCTCCCAGCGCTCCGAGGACCCCTTCTGGGCGGCCGATCTGCGGTACGACGCCCAGCTGGCCTACGCTGTGAACCGCGCGACCGGCTTCACCGCCTACGGCGCCGCCGGGCTCTCCGCGGGCCTGGTGCTGGGTGCTGTGGTCGTGGGGAGGTGGTGATGCAGGCCCAGCCCGGAGTCTCCCAGCCTGGCGCGGAGGCCCTCGTCGGCGCCCTGCCCAACGGCCACGAGGTCGACCGCTACCGGGTCGAGCGGGTGCTCGGCCGGGGCGGCATGGCCACGGTCTACCTGGTGCGCCACGCCACCCTGGGCACCCTGCACGCCCTGAAGGTGCTCGACCTGAGCTCCCACCTGGTGCGGGAGCGGCTGCTGCTCGAGGGCCGGGTCCAGGCCCGGCTGCGCCACCCCAACCTGGTCTCTGTCAGCGATGTGCTCGACGTGCACGGCGCCCCCGGCCTGCTGATGGAGTACGTGGACGGCTCGAGCCTGGACGCCTGGATCGCGGGCAACCACCCGGATCTGCAGACCGCATCGCAGATGTTCTGCGGGATCCTGAGCGCCATGGAGCAGGCCCACGCCCTGGGCTACGTCCACCGGGATCTCAAGCCCGCCAACGTGCTGCTGGCCCGGGACATCGGCCGCTGGGCCCCCAAGGTCACCGACTTCGGCATCGCCAAGGTCCTGCACCGCGAGGACGCTGGCAACCAGACCCAGGCCGGCTTCCCCATCGGGACCCCGGCCTTCATGGCCCCCGAGCAGGTGGACCGGGCCCAGGCCGTGGACGAGCGGGCGGACATCTTCTCCCTGGGCTGCATCCTTTACCAGCTGGTCACCCACCAGCAGGCCTTCGTCGGCGCCAACATGCGCGAGGTCTTCAACGCGGTGGCCAGCGGTGACTACATCGACCCCGCCGAGCATGTGCCCGAGCTGCCCGTGGCCCTGCAGCAGGGGATCCGGGGAGCCCTGCAGCCCGCGCTGGACGCGCGCATCCCCGACTGCGCCACCCTGCGGCGGGTCCTCTCCGGACAGCAGCCCTGGGGTGCCGAGAGCACCGAACCCCCCAACTTCCAGCTGCCCGCCTGTGCCTTGGCCTCGGCGCCTGTGCTCGAGGATGATCCGACAGAGACGGAGATCCCTGTGCCTCGGGTGCCCAGTGGCCTGGGGCCGGTCATCGACCCCGGCCCCGTAGGCACTGCTGATCCCGCCGCGGGCCCCTGGGTCAACGGGCCGACCCTGACCATGGAGGCCTTCGAGGCCGCCGAGGAGATGAACCGGGGTCGGGTGCGCAGAGCTGCGATGCTGGGAGCGCTGGGTGCTGCGGCTGCGGTCGGGTTGGTGTGGGTGGTGGTGGGGTGGGTGTCGGGGCCGGAAGGCCGACAGCCGACAGCCGACAGCCCACAGCTGACCGCCTCGAACCCAGGGGAGGGGTTCATCCCCACCCGCCGGGTGGAATCCGAGTTCGATCCGGACCCCGAGCCCGTCGTCGAGGCCGCACCTCCCGAGCCCCTCGCCCGTGACGGCTCGGTGAGCCCCCTCTCCCCCAGCCCCTCCGAGCGTCAGGCCTCCGGCCTGCCTGCCCACCTTCGGTCCCCCCCGAGGGAGAGGGGAGTCGAGGATGAGGCCGCCAGCCCCGCGCCCGCCACGACGCGCCGGGCGATCCCGGCCGAGCCCGCCACCGTCTCCGCCACCGGCGACCACAGCGAGCTGTGGCTGGTGGATGTCAGCGGTCGCCGGCGCGGGGTCGGGTCGATCCCGCCGGGGACCTATGACCTGCACGCCACCTTCCCGTCCGGCCGCACCATCGAGCGGCCTGGCTTCCTGCAGCTGTCCGCGGGCGAGACCCGGACCCTGCGCTGCAGCGCCTTGATGGAGAACTGCAAATGAGCCCCGCGCGCATCATCTTCGTCGTGTCCGTGGCCCTCGCCTCGGGCTGCGTCCTCGGCCCCGGTGACTGGGACCTCTGGGACCAGCTCCAGGACAGCGGCCTCGGCCCCGTGGACAGCGACACGCCCACGGACGACACCGGGGAGCCCGACACCGCCGAGACCGGCGACACCAACTCCGCCCACGACACCGGCCCCTACGACACCGCGCTGCCCGCGCCGGAGCTCTCCGGGCTCACCCCGGCCTACGGCCCCCGGGGCGGCGGCAGCGCCGTGACCATCAGCGGCGCGGCGTTCACGGACGATGTGAGCGTCCGGTTCGGCGACGCCACCGCCACCGTCGTGGCCGTCACCGAGGACACCCTCACCGTCACCACCCCCGCCGTGACCGGGGCCGCCACCGTGGACGTGACCGTGGCTCAGCGAGGCGGGCAGGCCGTGCTCGAGGATGGCTTCCAGTACATCGACCAGGACGACGAGAGCGGCATGGTGACCGCCAAGGGTGCGCTGCAGTGGTTCGACTACCGGGGCAGCTACTGGAACCACGGCACCGACGACTACGGCATGCTCCAGCTCTGGTTCCCGGCCCAGCCGGATGACGAGCCCTACCGCGACCTGTTCGCGGCGGGCCTGGACTCCTGCTCCAGCGACAGCTTCGAGGTCGATAGCCGCGGCGGGCTCGACATGGCGGGCGCCAGCGCCGTGCTCACCGGGGAGCTCTCCACCCTGCGGCCCAGCTGGAACGCTGATGAGACCCGCTTCGAGGCCCAGTTCGGTTCGGGCGAGGTGGAGTCGGAGATCGACTACGACCTGGCTCTGCTCGACCTGTGGGGGCTGCCCGAGGTGGCCATGCCCGCCGTGGTCTCGACCCCGGATGAGTTCGTGCTCACCAGCCCCGACATCGCCGGGAGCTCGCCCCTGACGTTGAGCCAGGATCAGCTCGCCTTCGAGTGGGCGGAGATCGAGGCCGACGCGGTGGTCGTCTACATCGCCCGCATCTCCGGCGATGGCCGCGAGACCTTCGAGATCCTGTCCTGCCTGGCCGAGAACGACGGCGCCTTCACCGTGCCCCCCGGCGCCTGGGAGGCCTGGCAGGGCGGCAACCAGCTCTACACCTACGTGGGCGCCATGCGCGAGGCCGAGACCACCGTGCCCCTGAACAACGGCACCAGCTCGGTGGTGGGCATCGCGTGGAACGTCGGGGTGATCCTGACCCGCTAGTCCCCCCAGCGCCTCCGCCCCACGATGTGCAGCAGCGCCGGCAGCAGCAGCAGATCCGCCAGCAGCGCGGCGCCCACGGTGACGCTGGTGAGCAGGCCGAAGGCGGCGCTCGAGGCGATCTCGCTGGTGGCGAGGATGCCGAAGCCCATCACCAGCAGGATGCTCGTGAGCACGATGGCGTGGCCGGCGCCGTGGTAGCTGCGGCTGATGGCGCCGGCGACGTCCAGGCCCGCCACCCGCTCCTGGCGGTAGCGCACGATGAAGTGGATGGTGTCGTCCACGGCCAGGCCGATGGCCACGGTGAAGGCCACGATGTTGGTGGCCCGCAGGTCGGCTCCGGTGACGGCGATGACCGCCAGGGTGAACACCAGCGGAACCAGGTTGGGCAGGGCGGCCACCAGGGCCAGGCGCAGATCCCGCAGCAGGGCCCACAGGGTCACCAGGATGACCACGAAGACCAGCGCCAGGCTGCTGGCCAGATCCCGCACCAGGATCACCAGCCCGGCCGAGGCCATCATGCCGTCGCCGGTGAGCTCGACCTCGAGCGCGCTGTCTGCGAAGAGGGCCTCGACCACGGCGTCCAGCTCCTCCGCCATGGTGATGTAGGCGCGCCCCCCGGAGTCGGCGACCAGGGCCAGGATCCGCGTCTGGGACCGGTCATCGTCCAGGATTCCCTCGAAGGGGTGGCGGCCGGACAGCTCGGCCAGCAGCAGCTCCTGGGCGGCGGCGGGGCGGCTGGGGGGCAGGGTGTCCTCGCCGGTGAGGGTGCGGTGTAGCTCCCGCAGGTGGCCGGCGATGGAGGTGCTCCACAGCACTGGATCCTTGCTGCGCAGGGCGGCCTCGAGCTGCTCGATGCGGGCCAGCTCGGCGGGCTCGAGCACGGCCCCGGGCTCCCCGGCGAGGTGGAAGAAGATCGGGACCACCCCGCCCAGCTCATCCTCGACGATGCGCATGGCCTGCCAGGTCTCGGCCTCGGGCCGGTACATCTCCATCAGGTTGGAGTTCGGGCGGGCGCTGCTGCCCAGCCAGCCGGCCAGCGCCGTGAGCGCCAGGGTGAACGCCAGCACCCGACCCGGGCGGCGGCGGACCAGGCCGTCCAGGGCGCCCAGCAGCCGCTGGCCCATGGGGGCGGCAGCCTGCTTCGCGGGTGCTGCCCGCCGGACCCGGTGTTCGGGGATGAAGGCCAGCAGCGCGGGCAGGACCAGCATGATGGCCACCCAGGTCACCAGCACGGCCACGGCGCTGTGCACGCCGAAGCCCCGCACCACCCCGGTCTGGGCCACCACCAGGGAGCCGAAGCCGGCGGCGGTGGTGAAGGTGGTGAGAAAACAGGCCACGCTCATGTGCCGCAGGGTGTGGCCCATGGCGTCTTCCCGGGAGCGCCCGGCCTCGAGCTCCTCGCGGAAGCGGCCCGCCAGGTGGATCCCGTCGGAGCTGCCGATGACCACCACCAGGGTGGGCACCAGCACGGACAGCACGTTGAACACGGTGCCGCTCGAGGCCAGCACGGCGATGGCCCACAGGTCCGCGGCCAGCACGCTCAGCAGGGGCGCCAGCCCCAGCCAGAGCCGCCGGTACAGCAGGCAGATGGTGACCGCGAAGAGCACGGCCACCACCGGCAGGAAGGTGAGCTGGTCCCCCAGCAGCAGATCCACCACCTCGACCCGCACCCAGGGCACCCCGATGGGGTGCAGCGCGGCGCCAGCGGGCAGGGGCACGGTCTGGGCGGTGGCCACCAGCTCGTGGACCACCGGGGCGAGGTCCGCGACCTGCTCCCGTTCGCGATCGATGCGCACCCGCAGGGCGGTTGTGCCGCCGTCCTCGGCGATGATCAGTCCCCCCAGCACGGGATCGGCGGCCAGGCGGGCGAAGGCCTCGGCGGGGGGAAGATCGTCGACGGGGGTGAGCACCCGGATGCCGGCACCCTCGGGCTCCACGAGCTCGGCGTTGACGATGGAGTCCACCCGCTCCACCCGGGGGTCGTCCTCCATGGCGGCGTGCAGGGCGCGCAGGGCCTCGACGGCCTCGGCTTCGGCCCGCAGCCCCTCGAGGATCAGCACCAGGTCGTTGTCGTCTCGGCCGAAGCTCTCCTCGATGCGCCCCATGCGCTCGAGGGCCGGGGTGTTGTCCATGAACAGGGCCTGGGGGGTGAAGTCCACCCGCAGCTCCCCCCGCCACAGCTGGGTCCCGATGACCGCCACGGACAGCAGCGTCAGCAGCCCGGCCAGCGCGAGGGCCGTGCCCCGCTGCCGCACCGTCCAGCGCCCGTAGGCCTCGGCCAGATCGCCCGTGTTCATGGGGCGCCCCCTATCCCTACGGGTTCAGGCGTACCCCCAGGCCGTACTGGTTCTCGGCCTTGTCGTAGTCCTTCTGGACCTCGGGCACGGACTCGGTGATGCGCTGCTTGCGCTTGCTGCTCACCGGGTGGGTGGAGAGCCAGGTCAGCCGGCCGCTGTCACCGAAGGCGTCGGAGACGAGGGCCACCGCGGTGCCCATGGCCCGTGGGTCGTAGCCCGCACGGGCCATCAGCTTCATGCCCAGCAGGTCGGCCTCCTCCTCGTGCTTCCGCGAGAAGGGGAGCACCACCCCGATGCTCGTGCCGGCGCCGAGGTCGGCCATGATGTGCGATCCGTACTGGGGGTCCACCAGGGACAGCCCGTCGGTGGTCAGCAGGCCGGGGAGCAGCAGGCTGCTGGTGATGCGCTCGGCGCCGTGGCGGGCGAAGGCGTGGGCGATGGTGTGGGCCATGATCGCGGCGAGCTCCGCCTCGGAGTTCAGGACCGACAGCATGCCCGTGTGCACGATCACGGAGCCGTCGGGCAGCGCCACGATCTCGACCCCATCCCCATCCACCAGCACGGCCCGCCAGGAGCGATCCCCCGCCTTGCCCGGGATCTGGGCGAAGAGGCGCTGGGCGACCTGGTTCACCAGCGTGGCCCGCTCGTCTTCTACGACCGTGAGCTCGGCCAGCAGCTCCGTGGCCAGCTGTCCCGCCAGCTCGACCTCCTGGTCCACGGGAACCTGCACGGTCTGCTTGCGCCCGCTCCAGGGCACCTTGGCCGCCATGGCGTTCCAGGAGAACAGGGCGAGCAGGGTGAGGATGAGAGTGCGGGCGAGCATCGAGGCCTCCAGGGGTTGGGGTGAGCCTTGTATTGTCGGCCCGTTCGAACAACGTCCGTGCGGGTCGAGCGTGGCGCTGGCTACAGTCCTGCCGTGAGGGGCCTGCAGCCCACAGCCCGTCGCTCGGCACCAGGACCATCCTGCTCCGGGCACGAAGGACTCGAACGATGTCGCCGGTGGCGGCGCTGCGCCGGAAACTCGCCCTCTTCGCAGAGAACCCCCCGAGTTTCCGGCGCAAACGGAGCGAAATCCGCCGACAACCTCGCCCTATCGCCGAGAACCCCCCGAGTTTCCGGCGAAATCCGCCGACAAGTGACCCCGTTCTCGGCGAAACCCCCGGGTTGCCGGCGCTGGCGAGTCAGCGCGCGGGCTCAACCCGATGGACCAGGACCCCCGCGCCACGACGGCGATCCGAGCACAGACCTGCCGTGGGCTGTGGGCTGTGGGCTGTGGGCCCATCGAAGCGGCACCCCTCGCGCTGCGCGTTACCGCAGCCCTCCGCACCCACCGCCAGGGAGGCGAAACTGCCCAGCTCCATCATCGCCGTCGTCATCGCGCTCGCCCTCGCGGCCTGCACGACCGCCCTGGACCCTCCCGCCGATCCCGTGGACCCCATCGTGCAGGGCCTGCGCGCCAACCCCCTGGTCCTCACGCGCCACGGCGAGTGCCGCATGGGCTGCCGCCACATCGATCGAAGCGAGGTCGAGCACGTGCTGGCCCACGGCGCCATCGATCCTGCCCGCACCCGGACCGATGGTGCCTGCCCCAGCTACGCCATGGAGGGCACCACCCCCGACGGCCAGCAGGCCCGGGTCATCCTCGCCGGCTGCGACGACGAGACCCGTGTGGTCACGGTGATCGACCTGGACACCGACTGGGACTGCGTCTGTGACTAGGGGCTGTCGGCTGGAGGCCCTACCGACACCCGCTCTCGCCGACGTAGACGTAGCTCCCCAGCTCGTCCTCCCAGAATTCTCCATTGAAAGGCCAGTAGATCTCCCCCGCCGTCGTCGCGTACGGGATCTCCGCGTCGGCCACCGACATCAGCCCGTCGTCGTGGATGTGCTCGGCGATCCACTCGATCTCTCCCCTCAGGGCGTCGTTGGCCTCGAAGCGGATCAGCTCGCTCTGGGTCAGCAGCTCCCCCAGCTCTCCGGCCAGCTCGGCGGAGGCGGCCAGCAGCAGCAGGCCCGCGCGGCGGCGGGCGCGCTGGCGCTCGGCCTCGAGGACCGGGCGCAGCCGGGGCTCCATGGCGTCGGTCCAGCGTGCCTTCTGCTCGCCGATGATGGCCAGCTCGTCCTCGAGGGCCTCGAGCCGCTTGACCTGGGCGGCCAGATCCCGGTTCCGCAGCATGTGGTCGAAGATCTCGCGGCCCAGCACGGACTCGGCCGGGAAGCCCTCGAAGTAGGTGGCCCAGGCCTCGTCGGCCAGCTTGCGTCCTTCGGGGGTGGCGTAGCGGGCGGCGAAGGCGTGCAGCTCCTGCTGTACCGGCCGGATCCGGGCCTCGAAGTCCAGGGTGATGCGCTCCACCTCCGACCACTCGCACAGGGTGTAGTGGTTCAGGGCCCGCAGCACGTCGGCCTCGGGCTGGAAGGGCTCGGCGTCGAAGAAGGGGCTGCGCACGGTGAGGATCTGCCCCAGGGAGCCGGAGGTGTCCTGCTGCATGAACTGGGCCCAGGCCATCTCCAGGCGCGCGGTGGGCCAGGCCCGGCTCTCGGGCTCCACCATGGTGTAGAACTCCTCGGCCTTGTCGAAGATCTCGTGGGCGTAGTGGACCCGGGCGACGCCCAGCATGGCCTGGTTCTTCAGCTCCCGGGCGCGCACGGCCGCGGCCCGGCTGTCGGCCTCGACCTCGGTGGCGATGACCTCGCGGAAGGCCAGCACCGCGCTCTTGGGGCGGCCGGTGCGGTTGTGGACGATGCCCTCGAGGTAGCGGGCCTGCAGGCCGTGGGTGCTGTGGGTGGGCACCCGCCCCAGCATGGCCAGGGCGTCGGCGAGCTGGTCCTGCTCCAGCAGGCGGACACCGGCGATGTAGGCCAGGATGGGCTCGGCCCGGCGGGGCCACTGGTCCGCGGGCAGGCGGGCGACGATCCGGGCCAGGTCCGTGCGGTCCCCGCTGCGCTCGGACAGCTGCACCAGCCGCACCAGGGCGTGCTCGAACCAGGGGTCCGTGGGTCCCCGCTTGACCACGGCCAGGTGGTGGTGGCGGGCGCTCTCGTTCAGCTCGAGATCCTCGAGGCTGCGGGCCAGGTGGTAGTGCAGCTGGCCGCGGCGGCTGGGGTAGGGGTCCTCTTCGAGCAGATCGGCCAGGGCCAGGCTGGCGCTCAGGGGCTTGTGGGCTCGGCGGAGCTTCAGCGCCTTGGCGATGGGGGCGGGGGTGCCGCCGGGGTCGGTGGGGGCCACGGTCCTCTCGTGCTCGTGCTCGTGCTCGTGCTCGTGCTCGTGCTCGTGCTCGTGCTCGCGTTCTTGCTCGACGGGCTGCTGGGCCCGGCCCGTCGCCGCCTCCAGCACCAGGTCTGGCAGCTCGGCCTGCACCAGGCAACTCAGCTCATCGGGCGTGTAGGAGCCCCCCGCGTCGTGGATGGTCTGGACCACGATGGACGTGGGCACACCCACCACGACCAAGGCGACGATCTCCTGACAGTCGAGGGCGTGGGCGGGGGGGCGGCCGAGCCGGCCTCTACGCCCTCTTCTTTTCTGCGCAGGGGCGGCAAATACGCACATTTCGTCTTTTTGCCCGGGCGGGGGGGGGGGGGGGGTGGGGGGGGGGGGGGGGGGGGGGGGGCGGGGGGGGCGCCCCCCGCCCGGGCGGCCGCGCGTCCGGGCACGTCACGACGCCACCCACCAGGTGCGGGAAGGGCGGGGAAGGCAGGCCGGACGCGGCGTGAGGTCGTGGTGGCGACTCGGGGCGGGCGCCCCGTCCCACTGACATCCCCTTGACGATCCGGTTCCGGCGGAGCCCCCATCGAGATAGGAACCAGGCACTGCCCACAGGAGCCCGCGATGACGTCCACGCCTCCGACCCACGCCTTCGACAACGAGCGCTACCTGGCCGAGCAGACCGCCGCCATCCGGGAGCGCATCGCCCGCTTCGACAACAAGCTCTACCTGGAGTTCGGGGGCAAGCTGGTGTTCGACTACCACGCCTCCCGCGTGCTCCCCGGCTTCGATCCCAACGTCAAGGTGCGGCTGCTGCAGCAGCTGGCGGACGACGCCGAGATCATCCTGTGCATCTACGCGGGGGACCTCGAGCGCAACAAGGTGCGCGCCGACTTCGGCCACACCTACGACGCCGACACCTTCAAGCTGATCGACGACCTCCGCTCCTGGGGGCTCGAGGTCCGCGGGGTGGTGATCACCCGCTACGAGGACCAGCCGGCTGCCGCGGCCTTCCACACCAAGCTCGAGGCCCGGGGCGTGCCCGCCTTCCTGCACCGGCCCATCGCCGGCTACCCCACCGCGGTGGACCGGGTGGTCAGCGAGGACGGCTACGGGTCCAACCCCTACATCGAGACCACCAAGCCGCTGGTGATCGTCAACGCCCCCGGGCCCAACAGCGGCAAGATGGCCACCTGTCTGTCGCAGGTCTACCACGAGCACCAGCGCGGGGTGGGGGCCGGCTACGCCAAGTTCGAGACCTTCCCCATCTGGAACCTGCCCCTGCGGCACCCGGTCAACGCGGCCTACGAGGCGGCCACCGCGGATCTGGGGGACGTCAACATGATCGACCCGTTCCACATCGACGCCTACGGCGAGCAAGCGGTGAACTACAACCGGGACGTGGCGGCCTTCCCCCTGCTGCGCCGCATCCTCGAGAAGATCACCGGCACCTCGATGTACGCCTCCCCCACCGACATGGGCGTCAACCGCGCGGGCTACGCCATCGTCGATGACGAGCGCGCCCGCTGGGCGGGCAAGCAGGAGATCCTGCGGCGCTACTTCCGCTACGCCTGCGACGTGGCCGTCGGCCAGGAAGACCCCGCATCGGTGCAGCGGGTCGAGCTGCTCATGCAGGAGTTCGATGTGGGCCCGAGGGACCGCCCCACCGTGGCCCCGGCCCGCGAGGTCTCGGAGCGCTCCCAGCGCGAGGCGCAGAAGGGCCACCGGGGCGTGTTCAGCGGCGCCGCCATCGAGCTCGAGGGCGGCCGCGTGGTGACGGGCCGCAACTCGCCGCTGATGCACGCGGCCTCGGCCCTGGTGCTCAACGCCATCAAGGTGCTGGCCGGTGTGCCGGAGCACATGGATCTACTCAGCCCCAGCGTCATCGGGGCCATCGGCCAGCTGCGCAAGGACGTGCTGGGCCGCGAGTCCATCAGCCTCGACCTCGAGGACACCTTGATCGCCCTGTGCGCCAGCTCCACCACCAACCCCATCGCCCACGAGGCGCTGAGCTGCCTGCCGGGGCTGCGGGGCTGCGAGGTCCACATGACCCACCTGCCCACCCCGGGTGACGAGCAGGGCCTGCGGCGGCTGGGGGTGAACCTGACCTGCGACCCGAACTTCGCGTCCGACAAGCTGTTCGTCTCGTAGTCTCCCGGCTCAGATCTCGTCGGCCCAGATCTCGCCGGTGAAGGGCCAGGACCAGACCGGGGGTTCGTCCCGCTGTTCGCTGTCCCAGGCGTCGGGGTCGTCCTGGGGCCCCCCAGCGGCCGCCGCCGGGCAGCCCTCGACCTCGGCCATCGCGCTGCGCTGTGCCTCGGAGAGCGTCAGCAACACCCCCAGCTCGGCCTCCATGGAAGCCAGGGCCTCGAGCAGGACCAGCCCCGCTTCGGCCTGTCGGTCCTCGCGTTCGGCTTCGAGGCGTGTGCGCACCACCGGGCCCATGGCCTCGCGCCAGGCCACGTCCTGGGCGGAGACCAGCCGCAGCTTGTCGTCGAGCCCCCGCACCCGGCGCACCGCCTCGGCCAGCTCATGGTCGAGCAGCGTGAGCTCGACGATCGGGGTGGAGAGGTCCCAGCCCTCGTCCCGGGGGGCGTTCCAGGCCAGCCAGGCCTCCCGCGGATCCCGCCAGGTGCCCTCATCGTCGCGGTGGGCGGCGGTCAGGCCGGCCAGCTCGGTCCACATGGGCAGCGCCCGCTCGTCGAAGCTCCGCAGCACCACCTGGGCCTCGTCCGGGCGGCACAGGGCGGCCAGGGCCTGGGCGTGCAGCAGCTCGGCGCCCCGGGGTGCGGCCGACGACAGCACGGGCCAGGACGCGCTCAGGGAGCGCCGCAGCGCGGAGTCGGGCTCGCCCTGCGCCAGGTCGATGCGGGCCATGGCCTCGAGGGCGTCGGCCCACGGGGTGCTGCCCCGCTCCACCTGGGCGTAGAAGCCCTCGGCCTTGTCCAGCGCACCCAGGGTGTCGTAGACCCGGCCGATCTGCAGGGTGGCCAGCGCGGCGAGCTGGGCGTGGGCGCGGCGGTCGTCGCTGTGGGGCGCGGCCTCCACCACGTCCTCGAACGCCCCCACTGCGGACTTGTCTTTGCCGTGCTGCGTCAGGATCAGGCCCTGGAGGTAGCGGGCCCGGGGGTACAACGCCGAGCCCTCGGGCACCTGGCCGAGCAGCTCGTTGGCCCGGACGTGGTCCTGCCGCTGCCAGGCGCCCAGCCCCTGCAGGTAGTGCAGGCTCGGCTGCACCGCCGGGGGGTGCTCGGCGGGGTCCACCCGGTCCACCACACCGATCAAGGCTGATGGGTCGCCGGTCTGGCGCGCGATGGCCAGCAGGCCGGACAGGGCGTGGCGGGCGTAGGGGCCGTCGCGTTCCATCAGCGCCAGCAGCTCGAGCTGGGCGGCCTGGACCAGCCCCAGGTTGTGCAGGCTGCGGGCCAGGTAGTAGCGGGCGCGGTCGGCGTCCTCGAGGTCCGGGCCCTCCAGCAGTGCGTGCAGCTCCGTGCTCGCCCTAGCGGGCTTGTGCTCCCGGAACAGGACGATGGCCTGCTCCACGGCCTCGTCGGCGAGCGCGGGGCTGGTGGTCAGCGCGGCGGCGAGCAGGAAGGGCAGGGCCAACGGGGGCTCCGGGGGAGGTGCTCCCACACGATAGCAGCGTCAGCGCCGATCGAGCTCCGCCAGGATGCTGGCCAGGTCCTCGTCGCCCCCATCCAGGTCGATGACGCCATCGGCGGGCCGTTGGCCGCCGATGGCCTCCGCGTTGGAACCGTCGGCTGCGCTGCGGTTCAACCCGCCCTGGTCGGTCCTGCGGCCGTCCAGGGCCTCCGCGTTCGATCCGGCGGCTGCGCCGCGGCTCAACGCGTCGCGACGTCGGCGAGTAGACGACCCTGCCTCCACCTTCGGCAGCGCAGGCCCATCCTCCACTCCATCTGCCTGCGCCGCTGGTCGCTGGGGCGGCGTGTAGAAGCGGCTGCGTCCGTCCAGCCAACGCTGGTAGCGGTCGAAGGTCCACATGTCGTCGGCTCCGCCGGTGGTGATGGCCGAGGCCAGCCGGGAGAGCTTGTTGCTGCGGATGATGGAGCGCACCGCGTCGCTGCCCCGCAGGATCTCGAGCACCGGCACCCGGATGCCCAGGTCGGGCCGGTAGCTGAGCCGCTGGCAGACCACCGCCACCAGGCACTCGGCCAGCTGGGCGCAGACGGCAGCCTGCTGCTCTGGTGGGAAGGCCGCCACCACCCGCTGCAGCGCCTCGGTCGTCGAGCCGGAGTGGGCGGTGGTGAGCACCAGGTGGCCGGTCTCGGCGGCGTCCAGCGTCAGGCGGATGGTCTCGGGGCGGCGCATCTCGCCCACCACCAGCACGTCGGGGTCCTCGCGCAGGGCGTCGAGCAGGGCCTGCTCGAAGCTGGGGGTGTGGCGGCCCACCTCGCGCTGGCGGATGAAGCTCTTCTTGGGCTCGAGTCGGTGCTCGATGGGCTGCTCGATGGTGATGATGTGGCGCGCCTCGTGCCGGTTGATCTCCTGGACCAGCCCCGCCATCGTCGTGCTCTTGCCGCTCCCGGTGGGCCCGGAGATGAGCACCAGGCCGTGGCTGCGCTCCACCAGGTCCCCCAGGGAGGGGTGCAGGTTGAGGGTCTCGAGGGTCGCGGCGAAGCCGGTCAGCAGGCGCACGGCCAGGGCCACGCCCCGCTGGGTCTCGAAGACGTTGATGCGGCAGCGCACGCCCGCGATGGTGCGGGACAGATCGAGGGAGCGCCGCTCGAGGAAGGCCGCCCACAGCTCGCCGGTGGCCAGCCCACGGGCCGCGCCGAGTACGGCCTGAGCGCCGACGGGTTCGCCGCTGACGCGCAGCTGGCCGCGGACCCGCAGGGCGGGGGGCAGGCCGGGCTCGAGGTGCAGATCGCTGGCCCCGGCGGACCAGGCCTGTCGGACGAGGGAGTCGAGGAGGGCCACGGGTGCTCCGGGAGTGGGGGAGGGGAGAGCCTATCCGGGACCCCGTTGCGTGCGCTTGGCTTCCCAGCCCACCGCCCACAGCCCACAGCCCACAGCCCAAGCTGTTTCAGGTTCCGGCAGGGTGACCACCACCCCCCGGCCCGCTGGAACGGCGACGCCCCGGGCGGGTGACAGCTCCCCACCAGGCTCCCTCGCCGTCAGGCGCCACCACCCCGTTCGCCAAGCATCCGCTGTCGGCTGCCAGCTGTCGGCTGCCAGCTGTCGGCTGTGGGCCCCAACGCGATCCCGCCCCCGACCGGCTAGACTGCCCCCATGCTTCGCCTCTCCCACCTCGCCCTGCTCACCCTCGGCTGCCGCCCCGCCGACGGCTTCGAGATCGAGCTGGTCCAGAGCGAGGCCATCCCCACGGTCTACACCGCCCACTGGAGCGTGGACTCCGACGCCATCGACGCGGCCTGGTGGGAGCTGGGCCGGGACGGCGAGGTCGAGCGTACCGTCGAGGTGGACCCGGCGAACGGTCCCGACTTCGAGTCCATCCTGATCGGCATGAAGCCGGGCTCCAGCTACAGCCTCTGGGCCGTGGTCGAGTCCGGTGGGGAGACCCTCCGCAGCTTCGAGCGCCGGGTGGAGACCGGCTACCTGCCCGCGGAGCTGCCCGAGCTGACCGTGGGGCGCACGGCCGGCGTGGAGCCCTGGCAGGGCCTGTTGGTCACCACGGTGGCCGCCATGCCCCCCACCGCGGTCATCCTGGACGAGGACGGTGACATCGTCTGGTGGCACGTCCTCGAGGGCGTCGAGGCCCTGGCCCGCGCCCGGATCACCCCCGACCACCGCTCCATGCTCATGCTCGACATGAACCTCGCCGGCGACGTGGACGCGGCCCTGTACCGGGTGGGGCTTGACGGTCGCGGTCTCGAGACCCTGCCCAGCTACGGCTTCCACCACGACTTCGAGGTCCTGGCCGACGGCACCATCGCCGCGCTGGTCTACGACCCTGTGGAGATCGGGGGCATGCTGGTCCCGGGCGATCGGCTGGTGGAGCTGGCTCCCGACGGCTCCACCCGGGTGGTCTACGACGTGTGGCTGGACCCGGAGGTCGAGTACCAGGCCTCCGACGCCTACATGGGCCGCATGTGGCCCCACGCCAACGCCATCGACATCGTCGACGACGAGAATGCCTACATCGTCTCCTTCCTGTCCCTGGGCGGGCTCGTCCGCATCGAGCGCGACAGCGGCGCGGTGAGCTGGCGCCTGGGGGGCGATCAGTCGGACTTCACCACCATCGACGGTGAGACCGATCTGTTCGAGCACCAGCACCAGTTCCACTGGCTCGACGACTCCGTGCTGGTCTTCGAGAACGGCCCGATGCAGATGGGAGTCTCCCGAGCGGTAGAATATGCCGTCAACCTCGACGACGGCGGGGTCTTCGAGGCCTGGGAGCACGAGTCCACCCGCGGGTTGTCGAGCATGATCCTCGGCGACGTCCACCGCTTCGACAGCGGCACCACCCTCGTGACCTGGTCCTACGGCGGGCTCATCGAGGAGGTCGATCCCGCCGGAGCCCAGGTCTGGTCCGTCGAGGCCTCCATGGGCGGTGCCTTCGGCTACACCACCTGGTTGCCAGGGTCGCCAGAGCAGTAGTCGGGCTGTCAAACCTCATCGACGGATCTGGCAGCCCACCAGCAACACGCTAGGTGGGCCCCGATGAGCGATCAGAGCCAGCCAGCGCAGCCCATCAAGCTCGGCACCTTCATCGGTGTCTTCACGCCCACGATGCTCACCATCCTGGGCGTCATCATGTACATGCGGGTGGGCTGGGTCGTCGGCAACGCCGGCCTGGGTGGCGCCCTGCTGATCATCGCGCTGGCCAACGCCATCACGCTGATCACCTCACTGTCGCTGTCCGCCCTGGCCACCAACATGCGGGTCGGCGTAGGCGGCGCCTACTACCTCATCTCCCGCAGCCTGGGCCTCGAGGCCGGCGGCGCCATCGGCATCCCGCTGTACCTGAGCCAGACCCTGTCGCTCACCCTGTACAGCTTCGGATTGGCCGAGTCCCTGCGCATCGTCTGGCCCGACGTCCCGGTGCAGATCGTGGCGGCCGTGATCGTGATCCTGGTGACCGCCCTGGCGGACCGCAGCACCGAGCTGGCGCTGAAGGCCCAGCTGCCCATCATGGGGCTCATCTTCCTGAGCATCGTCGTGTTCGTGCTCGGCGTGAACTGGGGCGGCCCCCTGGAGACCCCGGTGGACGGCGAGTGGGTCGATGCCGACTTCTGGGGGGTCTTCGCGGTCTTCTTCCCCGCTGTCACCGGCGTGCTGGCCGGGGTGAGCCTTTCGGGGGACCTGAAGAACCCGGGCAAGGCCATCCCCCAGGGTGTGCTGGCCGCCGTGGTCGTGGGCTTCTTCGTCTACATGGCCATCCCCGTCCTGCTGGCCCTGACCGTCGATCCCGAGACCCTGCGCTCCGACTCGCTCATCTGGACCAAGGTCGCCATCTTCGGCCCCGCGGTGCTCGGTGGCCTGTGGGGCGCCATCCTGTCCTCGGCCATCGGCTCGATCCTGGGCGCGCCCCGCACCCTGCAGGCCCTGTCCGACGACGGCCTGCTGCCTCGCTTCCTGGCCCGCACCAACCCCAAGACCGGCGAGCCGGTCCTGGCCCTGCGCATCTCCGGCGCCCTGGCCCTGGCCTGCGTGGCCCTGGGCGATCTGAACGCCGTGGCCGCCGTGGTCACCATGTTCTTCCTCACCACCTACGGCACGCTGAACGCCGTGGCGGGCCTCGAGGCCCTGGTGGGCGACCTCTCCTACCGCCCCCGCATCCGCATCCCCTCCTGGGTCAGCGGGCTGGGCGCCCTGGGCTGCTTCGTGGCCATGATGGCCATCAACCCGGTGGCCGGCGTGGTGGCCATGCTGGCCGTGGGCGCCATCTGGACCGTGCTGTCCCGCCGGGCCATGAAGGCCGCCTGGGGCGATCTGCGCTCCGGGCTGTGGTTCACCATGGCCCGCGTGTCCCTCTACAAGCTGCGCGAGAGCCGCTTCGACGCCCGCAACTGGCGCCCCCACGTGCTGGTCTTCACCCGCGAGGTCTGCGATAACCTCGAGCTCATCCAGCTGGCCTGCATGCTCTCCCAGGAGCGCGGCATCGTCACCGTCTCCACCCTGCTCGAGGGCGACGTCGAAGAGCACGAGCACGCCGAGCAGCTGACCCGCAGCAACCAGGAGCTGCTCGACAGCAAGAGCCTGAACGCCTTCTGCGAGGTCGCGGCGGTGCCCTTCGTGGACAACGGCATCATCACCGTGGCCCAGGCCAACGGCTTCGCGGGCCTGGCCTCGAACACCGCGATGTTCGGCTGGTCCGGCGACGACAACCCGGAAGGGCTGGCCCGCACCCTGGGCCTCACCCGGCGCATGAGCGGCATGGAGAAGTGCACCCTGGTGCTGCGCTTCGTGCCCCCCAACCCCCACTCTCCCCGCAACGAGCTGGTCTGCTGGTGGCGCGGCAAGCAGCACAACGGCGACCTGATGCTGCTGCTGGCCCACCTGCTCACCCAGGCCGAGGGCTGGCGTCGCGTGCGCATCGTGCTGCGCTCCATCGTCCCCACCCAGGAGGACGCCGTTCAGCTGCACGCCAGCATGAAGGCCTTCCTGGCCCGGGTGCGCATCCGGGCGGAGATGGACGTCATGGTCCCCGAGCCCGGTCAGAGCATCGGCGAGCTCATCCAGCACGGCTCCCGCAACGCCCGGCTGGTCCTGCTGGGCCTGCCAGAGGTGCCCGCGGGCGAAGAGCTGGAGCACGCCACCCGCATGCTGTCCCTGGTCGAGGGGCTGCCCCCCACGCTGCTGGTGCGGAACGCGGGGCCGTTCAGAGGGCGGTTGGTCTAGCGCTGGGCCGACAGCTGGTCGGTGGTGGGCGACCGTTGGTGGGCTCGCGGTGACCGCTCGCGGTGGTGGCGGCGGTCGGTGTGCGTGGGCGCGGGCATCGTCAGAGCATGAAGAAGTTCATCCTCGGTCTGTTCGCCTTCGTGTTCATCCTCCTCTTCGCCGTCGCCTGGCAGGGGCTGCGCATCCGGGGCCTGTACGCCGGTGACGTCGACGCCCAGCGGGCCCACGCCGACGCGGTGGCGGCCTGGGCGCTCGAGCACGCTGGCGCGCAGGCCAAGAGCCCGGGCTCGGCCTTCTTCGACGCGGAGTGGTCCTTCGGGACCTGCTCCATGGCGGTGATGGGGCTGGGGCAGGTGGCGCTGGAGCACCCCCAGCTGCAGGAGCGCTATCTGCCGGCCATGGAGGCCTGCCTCGACTGGCTGGTGCTGCCCGAGGCGCGGGCCTTCGGGACCGGCAAGTGGGGCGAGGATGGCGCCGCGCGCGACCCCGCAGACCCCGCCCACGCCTACCTCGGGTACATGAACCTGGCGCTCGGGATGCACCGGCTGCTGGTGCCGGACTCCCAGTACGCCGAGCTGCACGACGCCATCAGCGAGCAGCTGGCCGCCGGCCTGGCCCTGCCCATCCACCGCTTCCAGACCTACCCCCACGAGAGCTATCCGGTGGATCAGGCGATGGCGGCGGGCTCGGTGGGCCTGCACGCCCGGGCCACCGGCACGGACCGCGACGCGCTGCTGAGGGACTGGTCCACCCGCTTCCAGGACGCGGCGGTGGATCCCGACACCGGCTGGCTCACCCAGCGGGTGGAGACCTACGACGGCGCGGCCGGCGACGACCCCCGCGGATCGGGCACCGCCCTGGCGGCCTACGGGCTGCTGTGGGCCGATCCCGTGCTCTCCCAGCGGCTGTACAACGCGCTGGTTCGCGGAGGGATGCGGGTGGAGCTGGGGCTGGGCGCCATCCGGGAGTACGCCCCGGGCTACAGCGGCTGGGGCGACATCGACTCCGGCCCGGTGATCCTGGGCTACGGCGTCAGCGCCACCGGCTTCGCCCTCGCCGGCGCCCGGGCCCACGGCGACGCGCGCCACTACCGCGCCATCGCCCGCACCGCGACGCTGTTCGGCTTGCCAGCGCCGGGCAGAGGGGGGCGCTGGTTCTACACCGGAGGCGCCATCGGCAACGCCATCATGCTGGCGATGCTCACGGCGCCTCGTCGGCAGCTGGGGGGCTGAGCCCTGGGCTCTGACGCTAGACCGTCAGGCCGCCGTCCACCGTCAGGAGCTGGCCGGTCATGAACCGGGAAGCGTCGGAGAGCAGGAACTCCACCACGGGGCAGATGTCGTCGGTGGTCGCGAGCCTGCCGAGGGGAGTGCGCCGCACGATCTGTTCCCGCTTTCGGGCTGTCAGGCCCTTGCTCAGCTCCGACGCGAAGTAGCCGGGCAGCACCGCGTTGACCCGGACCCCGCGGGAACCCATCTCGCGCGCCAGCGCGCGGGTCATGCTGTTGAGCGCCCCCTTGGTGGCGGCGTAGGTGGCCAGCCCGGCGTAGCCTCGCTCGGAGATGATCGAGCTGACGGTCACCACGTTGCCGGGGACCCGCTGGGCGAGCCGCGCGCGCAGGTAGAGCTTCGTCAGGTACAGCACCGACAGGACGTTCACCTCGAGCATCTCGGCCATGCTCTCGCCGCCCTGGGTCGCCAGGATGCCGTCGTAGGCGGTGCCGACGTTGTTCACGAGGCCATCCGCGTCGCGCAGGTAGGGCTCGAGTGTCTCGAGCTGCTCTCGGGACCGAACGTCGATGTCGGGGATGTGGACCACGCCGGGTGTCGAGGGCGCTGGGCCTCGGGCGAAGGTCACCACCTGGTGGCCGCGTTCGGCGAGGTAGAAGGCCAGGTCGTGGCCGAGCCCACGGCTGCCTCCGGAGATGACGATGGTGCTCACGATACCCTCTTGGTCTTGCCGGCGGCCGACAGCGCGAGCTGCTGGACCCGGTCCACGTTGACGGGCCAGGCGTACTTGGGCAGGCGCGCACGGAGCTGCGCCTGGAGCGCCCTGGGCTCGATCTCGCCCGTGTACTCGAGCCCCACCATGGAGCCCACCAGCGGGCTGCGGACCGCGTAGGCCCGCGCCATGGTGGCGCCGGCCGCGATCGCCGCTTCTTCGACCACCAGGGGGCTGACCTTGTTGCCCCCGACATTGATGATCTCCTCACGCCGCCCCACGAAGTGGTACCGGTCGCCCGCGCGGCGCCACAGATCCCCGGTGGAGATGCCATCGATGATCAGCTCGGCGCCGACCTCCAGGTCGCCCTCGAAGCTGTGGCGGTCGAGCTTGCGGGCGGGGATGCCGGCGAGCCCATCGGACACGGCCAGGATGTCCCCGTGCTCCGTGGATGCGTAGGTGTGGCTGATCCTGGCCGTGGGCCAGTAGGCCTGTGCGAGGTCGATCACGCTCTGAGAGGCGGCCTCACCGCCGAACGTGATCTGTCGAAGCGGAACCTGTGACCAGGCCCGGTCCGGATCGCTGATGAAGATCGTGCGGAGCATGGACGGCGTCAGGCTGATGTGGGAGGGTCGCTCGGCGATCGCGGCGGCCAGCAGATCCGTGGCCTCGAGGCTCCGGGGGATGATCAAGGTGCAGTCGAAGGCCAGGCAATGCAGGACCACCGAGATGCCCGACCAGCGCTCCGGGCTGTAGGTCAGCAGGAATCGATGGTCTGGCGCGCCGCCTCGCTTCTTGGCCAACGCTTCGCCCAGATCGCGGCGGATGACCTTCGGCGTGCCGGTCGTGCCTGAAGTGTGCACGATGAGCTCGTCGCCGGCGCGAGCCTGTTCGGCCAGCGCCTCGACCTGGGCGGCGAGGCGAGTGCTCCGGTCGAGATGGACGAGCTTCATACCGCGCCCCTCACGCCCGCCGTGGTCCCGTGGCGAAGAGCTGCGCCAGCTTCCCCACGGTGTCCACCTCGGCCCAGTTCACCCGGTCCTCGTCGAGGCGAACGCCGGTGCTCTGTTCGCAGCGGAGCATCACCGAGGCGAAGTCGAGGCTGTCCAGGCGCAGGTCGGCGATGATGCGTTCGGATCCATCGATGGAGTCGGCGGACACGCGCCCCAAGGAGATGTCCTCGATGATCGCGGCCAGTGTCCGGATGACGTCCTGCTTATCCATCGTGGCTTCCTTTCGTCTGGATGAACTCTGCCTCGAGCGCCAGGAGCCGCTCGCGGTCGCGCATACCAACTTTGCGTACTGGATTGCCGGAGACAACCATGTACGCAGGGATGGACTTGTTGACGAAGCTCACGGCGCCCACCGCTGCCCCGGTCCCGATGGTCACCCCCGGCATGATGACGCTGCCTGCGCCGATGATCGAGTGGCGCTGGCAGAGGATGGGGCCGGCCTGGATCCGCTTGTACTGTCGAGGCACTGTCGGGTTGGTGAGGTGTCCGCTCGAGTAGTCGTCGGTGGCCGAGAAGAGGGTGGCGCGGGCCGACAGGCCGACGAAGTCCTCCAGCACGATCCCTCCTTCGGCCCCGAACAGAGAGACGCCGATGGCCAGGTGCACATGGTCCCCGATGACCACGGGCTCGCGCGCGCTGATGGTGCAGAAGGCGTCGATGCGGACATGGGAGCCGATGGTGATGTGCTCGGCTCCGAAGAAGCGCGCACCCCTGTCCACCTGGACGTCCTCGCCGATCGTCAGGCCCATCGCTTCGAGCTCGTGGGGTTCGTATGCGCTGGTCATCGCTCACCTCTTCGCGTCGTGTCGCCGCTCTGTCATACCCGCGACCTCGCTGTCGGGCACCGGCGCGGTCCGGCGAGGGCTCAACCGCCGATCCGCCCCAGGTTCGCCGTCATCCCCGCTCCCACGAAGGGCGAGCCGGCGGCGATGTCCCAGCCCACGGCCACGTCGAGCACCATGATCTCGGTGAGGCGCCAGGTCAGGCCGCCGTCGAGCAGGGCCTGGTCCCAGCCGGCGCCGAGGATGGTGCCGGCCTCGAGGAAGGCGCCGACGCTCGAGGTGAAGGGCAGCTCGAAGGCCGCCGAGGCGGGAACGCCGCCAAAGGCGATGCCTTCGCCGTCGTAGTGCAGGTCGCCGCCCAGGTTCGCGCGCACGGCAAAGCGCTCGAAGGGCAGGGTCATCAGCGCCCGCAGGGTGCCCTTCCAGCGCTCACCCTCGGCGATGGGGAAGGCCGAGGCCGCCAGGATGGCCAGCCCGATGCCTTCCTCCTGGATGAGCCCGAACTTGCCCTCGACCCACAGATCCGGGTGGCCGCCGTCCACGCCGGAGAGGTCGAAGGCCAGGCGGGGCTCGAAGATCTTCGCCGCGCCCAGCTTGACCCGGGCGGGCACCGTGAAGCCCTGCTGCCAGTGACCGCCCGCCTCGATCTCCAGGCTGCGCGCGGCCACCAGGTAGCCGCTGTTGGTGGCCATGGGCCGATCGGGCACGGGCTGCGTCGCGACGGCGGCGGCGCTGGCGAGCAGGGCGGTGAGGGCGAGCACGGCCATGGTGCCTCCGGGAGATCTGCTTGAGATGGCGCTGGCGTGCGTTCATGCTACCATCGGTCTCGATCCGAAGCCATGTGCCGACGTTGACAAGTCAACAACTTGCG
Organism: uncultured Enterobacterales bacterium; assembly: GCA_964481655.1. Taxonomy (GTDB): domain Bacteria; phylum Myxococcota_A; class UBA796; order UBA796; family JAFGLY01; genus CALDOK01. Next base: position 27,593 of record CAYZVO010000019.1, on the reverse strand, counting down.
GACTCCCCCCTGCTGGCCGGTGAGGCCCGCCCCAGGAATTCCCGGCCCCCGCGCCGGGTCGACCGGGCGTGGGTTATCATCCAAGGGCTGGAGACCGCGGAGACGAGATGATCGCCGCCCTTACGACCAAAACACCAGGTTCCTCGGCCGCGCGCTGGCCCGCGTCGCGGCTGCTGACGCTCGTTCTTTGCGGCGTGCTGGCCCTGCTGTCGCCCCGGGCCGCACATGCCATCCAGTCCATCGCCGTGCTCGATCTCGACGGGTATGGCGTCGACTACGAGACCGCCCAGGTCATGACCCAGGGCCTGCGGGACGGCTTCCTCGAGGAAGCCACCTTCGATCCCCTCTCGGGCTACGACATCAGCGACGGCCTGAGCGCCGGCCAGGGTGAGTCCCTGCGCCGCGCCCGGGAGCTGCTGGCCGATGCCCGCCAGAAGATGGACGCCGGCGACACCTCCACCGCCCTGCGCCTGCTGGCCGAGGTGCTCTCGCTCCACGAGTCCGCCTGGTCCTGGGTCGGTCGCCGCCCCGAGCTGGCCGACGCCCACTACTACACCGCCCTGGCCCTCAACAAGCTCGGCCGCACCAACGAAGCCGTGGACCACCTGGTCGAGTGCCTCTACCTCTACCCGGGCTACCACCAGGGCCGCGCGGTGGGCGCCACCGGCGCCACGGCCAGCCTCTTCGCCCGCGCCGCCTCCCAGCTGCAGGAAGCCGAGCGCCGCACGGTCCCCGGCTCCCGCATCGCCACCATCGGCGACAGGCTCGGTGCCAAGTACGTGGTCACCGGCTACGTCGTGGCGGACGGCACCGTCCACGTGGGCCTGTACCAGGACGGCCGCCTGGTCACCGAGACCACCGACTACGCCGACGAGCTGCCCCTGTACCCGGGCGATCCCTTCTTCTACGACCTGGCGGTCCTGCTGGTGGGCGGCGAGCACAGCTCCGGCCCCACGGGCTACACCGCGCCCATCGGGCAGCCCTCCACCACCGAGCCGGAGTTCGGCGACTTCCACGAGATCCCCAACGTGGAGACCCAGCCCACCGGCTCCCAGCCCAGCATCGGCACCAGCGACGGTGGCCACCTGACCGACCAGGGCAGCAGCTACCAGTCCGGCAAGCGGCCCGGCCTGTTCAAGAAGAGCGAACACAAGATCCAGGGCGTGCGCTACGAGCGCAAGCCGGTCACCGAGACCTGGTGGTTCTGGACCGGCATCACCGCCGTCGTCGCCGGCGGCGGTGTAGGCCTCTACATGCTGCTGCGCGAAGAGACCCCGGTGGACAACAGCGACCCGCAGGAGCAGGACTCCTACACCATCACCCTCGATCCATCGGGGGTCGAGGCGCGCTGACGCGCCTCCCCGCCGTGAACCCCAAACCCCACCCAGAGCCCACTTAGGACGGAAGCATGCGCTCGTTGCCCCTCCTGCTCTCCCTGCTCCTGGCCAGTGGCTGCGCCGCGGGACGGAGCACCTACTACCTCTGGACCGCCGAGCGCGAGTTCGTGACGGCCGTGGACCTCGAGGCCGACTCCCGCGCCGTGTACGAGTACACCATGGCCCACGAGCACCTGCTCAAGGCCCGCGAAGAGCACGGCTACTCCGACTACAAGAACGCAGAGACGATGGCCAAGGCCTCCGCCGAGTGGTCCGCCAAGGCCTCCGCGGTCGCCGAGTACGGCACCACCGAGCGCGACCTGATGCTCCAGGAGATGGGCGAGGAAGTGCCGGACGCGGCCAACACCGTCGAAGAAGAGTACGAGACCCCCCTTGGCATCACCGAGGAATGACGTGAAGCGCGCAACCGTATTTCTCCTGCTGCTCTGGGGCTGTGCCGACCTCACGCCCCTCCAGCGCGATCACACGGCCCTGGTGGCCACCATGACCCAGCTCGAGGCGAACAAGTACGCCCTCGAGTGCGCCCCCCAGGCGCTGGCCATGGCCCAGTCCCACCGCACCTTCGCCGAGCTGGAGTTCCAGGCCGGCGACGCCAACCGGGCCTCCGAGCACCTGAGCCTCGCCCGCCGCTACGCGGAGGAGGCCAAGCTGGCCGCCCAGGCCTGCGTGCCCAAGGACGGTGACGGCGACGGCATCGCCGACGCGGACGACCAGTGCCCCACCGAGCCCGAGGACAAGGACGGCGACCGCGACGACGACGGCTGTCCTGAAGAGGACGAGGTCGCGCCGCCGCCCCCCGTCTACGTGCCTCCGCCCCCCGAGCCGGGCGACATGGACGGCGACGGCGTGCCCGACGCCGACGACGGCTGCCCCGACGTGCCGGAAGACATGGACGGCTTCAAGGACGCCGACGGCTGCCCGGAGCTGGACAACGACAACGACGGCGTGATCGACGGCATGGACGCCTGCCCGATGGCGGCGGAAGACTTCGATCAGTTCCAGGACACCGACGGCTGCCCGGACCCGGACAACGACAACGACGGCATCGACGACGCCGCCGACCGCTGCCCGAACGACGCCGAGGATCTCGACGGTGACCGCGACGCCGACGGCTGCCCGGATCAGGACGCCGACGGCGACGGCGTGCCGGACGACTCGGACGCCTGCCCCGACGCCGCCGAGACCATGAACGACTACCTCGACACCGACGGCTGCCCCGACGAGAAGCCCCAGCGGGTCGAGGTCACCAAGCAGCAGATCGTCATCAAGGAACAGATCCTGTTCGCCACCGGCAAGGCCACCATCCGCGTGGAGTCCTACCCGGTGATCGACGACGTCGTGATGGTCCTGCGGGACTACCCGGACATCAAGGTCCGCATCGAAGGCCACACCGACAACGTGGGCAACGACGCCACCAACCTCGAGCTGTCCAAGGCCCGCGCGGACTCGGTCTTCGAGTACATCATCGGCAAGGGCATCGACGCCCGCCGCCTGATCACCGAAGGCTTCGGCGAGACCCGCCCCATCGACACCAACACCACCACGGAAGGCAAGGCCCGCAACCGCCGGGTCGAGTTCCACATCCTGCAGGATGGTGCGAGCGAGTAGCGCACGGACGGGATCCGCGGGATCTCGTCACGGCCTCCGACCCGGGAGCGTCATGGCCTCGTCAGAGTCGCTGGATCTGACCTTCGTGGTCATCGCCTACAACGAGGAAGAGCTGCTCGAAGCGACCGTGGTCGAGATCCAGGCGCTGCTGGAGTCCGTCGGCAAGGACGCGCCCGTCCTCATCATGGACGACGGCAGCACCGACGCCACGCCGGCGATCGCCGATGAGCTCGCCCGCCGCTTCGACAACACCCGCTGCTACCACCACCCCCAGAACGTCGGCCAGTGGGCGAACATCCGCAAGGGTGTCGAGCTGGTCGAGACGACCTACCAGGTGGTCATCCCCGGGGACAACCAGTTCGAGATGTCGTCGTTCGAGCGCTTCCTGCCCTTCCTGGGGCAGTACGACATCATCTTCGGCTTCCCCAACAACGAGTACGAGCGTGGGCAGAAGCGCGTCGTGCTGTCCCACCTGTGGCGCCTGTACCTGTTGGCGCTGTTCGGCATCTCGGTGACCTACCTGGCCGGCGTCGTGGTCTCGCCCCGGGATCTGGTGCTCAGGATGGCGCCGGAGAACGACGGCTTCCTCGGGTGGTACGAGACCGCGGTGCGCCTGGTGCTCTGCGGCGCAAGCTACATCCAGATCCCGTTCGAGATCCGCGATCGCATCGCCGGCGAGAGCAAGGCCTACCGACCCCTTCGCAACCTCCAGGACCTGCAGCGGATGGGTCGGGTGTGGTGGCGGATCAAGGGCAAGGGCGTGCTGCCGGAGGGCCGGGTGTACCAGGAGCTGCGCCAGGAGTACCGGGACTACCAGCGGGCGCTGGAGCAGCGTGCGGACGGCGTGGATTCGGCCGCCCCATGACCGTCCGCTACGTCGATCTGGCCGCCCAGCACACCGAGCTCGAGGATCGGATCCTCGAGGCGGTGCGCGGCGTGCTGCGCCATGGCTGGTTCATCCTCGGGCCCGAGGTCCAGGCCCTCGAGGAGCGGCTCGCCGAGCGCCTCGGCGTCGCCCATGTCATCGGGGTCAACTCGGGTACCGACGCGCTGGTGCTCGCCCTGCGAGCCCACGGCGTGGGCCCCGGGGACGAAGTCATCACCGTCTCCCACTCGTTCTTCGCCACCGCCTCCGCCATCGAGATCGTCGGCGCGGTGCCGGTGTTCGTGGACATCGACCCCACCACCTTGCTGATGGACCCGGGCTTGCTCGAGGCCGCCCGCACCGAGCGCACCCGGGCGGTGCTGCCTGTGCACCTGATGGGCCACCCCTGCGACATGGACGCCATCGGGGCGTTCTGCGAACGCCACGGGCTGGTGCTCATCGAGGACTGTGCCCAGGCCATCGACGCCACCTGGCGCGGGCGCTCCGTGGGCGGCTTCGGCACCGGCTGCTTCTCCCTGCATCCCCTCAAGAACCTCTCGGCCTGTGGGGATGCCGGCTTCATCACCACCGGCGATCCGGCCATCGCCGCCTGGATTCGCCAGGCCCGTAACATCGGCATCCGCGACCGGGACCACTGCGACTTCGTCTCGGGCAACAGCCGGCTGGACGCCCTGCACGCGGCCATCTTGATGGTCAAGCTGGACATGCTCGACGCCTGGACCCAGGCCCGCCGCGATCACGCCGCCGCCTACCGCGAAGCGCTCGCGGGCCACGTGGTGCTGCCCCCCGAAGAACCCGCCCACGGCCGCGCGGTCTACCACGCCTTTGTCGTGCGTCACCCCGAGCGGGACCGGGTCGCCGCGTCGCTCCGTGAGCGTGGGATCGACAGCAAGGTGCACTACCCCATCCCCATCCACCGCCAGCCGGCGTTCTCGAAGTGGGTCCGGGCGCCCCTGCCCGAGACCGAGAGGGCCGTGGCCGAGATCCTCAGCCTCCCGGTGACCCCCGAGCTCTCGCGGGAGCAGCGGGAGCAGGTGATCGAGGCCGTGCTCCACGCCTGCCAGAGCGGCCCATGAGCGAGCGGGGCCCCCTCACGGCCCGCAAGATCGTCATCGTCCTGCTCGGACTGGTGGTCTCGGTGATCTTCGCCTGGCTCACCCTGCGAAACGTGCCCATCGCCGAGCTGCAGCAGCACGTGCTCGGCGCGTCGCTCCCCATCCTGGCCTTGACCCTGGTGGCCAAGCTGGTGGGGATGACCTTCATGAGCTTGCGCTCGGTGGTCGTCTTCCGCAGCCTGGGCACCTACCGCTTCGGCCAGCTGTTCCGCTCCATCGTGGTGGTCACTGGCGGCAACGCCATCCTGCCCCTCCGGCTCGGGGAGGTCATGCGCATCGGCTACCTGGTGCGTGTGGGCGAGGTGTCGGCGGGCTCCTGCCTGGGGGCGGTCGCCCTGGAGCGGCTGCTCGATCTGTGCTGCATCGTGGCGCTGTTCGTGGTGGTCATGCCCCTGACCATGGTGGACCTGCCCGCCGAGGCCTCGTTCTGGGTGTTCGGGGCGGTGCTGGCCATCGGCCTGGTCGGTGCGCTGCTGGCTGGTCGCCACCCAGACGCGCTGGTGGGCTTCGTGCAGGGGCTCGGTCGCTTCGGTGGCCAGGGCGTCGCGGACAAGCTGGCGGGCATGGTGGGGCTTCTGGCCCAGGGCCTGGCCTCCCTGCGCACGGGCCGGGGCGTGATCCTCGTGATCCTGTGGACCCTGGCCTACTGGGCGGCCGAGGTCTTCACCGTCGCGCTCTGGATCTGGGCGTTCGGGCTCACCCTCCCCTGGTACACCCCCTTCCTGGTCCTGTTCTTCTCGGCCCTCGGCACCTTCCTTCCCTCGTCGCCGAGCGCCGTGGGCACCTACCACTTCTTCACCACACAGGCGCTGATGCTCGTCGGCGTGGGGCGGGTCGTGGCCACCTCGGTGGTGGTCGTCGGGCACGCGCTCGCGTTCTTCCCCATCGCTCTCATCAGCATCCCTTGGCTCGTGATCGAGGTCGTGGCGCTGCTCGGCGCCCGCCGCTCGGAGGTTTCATCGTGACCGCCACTCCCCACCGCGTCCTGCTCACCGGCGGTGCCGGCTATCTCGGCTCCATCCTCACCCCCAAGCTCCTGGACGCCGGCCACGCAGTGACCGTCTACGACGCCTGCTGGTACGGCACCGAGCCCCTGGCGCCCTGCCAGGATCGGCCTGGCTTCGCGCTGGTCCGTGCGGACCTGCGGGACGGTGACGAGCTGCGCCGGGTGCTGGCCGATGGCCGCTTCGACACGGTCATCCACCTGGCCGCGATCTCGAACGACCCGTCCTCCGATCTGGACCCCGATCTGACCCGGTCGGTCAACCGGGTGGCCCTCGAGGATCTGTTCGTGGCCGCCAAGGCGGCGGGCGTGCGGCGGCTGCTCTACGCGTCTTCGGCCAGCGTGTACGGCATCAAGCAGACCCCCGACGTGCACGAGGATCTCCCCCTCGAGCCCATCACCCTCTACGCCCGCTACAAGGCCGAGGGCGAGGCTGTGCTGCGGGGGCTCATCGACGATCGGTTCTGTGGGGTCTCGGTTCGGGCGGCCACGGTCTGCGGCTGGGCTCCCCGGCTGCGGCTCGACCTCACCATCAACATCCTGACCAGCCACGGCTACAACAACGGCCGGATCCGGGTGTTCGGCGGCGATCAGCAGCGCCCCAACGTGCACATCGAGGACCTGACCGACTTCTACGTGGCGCTGCTGGACGCACCGCGCGGCCTGGTCCAGGGCGAAGCGTTCAACCTGTGCAAGGCCAACGCGACCGTCATGGAGCTGGCCCAGATGATCCAGGGTGAGCTGGGTGAGGGGGTCGAGATCGCGGTGGTGCCCACCGACGACAACCGCTCCTACCACCTGAGCGCCGGCAAGGTCGGCCGGGTGCTGGGCTACCAGCCCGGACGCTCCCTGAGCCTGGCCGTGCGCGATCTGTTGGGGGCCTATGGCGATGGCCGGGTGCCCGACTGGGAGCAGCCCCGGTATCGCAACGTGGCCTGGATGAACGCCCACCCCTCGCTCTGCCGCTGGCCGCGCTCATAGCCCCCTGGGCGTGAGCGCCTCGAGCGTGAGGCCCGCGAAGCCGGGTCGGATCCAGTCGGCGGCCCCAAGCGCGTCGGGGTGCTCCGTGGTGGTCAGGGCCAAGACCCGCGCACCGGCCCGCTTGCCCGCCTCGATCCCGATGGGGGAGTCTTCGATGACCAGGCAGCGGGCTGCCGGAACCGCCAGCTGGGAGGCGGCGCGCAGGTAGGTGTCCGGGTGGGGCTTGGGGTGCTCGACCTGGTCACCTCCCACCACCACGTCGAAGAGCGCGTCCGCTCCCATGGCCGCCAGGAGGACGCCGGGCATGCGGCTGGGGGGGGGGGGGGGCCCCGGGGGGCCCCGCGCCCCGGGGGCGCGGGGGGTGGCGCGGGGGGGCGGGGGGGGGCCCGGGGGCCGCGCCGGCGGCGTCGGTGGCCCGGCGGACTTCGTCGAGGCCCGCTCGACCTGGCCACCCCCCACCACCCGGGCGACGCGCGCGGCCGCGCCCTGGGCCGCCCGGAGGCGGCGGGGCTGGGGGGGGGGGGGGGCCACCGCCACGGAGACGCCCCGAGCCCGCGCGGCCGCTGCGAACTCCAGCGCCCCGGGGACGGGTGGGAGCCCGTGGGTCTCGAGGTAGCGGATGGTGAGGCGGCCCTTCTCGGCCATCAGCTCCCCCAGGCGCGGCTCGGTGATGCCTGGCAGCATGGTGGTGAGCACCCTGCGGCGCGGGGTGCCCAGGCAGACCCGCTCGAAGTCCGCCATGGTGAACGACAGGCCCTCGCGCGCGAAGATCTGCTGGTAGGCCCAGTGGTGGGCGGGGGCGGACAGTGCCAGCACCCCGTCGAGGTCGAAGAGGATGGCGGCGAAGGGCGTTGCAGGGGGCATCCGCTCTGATCCTAACGCCGCTCCGGTTATGGTGGGCGGCCGACAGGAGGCCTCCATGCCCACCGAGCCCAGCATCTTGGAGCGCAAGTTCCTTCCGCCCGAGCAGCTCGTCGAGGTCCGCGAGCGGCTGCGCTCCGAGGGCCGGGTGGTGGTCCAGTGCCACGGCTGCTTCGACATCGTGCACCCGGGCCACATCCGCTACCTGCGCTTCGCCCGGGAGCTGGGGGACGTGCTCATCGTCAGCGTCAGCGCCGACGACGTCGTGGGCAAGGGCTTCGACCGCCCCTACATCAACGAAGACCTGCGCATCGAGAACCTCGCGGCCCTCGAGTTCGTGGACTACCTCTACCTGGACCACAACAGCTGGGCCGGGCCGGTGCTGGAGCTGCTGAAGCCCGACATCTACGTCAAGGGCAAGGAGTACGAGACCAACGCCGATCCCCGCTTCCTCAAGGAGAAGGAGCTGGTGGAGGGCCAGGGGGGGCGGGTCATGTACGGCTCCGGCGACGTGGTCTACTCGTCGAGCACCATCATCGGGAAGTACCGCCAGCGCTTCGGCATGGAGCAGGAGCGGGTCAACTTCTTCTGCCGTCGCCACGGTGTCGACGGCCCGGCCCTGGGCGGGCTGCTCGACGCGGTGGACTCGCGCCGGGTGCTGGTCATCGGCGACGCCATCCTCGACCGCTATGTCCACTGCGCGACCTCGAGCGTCGCCAACGAGAGCCCCATGCTCTCGGTGCGCCCCGTGGGCGAGGACTGGTACCTGGGCGGCGCCGCCCTGATCGCTCGCCAGCTGCAAGCCCTCGGGGCCGACGCCAGCCTGCTCACCACCATCGGGCCCGGGGAGCATGGGGATCGGTTCACCGCTGGGCTCGCCGAGCACAGCGTCGAGCTGCTGCAGCTCGAGGGCGAACGGCGCCCTGTCTACGTCAAGACCCGCTACCTGGTGGAAGAGACCAAGGTGTTCAAGGTCGACGAGGGCCGCCAGGCGCCCCTGTCCACCCAGGGCGTGCAGGCCCTCGCCGCCTTGCTGGAGCAGCAGCTGCCGCGCTTCGACGCCGTCATCATCACGGACTTCGGCTACGGGATGTTCGGACCCGAGTGCGTGCGGGTCATCGAGGGCGCCGCGCAGCGGCATGAGCTGCCCATCTACGTGGACGTCAGCATCTCCGGCAGCTCCAGCATCCTCAAGTTCCGGGGCGCCCGGATGGCCACCCCCTCCGAGGAAGAGCTCCGCTTCGCCCTGGGTGACAACGAGAGCGGCCTGTCCAACCTCGCCTCCCGCTACTTCGCCGAGTGCGCCACCGAGAAGCTGGTGCTCACCATGGGCAAGCGCGGCGTGGTGATCTTCCACCGTTCCCCGCAGCCCGGCGCCCGGCTCCGGACCGACCACGTGCCCGCGTTCGCGACCCACATCCTCGACACCGTCGGTGCCGGCGATGTGCTGCTGGCGGCCCAGGCCCTGGCCGACGTGGTCGGCGCCTCGGCTCCTGTCGGGCTGTACCTGGGGAGCTGCCTGGCGGCGCTGCAGGTCAGCAGGATCGGCAACGACCCCGTGAGCCTCGACGAGCTGCGGGCGTTCCTCGAGGGTCGCAGCGAGCTGCGGCAGGGTTGAGCTCGGCATGGCGAGCCTCCGTCACCTCATCATCCAGCGGGGCGTCGGCGCTGCGCAGCGCCTGCTGGGGGCGCTGACCCGTGGCGACTTCCCGCCGTTCTGCTGTGTGGCGGGCGTGGTCGAGCGCGACGGCGCGCTGCTGCTCCTGCGCAGATCTGACGGCGCGGGGCTCTGCTTGCCTGGGGGCTACGTGGCCCTCGGTGAGGACCCCGCCGCGGCCGTCGTGCGAGAGCTGCGCGAGGAGACCGGCTTCACCGTGCGGGTCGATGGCCTGCTGACGGTGTTGCCCGACACCACCTCACGCATCAAGTCCGTCAACATCGTCTACGCCTGCAGCGTCGTCCACGGCGCGCTCGCCGCCTCGGACGAAGGGCAGCCCTGCTGGGTCCAGCCCGCGGCCTGCGACGAGCCCCTGCTGGAGGTCTCGCGGCTCACCATGGAGCGCCTGGGCTACCTGTGAGCCCCGGGGGGTCAGCCCTTGGGCCGCTTGAGGACCTCGTTGGCCGGCAGGTCCCCTTCCTGCAGGCTGTCCAGTGGCAGGAACACCGGCTGGTCGTCCTTCCAGACCAGGACGTAGCCGCGCCGGTCGGGGAAGTGGCTCATGAAGGCCTTGTCGCTGGGGATGTCGAGGTGGTTGACCCACAGCACGGGATCATCCAGGTCGGGGCTCGGGATCGGGTGCCAGCGCACGAAGGAGATGCTCCCCGGCGCCTGGTGCCGGGTGTTGATGAAGCCGCGGTAGGTGAAGATCACCACGTCTTCGACGCCTGCCTGTTCCACCGCGTCGAAGGGCTGCGCGATGTCCTGTGCGGCCCGGTGCACGGCGCCGAAGCGCGCGGGCGCGTAGCCCACCAGGGTCAGGATGATCAGGGAGGTCAGCAGGGCGGCGGGCAGGGCTCGCGCCTGCAGCCCCGGCAGCTCGACTGACCGGAGGGCGTCGGTCAGACCCTTCAGGCCGATGGCGGTCAGCACCAGCACCGGCAGGGCCAGCTCGGCGTAGTGGTTGGGCCCGATCGTGTCCACGCCGGGGTCGTGCACCCCGCTGTAGAGCACCCCGAAGCACAGGACGCTCAGGGCCCAGGGCCAGGCCTTGCGCCACAGCAGGCCAGAGCAGAGGGCCAGCGCGAAGGATGACGGCCACCCGAACAGCGCGAAGTTGAGCCGGAGCCCGCCCACGCCGAGCTCGGCGAGACGCTGGATCAGCGTGTGCGGGCGCATGTTCGACACCGTGGGCGCCTCGCCGGGGGGCCAGATGGCGAAGCGGTAGTCGTTGGCGATCTGGTAGTCGCGGGCGGCCTGGTAGGCCACGGTGAGGGCCGAGCCGGTCTGGGCCTGGTTGAACCAGAAGAACAGCCCCGCCAACAGCGCGGCGGGCATGCCGAAGGCTGCCGCCCGCAGGGCCAGCTCGCGGCCCCGCGCCCGGCGCTGCTGCCAGAGCCAGGCCAGGACCATCGGGGCGCCGATGCCGACGACGGTCAGCGGCCGGTTCATGAAGGCGAGGGAGAGCCCCACGGCCAGGCCCGCGTGGGACCACAGGGGCGGCGCCTCGTCCCGGGTGCGAAGCCAGCACCAGGCGGCCCAGCTCAGGGCCATCAGGCAGCTGGTGTGGGCCAGCTCCGTGGCGGCCATGGCCATGGTGAACGGGGAGCTGAGGTACACCACCAGGACCGCCCGGGCCCAGCCTCGGTCGGTCACCCGGCGCAGGATGCCGTAGAGCGCGGGCACGGTCAGCGCTGCGTAGACGGCGTTGACGCTGCCGGTCACGCCCAGCAGCGCCCCCGGGGCCAGGAGCAGCGGCCAACCCAGGAAGTACTGGCTGTACCAGCGGCCGTCGTTGACCATCAGCGGCATGTCGAAGTGCAGCTTCCCCGGAGGGCTGTCGGCGTAGACCCGCCCCGAAGCGAGCAGCTCCGCCATGAAGCGGTAGCAGGCCTCGTCGTCGGTCAGCGGCATGTCCAGCAGCACCAGGCCGCGGATCAGCAGGGGGATCGCCAGCGCCAGGGCCATCCCCGCCAGCACCCAGGGGCGGTCGGGTCCGGTGGAGACGCGGCGGGCGATCCATGCGCCGATCCCGCCCAGGCTGGCGAGCCGGGCCAGGCCGAAGGCACCGAACCCCGCCGCGAGGGAGCCGAACAGCGCCCAGCTCAGCATGAACATCGCGTGGGTGGGGCGGGGGAAGCTCAGGGAGCCCAGCGCGAAGCGGTAGCTGTCCAGGTAGTGCTCGCCGACGCCGCGAAAGGCGAGGAACGCCAGCACCGCCACCGCCAGGGGCAGCAGGCCGGTTCGTCGCCACAGGGGGATCGGCTCGCTCGTCATGGCGGAGTTCTAACCGGGCGGACCGCCGCCCCCACGCCCTGTGCCTCTATTGCACCCCGTCCGTGGTCAGGCTGGTGGCCAGGCTGTTGCCCAGGGTGCCCGTCTCCTCGTAGACCACGCTCATGAGCGTGAAGACCACGGCCATGATCGCGATGGTGATCACGGAGATGGTCAGCATGTACTCGACGGTGGTCTGGGCTCGTCGCGCGTTGCGCATGGGTCACCTACCTGCCTGGAGATGATACGCCGAGCCGGGCGCGATGGAAAGGCCGGGACGTGCGCGCCCCAGGGATCTTCCCAAAACTGTCCCAGTCTGGCGGTGTCCGGCTCCGGGTCTGGAGGGGAGATCGCGTCCACGAGGGGATCCCGGGGTCGCGTGGGCCCGCGGAGATGCGGGCGCCGTGAACTGTTTCCGCAAGAACCGGGCCAGCGCGCTTGCCCCGCTGGCCCCTCGTAAGTACCTTCCCCCCTTCCCAGGCTCCCCCGGAGGTCCCATGGCCATCCCCGCCACCGTCGCCACCATCGCGTCCTATGTCGACCAAGAGGTCGAGCTCTCGGGCTGGCTGTACAACAAGCGCGGCTCGGGCAAGATCGCCTTCCTCATGCTGCGCGATGGCACCGGCATCATCCAGTGCATCGCGTCCAAGAAGGATCTCGAGCAGATCGAGGAGGGCCTGTTCCAGAAGCTGCGCAAGCTCGGTCAGGAGTCCAGCCTCATCATCCGGGGCGTGGTCCGCGCCGATGGTCGCGCGCCCTTCTGCGGCCACGAGATCCACGTGCGCGGTGCCACCATCGTGGCCACCAGCAGCGACTACCCGATCACCAAGAAGGAGCACGGCCCGGCCTTCCTGCACGACCACCGCCATCTGTGGTTCCGCAGCCGCCGGCAGCAGGCCATCATGCGGGTGCGCCACGCCGCGGTGCGGGCCATCCGCGAGTACTTCGATCTGCGCGAGTACGTGCTGGTGGACAGCCCGATCCTGACCCCCAACGCCTGCGAGGGCACCTCCACGCTCTTCGCCACCGACTACTACGGCCGGCCGGCGTTCCTGACCCAGAGCGGCCAGCTCTACCAGGAGGCGGGGGCCATGGCCTTCCGCAAGACCTACTGCTTCGGCCCCACCTTCCGCGCCGAGAAGAGCGACACCCGCCGCCACCTCACCGAGTTCTGGATGGTGGAGCCCGAGGTGGCCTGGATCGACTTCGACGGCGTGATGGACCTCTGCGAGGACTTCCTGGTCAACGTGACCGCTCGGGTGCTCGAGCTGGCCCGTCCCCAGCTGGAAGAGCTGGGCCGCGACATCGAGGTGCTCGAGCGGGTGCAGAAGCCCTTCCCGCGCATCTCCTACGACGAGGCCTGCGCCAAGCTGGCCGAGCTGGGCGTGCCCGTGGAGCCGGACGACGACTTCGGCTCACCCCAGGAGACCGCCCTGGCCAACAGCTTCGACCGGCCCATCATGGTCCACCGCTACCCCACCGCGGTGAAGGCCTTCTACATGAAGGAGGACCCCGAGGATCGCAAGCGGGCCCTGGGCGTCGATGTGCTGGCTCCCGAAGGCTACGGCGAGATCATCGGCGGCGGCCAGCGTGAGGACGAGCTCGACGTGCTGCTGGGCAAGATCGAGGCCCATCAGCTGCCCATGGAGGCCTTCGAGTGGTACCTCGACCTGCGCCGCTACGGGTCCTGCCCCCACGGCGGCTTCGGCCTGGGCCTCGAGCGCTTCGTCACCTGGCTGTGCGGCATCCACCACATCCGCGAGGTCGCGCCCTTCCCGCGCACCCTCGACCGGCTCGAGCCGTGAGGGCGTCCGAGCTCGCCGAGCTGGTGGGCGGGCTCCTGCACGGGCCCGACGCCGAAATCCTGGGGGTGGCCCCGGTCGAGTCGGCCGGCGAGGCCCAGTGCGCCTTCGCCACGGCGCTGCCCGTGGAGACCGAGGCGGAGATCCTGCTGGCCTCCGAGCCCGTCGCTGGTCGCACCACGGTGGTGGTAGACGACCCCAAGGGCGCCTTCATCCAGCTGCTGAAGAAGCTCTTCCCCGAGGTGCACCCTGCGGGCGTGCAGCCGGGGGCTCATGTGGATCCCTCGGCCCGGCTCGGCCCGGGGGTGGCGGTCTACCCCGGCGCCTACGTGGGGCCGGATGTCGAGGTCGGCGCCGACACCGTGATCCTCCCCAACGCCGTGGTCTTGCATGGCTCGGTGGTCGGTGCGGGCTGTGTGCTCGGCCCTGGCGCCGTGGTGGGACACGCCGGCTTCGGGCTGCATCCGGGGCCGCGGGGGCCCGTGCCCGTGCCTCAGGTGGGCCGGGCGGTGCTCGGCGACGGCGTCGGCATCGGCGCCAACAGCTGCGTGGACCGAGCCTTTCTCACCGAGACGCGCCTGGGCGAGGCCACCCAGCTGGACAACCTGGTCCAGGTCGGCCACAACTGCGAGCTGGGTCGCGGGGTGGTCATGGCGGCCCAGGTCGGGCTGTCAGGCTCCGTCACGGTCGGCGACGGCGTGGTCATGGCCGGCCAGGCGGGCGTGGCCGACCACGTCACCATCGGCGCCGGCGCTCAGCTCGGTGGGCAGGCGGGGGTGAACCGCGATCTGCCCGGCGGCGAGCGCTTCATGGGCACCCCGGCCATCCCCTTGCGCCTGTTCGCGCGGGTGGCGGCGGCCAGCAAGCAGCTACCTGAGCTGCTGCGGCGGGTGCGGCGGCTGGAGAAGAAGCTCGGATGAACGGCCGCCTGCCACTGCCTGCCGTGTGTGTCGCGCTGGTGGTGATGGGCTGTCCACCCTCCGCCGATGTGTCGGAGCCCGCCTCCCCGGCTGGCTTCGAGCTGCGGGATCTCAGCGCCGAGCTGGTGCACAGCGTGCGCGAGCCGAGCCTGTTCGGGATCGGGGATCAGCTCCGGAGGGGGGCGCTGGTCTCCCCGTGGACACCCCGGGAGCTGGCCCTGCGCTTGCCGGGCGACACCCCCGCCCTGCGCTTCGCCTACGGCCCCTCGACCGGGGGCGGTGGGCCCTGGGGCTGCGAGGGGGGCGCGCGCTTCGAGCTGGGCCTCACCCCTGACGGAGGACGGGGCGCCCGCGTCGCCGTCTTCGACGACAGCGTCCCGGACGAGGGGCCTCAGGCTCGCTGGCGGACCGCGGCGGTGGACCTGGTCGCCTGGGCCGGGCAGGACGTCGTGTTGGACCTGCAGCTCTCCCCCGTGGATGGGGCCGTCGTGGCCGACGACGGCTGCGCGGGGGTGGTCGCGGATCTGCGGCTCGCCTCGGGGGCCGAGGCCTCGGTCGCGCCGGACATCGCGCTCATCGTGGTGGACACCCTGCGGGCGGACCACGTGGGCTACGCCGGCAACCCGGCGGTCCGCACCCCCCGCATCGACGGGCTCGCGGAGCGCTCCCTGCGCTACGAGCGGGCCTACAGCGGCGCGGCCTGGACCGTCGAGGCCATGAACGCCATGTTCACCGGCGATCACGCCTACCTCGACGTGCCCTTCAACGGCGCGCGCACAGCGGTGGGCGATCTCGAGCACCTGGACGACTCGATCGTGGAGCTGCTGGCCGACGCCGGCTACCGCACCATGGCCCTGTACAACAACCCCTCCATCGGGGTCGGCAGCGGCGTGGAGCGGGGCTTCCAGGTCTTCGAGGCCCGGCACGACCCGGTCATGGCGGATGGCATCGCGCCCCTGTACGACGAGCTGGATCCTCGCCAGCCGGGCTTCCTGCTGCTGCACCTGATGTCGCCCCACGCGCCCTACGAGTTCCACGACGGGCACACCCCTGCGCAGCTCGAGGCCATCGGCCAGGGCGGGCTGTCCGCGCCGCCGGCCGACCTCTCCCCCAAGCGCGGGCAGCGCTGGAGCGAGGCGGAGCGGGCGCGCTGCCGGGCGTACTACCGGGGCGAGGTCGAGGCCAGCGACGCCTGGGTGGGCGCCATCCTCGACGCCCTGGCCGTGCGTGAGCGTGAGCGCCCCCTGTGGGTCTTCTTCACCTCCGACCACGGCGAGGAGTTCTGGGAGCACGGCACCATCGGGCACGGCCACAGCATGTACGACGAGGTCATGCGGGTGCCCCTGCTGGTGCGGCCTCCCTCTGGCGTCGCGGACGCCCCGGCGCCCCAGGCGCGACCGGAGCTGGTCTCCACCATCGACCTGGCCCACACCTGGGCGGCGCTCGCGGGCCTGCAGCCCTTGTCGAGCCGCAGCGGCCTGGACCTGCTCACCCTGCTCGAGGACCCAGCTGCGGCCGGCACGCGCACCGTGGCGGGCACCTCCTACTTCCTGCCAGGGGGCACGGTCTCGGCTCTGATCGACAGCCAGCGCAAGACCCACTGGTTCTCGCCGCCGCAGGAGCCCCCTCCAGCCCGGGGCGACGGCACGAGCTTCACGGATCTCGGGCTCCCGGTGGCGGTCTTCGATCTCGAGGCCGATCCCCAGGAGCGGGCCCCCCTCGCCGTCGGCTCCGCCGCCGCGGCGCGGCGGGTGGTGGAGCGGCGCGCGCTGTTCGACGCCCTGGCCCTGCGGGGCGCGGCCGTGCTGCAGCTCGAGGCGGACGCCCCCGCCGGAGAGCCCCTCGTGCTGGAGATCGACGGCGCATCCCACGCGGCCGTGCTGCGACAGCCCGACGAGCCCGTCGCCTGCCGTGTCCCCTCGTCGCCGGTGCGCGAGCCGGGCAGCCCCCTGCGGGTCGAGCTCGAGGCGGGCCAGCCGGTGCGCTGCCGGGTGCAGCTGTCCGGCCTGAGGGAGTCCAGCCCCTGGATCGAGCTGGCCGAGGCTGCTGGGGGCGCGACGGCGCGGGTGCCCACGCCCTGGTCGAGCCTCGAGCTGCTGGACGAGCCCCTCCCGACGGAGCTGCCGGTCGCGGTCCGCTGGGTCGCCGGCGGCGCGGCGCTGGCGTTCGGAGCGCCCGCCCAGAGCATCGACGATCGGCTCGAGGCCCTGGGCTACCTCGATCCCTGATCAGTCGAACTGCAGGGTCACGCTCCCCGCCCGCTCGAGCTCCACACCCCGGAACGCCACCCGCAGCGCGGCGCGCTCGAGGCAGCGGGCCAGCTCGGACCCCGCCAGGGAGGCGGGCCCGATGTCCACGTCGGTGACCTCGTTGGGGGGGACGATGGTGACCTCGAGCTGCACCGCGGCGTCCGGGTGGTCCTGCTGGTGCTCGGCCACGCAGGCCTGGATGGCGGCGTCCTCACCCAGGGTGGAGACGATGCGCTGCAGGGGGCGGGGGTCGTGCTCGTCGGCGCCGGCGTCGGCGCGCTGCATCAGCGGCCGCTCCTCGCGGGGCTCGGTGAAGGTGGGGGGCGAGGGGAGTGTCACCTCGGGGTCCACCAGCTTGTTCCGGGCGATCCAGTCGGCGCCGTGCAGGGCCAGGGAGACGGGGACCACGGTGATCACCAGGGCCACGGAGGCGGCCAGGATCCACCAGGCGGCGCCCCGCGGCTTCTTGGCCAGGGCGGGCTCCCGGGGGTCGTCTGGGGGCAGGGGGGCGGTGGGGACCCGGGGGGCGCGGGCCTGCTGGGGGCGGGCCCGCAGCTCCACCCCGTCCGGGGCGGGCGCCCGCCGCTCGATCTCCGGCTCGACCATGCGGTTGACCAGGTCGTGGATGCCCGGCGGCACCTGAGCGTGGCTGGACCACTTCAGCCGGTTGGCGTGATCCGAGAGCGACTGGGGCTCTTTGCGGGTGAGCAGGGCCACCGCCAGCGCGCCGAGGCCGTACAGGTCCGAGCGCGGCTCCGCGTCCCCGGCGAACTGCTCGGGGGCCATGTAGCCGAAGGTCCCGGCCACGGTGCTGCCCCCCAGGGAGCCCTTGGCCACGTCCCGCACTGCCCCGAAGTCCACCAGGGCCAGGCTGCCGTCGGGCCGCCGCATGACGTTGCCGGGCTTGACGTCCCGGTGGATCACCGGCGGGGACAGCTCGTGGAGGTAGGAGAGGATCCCGGCCAGCTCGGCCACGATCTCCAGCACCTCCCGCGGGGTGTAGCGGTGGTCTTCCTGCTCCTGGGCCAGGCTGACGCCGGGTACGAGCTCCTGGACCAGCCACAGGGTGGTGTCGGGGTGTTCGCCGAGCACCAGGTGCTCCACGTAGGCGGGGATGCCGGGGTGCTCGAGGGTGCGCAGCACGCGGACCTCGCGCTCCACCAGCTCCCGCTCCTTGGGGCCGCCGACGTCCACCAGCGGGATGGACTTGATGGCTACGGCGGTCTCGTCGGGCCCGATGGCCCGCCAGGTGGTCCCCGAGGTGCCCCGGCCGAGGACCGCGTCGAGCTGGTAGCGCCCGTCGAGGATGGCGGGATGCTGGCAGTGCTCACAGGGGTCCGTCTCGGTGGGCCGGGTGCAGCGCGCGCAGAGCATGGGGTCCTCCTGGCCCGCCCATCGTATCAGCTGCCGCCAGCCCAGTTCCAGGCTGCTATGCTCGCCCACACCCGTCCCCGGAGAGCGCATCCCCGCCGTCCTCGCCCTGCTGCTCAACCTCTACCTCGCCCTGTTCCTGGCGGACGCCGGCATCAGCGCGCTGGACGAGCTTGGGCGGGCGGCCACCGGCCACTATCTGCTGGGCTGGCTGCGCAACCCGGTGGCCTGGCTCGCCGTGATGGCCGGCCCGGGGATCTACCTGCTGGCCGTGCTGTTCCGCTGCGTGCCCCGGGCGGTCTTCGTGCCCCTGGCCCTCTTCCCGCCGCTGATGCTGGTGCTGGGCCTGCCGCTGGCCTACTGGCTGGACTGGCCGAACTACGGCATGACCCACGTGGCGGGGTTCCAGGTGCTGTTGGCGGCCTGGGGTGTGCTGTTCGTCCGGCGGCGCACCGGCGGTCGCTGGTGGCTGCGGCCCGAGGATCTGTCCCTCCCGTCGTTCTCCCTCGGGGCGCTGCTGCGGATGGCGGCCTTCACCGTGCTGGTGGTCCTGCCCGGGAGCCTGGGCAGCTGCGTCGGGCTGTGCGAGCGCAGCCTGGACCGCTTCACGGGCGGCTACGTCGAGGTGGGGCTGTCGGGGGTGGAGCTGGTGGAGCGGGCCTACACCCGCGGCGACAGCACCGTGCGCCTGCTGGGCATGATGCACATCGGCGACGAGGCGACCTACCAGGCCATCGCCGACAGCCTCGACGACCCGGACACCCTGGTGCTCACCGAGGGCGTCAGCGATGAGCAGGGGCTCCTGGGCGAGCGGATGCACTACGAGACGGTGGCCGACCGCACCGGGCTGGTCAGCCAGCGGCCCTTCGACAGCTACCGCGAGGGGCTGCGCCTGCGGAACGCCGACGTGGACGTCAGCGCCATGTCCGAGCGCACCCAGCTCACCCTGCGCCTCACGACCACCATGTTCGACGCCGACGGCCTGAACCTGCCGGCGCTGCTCGAGCTCATCGAGCTGTCGGGCGAGACCACCGAGGCGGATCAGGAGCTGTTCTGGTACGACGTCATCGACCTGCGCAATGCCGTGCTCATCGAGCACCTCGAGCAGGCGGTGCTGGAGGCTCCGGTGGTCGTGGTCCCCTGGGGCGCGGCCCACCTGCCCGCCATCGAGGACGAGCTGCTCAGCTGGGGCTACGCACCCGGTGACGAGCGGCGCTACCAGCTGATGCGCTGGGGTGGATCGTGACGTGAAGCGCGGGTTCGAGGCAGAATGGACCCCGACGGAGGAGGTCCCATGTCCCCCACCAGGCTCGCCCTGCTGATCGCGCTCACCACCGCCTGCACCATGCCCGAGGGCCGCAACCCCGAGGACTGCCGTGATGGCGCCGACAACGACGGCGACGGGCTGTTCGACTGCGAGGACCTGGGCTGCGCCGGATCCCCCGACTGTGATGGCGAGGCCGACACGGACAGCGACGCTGACGGGGACACGGACACCGACACGGACGCGGACGCGGACGCGGACGCCGACGCCGATGCGGACGCCGACGCCGATGCGGACGCCGACACCGACACCGAGCCCTGGGCGGACTCGTCGGTGAGCTGCAGCGACGAGCTGTGGGTCTTCCACACCTACACCAACGTGGACGCCGATCGGGTCTTCGGGCATGCCTGGCACGGGCTGGACGGCACCACCGCGTTCTCCGCGGTGCTCGAGCCCACCGGCAACACCGGGGTCTTCGAGGGGGTGGTGCCGGTGCCGAGCATGGACGACCCCGTCGACTGCGACGCTGTGACCTCGCTGTTCTACGGCTTCGCCTTCGTGCAGGGCGGAGAGCTGGTCTGGGTGGACGTGCAGTCCTTCGACGCCAGCCCGGTGGCGTCCGCGGGGTTCTCCGGTGGCGCGGGCACGATGAGCTTCGAGTGCAGCACCACCAGCGAGCTGGACGAGGTGCGGGTGCATCAGGTCCTGGTCGAAGATGGCGAGCTGCTGGGCACCACCACCCTGGTGAGCCACGACGGCACCAGCTGGTCTGTCACGGTGGACGAGTCCGCCTTCTACCTCGACGGCGGTGCCATGGACTGGGACGCCTTCTACGATAGCCTGCTGGCGTTTGTCGGCGTTCGAGGCGGCGAGGCGGTGGGCGGCCTGAGCTGGTGGCCCCAGGAAGAGGACGAGTAGGGCGACGGGTCTCCGTCGCTGGGGGACGGGGGCTCGTCACCAGTGACGGACCTCCGTCGAGATGGAACGTTTTGTTTCGTCGGTCGACCTTGGAATGCGCACTTTGGACAGGTGTGAGCTGGCATACATCTTGCGTTTAGGGTCGTGTTTCGTTCCACCAACCTCCCAAACGCGAGGACACACGATGCAGCGACTCTCTCTGGTCTGCATGACGCTCTGTCTCACGCTCTCGGTGGCCTGCGAGGGCCCCGCGGGCGCGGACGGTCTCCCTGGCACCGATGGTGCCGATGGCATGGACGGCTCCGACGGCTCCGACGGCTCCGACGGCTCCGACGGCGCTGATGGCGCCGACGGCGAAGACGGCATGGACGGCGAAGACGGCGAGGACTGGGTCACCGAGCCCGAGGATCTCGTCTTCACCATCGCCGAGGTCGACACCTCCGGCGGCAACCCGGTGATGAGCTTCTCCGTGGTCGATCAGGACGGCGAGGCCTTCGAGGGCCTGTCGCAGGACATGGTCGATGACCGCGCCATGCGCTTCACCCTGGCCAAGCTCGTGCCCGCCGACACCGGCAGCGGCGACGCCGACTACTGGGAGAGCTACATCAACACCCTGGCCGACACCAAGGACTCCGAGGCGGGCCCCGACGGCGTGCCGGTGATGGAGAGCGCGGTCCAGGCGACCTACGAGTACGCCGGCACCCTCGAGAACCTGGGCGAAGGCGAGTACATCTACACCTACGACGTCGATGTGACCGCGGTCACCGACCCCGTCGAGGTCAGCTACGACGAGGACTACCTGCACCGCGCGGTCATCCAGGTCGAGTACGAGCTGGACTCCGGCGACGAGCTGGTCTGGAACCCCTGGATCGACTGGGTCCCCAGCGGCGCCGAGGCTCCGGTCACCAAGGACGTGGCCATGACCGACTCGTGCAACGAGTGCCACGATCCGCTGGCCATCCACGGCGGCGGCCGCATCGAGATGGAGTACTGCGTGATGTGCCACAACCCTGGCACCACCGACCCCAACTCGGGTGAAAACCTCGACATGGCCTACATGACCCACAAGATCCACATGGGTCACAACCTGCCCAGCGTCGAGGACGGCGAGTCCTACATCATCTGGGGCTACCGCGATGGCGAGCACGACTACTCCCACGTGGGCTACCCCCAGGGCCTGAACAACTGCGCCAAGTGCCACAGCGCGGACGACAAGGAGACGGCGGACGGCGGCAACTGGTACGACCGCCCGACCATGGACTCCTGCGGCTCCTGCCATGACGGCATCGACTGGGCGACCGGCGACGGGCACGACGGCGGCGCCGCCACCGACAACACCCAGTGCGCCATCTGTCACACCGCTGACGTCAACATGGAGAATCACCTCTCCGAGATGGCCACCCCGAACAACCCGGACCTGCCCGATGGTGTCTGGGAGATCGAGTACGAGCTCATCGACGCGACGGTGGACGGCGACAACATCCTGACCGCCGAGTTCGCCGTCTACGCCGACGGCGCCATCCAGGACTGGTCGTCCGATCCCACCGACAACGGCCGGGACCCGGGCTTCAAGTTCGCCTACGCCATGCCGCAGCACGACAGCGACATGCCGGCCGACTGGAACAACTACGGCCAGGAAGGCGCTCAGCCCGACGGCGTGGACATCCTCGATGTGCCCGACCTGGAAGGCGGCTCGGTGACCTGCGACAGCACCAGCTGCGTGGCCGTCATCCCCGACGCCTTCCCCGAGGGCGCCACCATGCGGACCGTGGCCATCCAGGGCTACATGTACCAGACGGTGGATGACGAGACCTACTCCCTGCACACCCCGTCCGTGTACATCACCGTGACCGGCGACGACGAGCGCCGCGTGGTGGTGGACAACGACAGCTGCGCCAACTGCCACGAGTACTTCGAGGCTCACGGTGGCAACCGGGTGTACGAGGTCGCGGTCTGCATCATGTGCCACAACACCAACCTGAGCAGCTCCGGCACCACGGAAGACCTCGACAACCCCGAGGACTCCAACAACATGAAGGACATGATCCACGGGATCCACGCCGCCTCCGTGCGGACGAACCCCATGGAGTTCTACCGCTCCGGTTCCTACGGCGGCTACTACGCCTTCATCAACCACGACCAGATCGACGACTACCCCGACGGCCACGTGGTGACCTACCCCGGTGAGCTCTCCAACTGCGAGACCTGCCACCTCGAGGGCACCTGGCGTCCCGAGGAGATCCCGGCCGACGCCCTGGTCTCCACCATCGTGACCACCGACGGCGTGGCTGCCAGCACCGAGGACATCGAGACGGCCCGCGTGACGATGCCCAACGACACCGACTGGATCAAGTCGCCGACCGCCGCGACCTGCAGCGCCTGCCACGACGGCGACGACGTCGCTGCTCACATCGAGCAGAACGGCGGCGCCCTGCTGTGGACCCGCGCCGAGTACGACGCCGAGATGCCCTACGAGTCCTGCACCGTCTGCCACGACGAGGGCTCCATGGCCGATGTGGGTGAGGCTCACTCGGGGCTCTAGCCTCGACCCTCCCGACGTGAGCGCGCCCCGGCTTCGGCCGGGGCGCTTTGCTTAGCGCCTCTTCGTTTCCCCCCTCTCCCCTCGGGGGAAACCGAAGGTGGGCAGGCAGGCCGAAGGCCTGACGCACGGAGGGGTTGGGGGAGAGGGGTCGGGAGATGCGCTCAGGGCAGGTGGCCCGAGGGCCGCGCGCCCTCGCTGCGGCTCTCATCGTCTTCGTCGCTCCGCTCCACCGGGGAGCGCCGATCGTTCATGTCGCCGTGGCAGGCGATGCACAGCTCCATGGGCTGCTCGCCGACCCTGAGGAACACGGCCTCGGCGCAGCTGCGACCGGATCCGCCCTGGCTGTGTGCGGTGTGGCAGCTGCGGCAGGCCAGCGCTCCGTCCACCAGCGGGATGCCGTCGTCGATGGTCATGGCCTCGGGGGGGACCACGTCGGAGCTGTGGCCGTGCTCGAGCCACACAGTGCGCCGCGAGTCCTCCACCGATCCGTCGTGGCAGGAGAAGCAGGCCTCTTCGCGGCTGGCCGGAGGCTGGTCCGGGTGCACAGGGGGCACCAGCGCGATGGCCGTGGGCAGGCCCTGGGCCAGCATGGGCATCAGCTCCATGTGGCAGGTGGTGCAGTCCTTGGGCTTCGAGTCCAGGATCGGTCGGGCATCCGCCGGCGGCCGCCTGCCGGGCACGACCTCGACGGACATGGTCTGCACCCGGTTGTGGGTGGGCTCGACCACGTAGAGCCGATCGGCGTGCCAGGCGAGGCCTGAGGGGGCGTCGAGGCGCAGCACCGCGCCGGTGTCGTCTCGGAGCACGTCCACCACCGAGCCGGTGGGGTTGAAGACCTGCACCACGCCGATGTCACCGTCGGAGACCCAGACCCGACCGTCGCCGTCGACCGCCACGCCCTTGGGCCGGTACAGCTCCCCCAGCTCCACGCCGTAGCCCCCCAGGCTCGCCCGCGGCTTGAGCCGGGGGCTGACCCCCTGGACCCGGCCGTTGAGCACGTCCGAGAAGAAGACGTTGCCGCGCTGGTCCGCTGCGATCAACCACGGGTGGTCGGCCTGGCCGATGGCCCCGCCGTGCCCGCCGTAGATCTCCACCCCCTCGCTGTCGAGGTCGAAGACCAGCAGGCGGTGGCCTTCGTTGTCGACGACCCAGGCGCGCTCGGCCCCGGGCTCGACCACGACATCGGTGAGCTGGACACGGCCAGAGTCCAGGGGGGGCTCCAGGGAGAAGGCGAGGCCCCCGTCGGTCGACCGCACCAGGACGCGGTCCAGGCCGGCGTCGGCGATCCACAGCTGGCCGTCGGCATCGACGTCCACGCCCATGGGGTTGACGAGGCTCAGGCCGTCGAGGGTCGCCACCGGCTCGAGCCAGCGGCCGTCGGCGTCGAAGCGGGCGACGCGGCTGTTCACCCCGTCGGCCACCCAGACCACGCCGTCGGGGCCGACGGCCACGTCGGTGGGCAGGAACAGGGGGTCCGTGGCCGGCCCGGACAGGGTGGTCGTCTCACCGGCGGTGACCGACGGTCCGGGCGCGGCAGCCTGTGCCGAGCTCACCAGCAGCAGCAGCGCCGCGGGTGTGATGAGGGCGCTACTCCGGGGCATCGTCGGGCTCCAGGAACGTGGGCAGGAAGAAGGATTCGCCCTCCTCGATGTTCAGCGCCTGACGGATGACCGCGTTGGACTCGAGATCGCGCACCCGGGCGGGCGAGTAGCCCAGCCGGGAGAAGTCGATGACCGTGTCGTCCAGCGCGTGGCAGGGGGTGCACAGGATGCCCTCGTCGGAGATGTCGGTGTGGACAGCCTCGAGCAGTGGGTCCTGCTCGGCCTCGGGCATGGCGTCACCGGCCGCGAGCAGTCGGGCGGTGGCCTGCATCGCCTGGGCGCCGGGGGCGATGGATCGCCCGTGGGGATCCAGCCGGCCCAGCTTGGCGCCGTACTCTCCGTGGACGTGCAGCGGCAGGCCCATGGCGATGTCCTGCAGCAGCCGCTCCCAGGTGCGGCTCTCGGGGTGGGTGGTCTCGAGCTCCAGCATCCACTGCTCCAGCTCGTGCTCCCCGCCGGACTCGTCGACGGCGATCTCGAGCAGGGCGTGCAGGGTGTCGTGGGCGATCTCGCGGTCGCCGTAGCCGTCGCGCAGCAGGCGCTCGAGCTCGTTGGTCAGGCGCAGGACCGCGGGCGCGTCGCGGCGGTCACGGTCGTCGAGGGTGATCCAGTCGATGTCCCCGGAGCTCTTCGCGGCGTCCACGTGGCAGACCTGACAGTCCACGAAGGTGGTGTGCATGTTGAGGAAGGCCCGGGTCTCGATGCGCTCGGCGTGGGGCAGGGCCGGGTGGCAGCCCGCGACGGTGCAGCTGTTGCCGGTGTCCGGGATGTACCAGTCGGGGATCTTGTGGAAGTGGGCCAGCGGCCCGCGCATCAGGTGTTCGGCCTCGGCGTCGCCTGCGTGGTGCCCAGCCGCGTGGGCGTCGGCCACCAGCATGGAGGCGTCCAGCACCTTGGGGATCTCCCGGATCTCGGCGGGGGCGGCCGGGCGGGTCAGCAGCATGTCGGCCAGGAAGGTGATCGAGCTGACGCCGACGACGGCGACGACCACCAGCAGTGCCAGGCTGTAGCTGCGGCGCACGAAGCCCTTGACGAAGCCGAGGGGGGTGAGCTTGTCGTGCGGGTCCTCGATGGGCACGGTGATGTGCAGCACCCGCGCGATCTCGAGCAGCTGGCCCAGGTGACCCTCGGCGATGCGCTCCGGTGGTGCCTGGCCGCTGAGGGTGCCCAGGGACAGGGGGAAGACCGTGGGCGCCAGGATCACGGCGAACATGTGGACCACGGCGATGTAGATGAAGGCCAGGTAGGCCTCGTCGGAGTGCACGATGAAGGCGAAGTTCATCACCCAGCCCGGCAGCCACTCCGCCGCCATGGGCCCGATCCACAGGGCGACGCCGGAGAAGCCGATGATGCCCATGCCCCAGAACACCGCCATGTACTCGAACTTCTCGGAGAACTCGAAGTGGTCGTGGTGGGGGCGTTCTTTGCGGATGAACAGCAGGTGCAGGAACAGCTGCACGAACTCCTTGATGTCCCGCGGGGTGATCATCATGGGGAAGTTCATGACCAGCATGAACAGGGCGACCAGCTTGTCCTTCATGGGCTGGATGGCCAGGGCGTCCAGCAGCTTGGGCCAGCCCTTCACCGCGATGTAGCCGAGGTGGTAGAAGAACGCGATGCACAGGATCACGCCCGAGATGCGGTGCAGCACCCGGGCGAAGCTCAGGCCGCCCATCACGTCGATGAGCTCCGCCGCCCAGGCCGCCTCGGCGAACTTGATGGGCATGCCGGTCAGCACCAGGGCGATGAAGAAGATGGCGAGCACCCAGTGCTGGAAGCGCTCGTGCACGCTCATCCGGGTCAGCCACTCGCGGCCCTCGGGATCGGCCATCACCGCCTTGGCCAGTCGGACGAGCCGGTGGTGTTCCTTGCTGATGGGCCGGAAGGCCGCGTTGAACAGCTCCAGGATGATCAGGAAGAAGTACAGCGACATCACCCCGGCGGTCAGCAGGATGAAGAACGCCGCGACGTAGAACTCGATGGTCCGCGCGCCGGGATCGATCTCCAGGTGGACCGCGGCGGAGCTCAGGCCCGGGGCGGAGGCCGGGTGGCAGTCGGCCGTGCGGCAGGTGTCCCCGATGCGGGTCTCGTGGGTCGAGCTGTGGGGCTCGTCGTCCGCCAGCATCATGTGGACGTTGCCCGACTCGTGGGCGTGGCAGTCCACGCAGGTGGCGGTCTCCTGGCTGCCCAGCAGGGTGGCCTTGCCGTGGAAGCTGTGCAGGTACGAGGCCACCGCGTCGTGGCTCTCCATCTGATCCACCAGCGCGCGGTCGGAGTGGCAGACCGCGCAGACCTGGGCCTGCTGCACCACCGGGCGGGTGGGCTGCATGCGGCTGGTGACGTGCTGCAGGTAGTAGTCCACCTCCACGGGCAGATCGTCACCGTGGCAGGTGTCGCAGCGGGCGGTGGCGTCGAAGCCGCGGTGGCTGCGGTGGATGATGGACGGCTCTCGGAAGACCGGCTGATCGTGGCAGAACAGGCAGTCCGATTGCCCCTCGCGGAGCAGGGGGACCTCGAAGTCCAGCTCGGCCAGCTTCTCGCTGGCGTGGGCCGAGCGGTCCAGGGTCTCGGCGACGGGCTTGTGGGAGAACTCGAGCTCGACCCCGCTCTCGGGGACGATGTGGCAGGTCTGGGTGCAGTCCACGGGGGTCTGGGGATCGTGCGGGATCTCCTCGTACTCCTCGGCCTCGTGGCAGGCGGTGCAGCGCAGGCGGGAGTGGGGGCCCTGGCGCTTGGCGTAGTATTCGGCGCTGCAGAAGAACAGGCGCAGCTCGCCGGTCTCGGCGTCCAGGCGGCTCAGTCCCCTGAACTTGTGGCAGGACAGGCAGTTCTCGGGGTCGATGCCGTCGGCCAGGTATGTGGCCTCCTGGTTTCGTTCCTCCGGGACGATCTCCCCCTCGAGGGAGGGCTCTTCGGCCGTATCCTGGGCCGGTTCGATCACTGGTTCTTGCGCAAATGAAACATTGGCAACGAACAATGCCGTGAACAGGGCCGCGAGGGCGCAGAACAGGGGGCGTTTCATCACGGAAAGCTCCGGGCCTTGGAACGCATGGTAAGCCAGCACAGGACTGTGCAATCGCCAGTCTATCATGGGATGGAAACATCACGGGGAAGCGGGCGCTCTGAAACACGGTGTTTCGTGAG
>CAYZVO010000018.1:0-68805 GCA_964481655.1 uncultured Enterobacterales bacterium | reverse complement strand
GCGTAGCCGCTCAGGTCGGCGCTGGTCAGGTAGTCGCTGTGGTCCACCGCCGCGACGGAGGCGTCCACGTAGGACTCGCTCGCGTAGCCGGAGAGGTCGGAGGCCGTGAGGTAGCTGCTGTGGTCCACCGCCGCGATGGCGCTGTCCACGTAGGTCTCGGTGGCGTAGGCGGACAGATCGACGCCGGCCACGGCGCTGTCCACGTACGACTCGCTGGCGTAGCCGGAGAGGTCGGAGGCGGTGAGGTAGCTGCTGTGGTCGACTGCCGCGATGGAGCTGTCCACGTAGGACTCGCTGGCGT
Source organism: uncultured Enterobacterales bacterium (assembly GCA_964481655.1). Classification (GTDB taxonomy): domain Bacteria; phylum Myxococcota_A; class UBA796; order UBA796; family JAFGLY01; genus CALDOK01. Next base: position 68,504 of record CAYZVO010000018.1, on the reverse strand, counting down.
AGCCAGTGAGGTCGGAGGCCGTGAGGTAGGCGCTGTGGTCCACCGCCGCGATGGAGCTGTCCACGTAGGACTCGCTGGCGTAGCCGGTGAGGTCGGAGGCCGTGAGGTAGGCGCTGTGGTCCACCGCCGCGATGGAGGCGTCCACCCAGGTCTCGGTGGCGTAGGCGGACAGATCGACGCCGGCCACAGCGCTGTCCACGTAGGACTCCGACGCGTAGCCAGAGAGGTCCTTGGCGGTGAGGTAGGCGCTGTGGTCCACCGCGGCGATGGCGGCGCTCACCCAGCTCTCGGTGGCGTACCCGGAGAGGTCCTTGGCGGTGAGGAAGGCGCTGTGGTCCACCGCCGCGATGGCCGTGTCCACGTAGGTCTCGGTGGCGTAGGACTCGAGGTCCACAGTCACCAGGTAGTCTGCCTCGATGGTGGCCAGCCGCTCATCGAGCGCCGCGGCCTCGATGGTGGCCAGCCGCTCATCGAGCGCCGCGTCCTCGAGGGTCACCAGGCGGCCCTCGTGGTCATCCACGGCGTCGGACAACTCCGTCAGGTCGATGCCGCCCGCGAGGGCTTCGATCTCGGCCTCGAGATCAGCGACGTCGGCATCGTGATCCGCCTGCAAGGCCGCGATCTCGTCGTCGTGCTCAGCCTGCTGGGCAGCGAGATCGTCGTGCGCAGCCTGCAGGGCGCTAAGATCGTCGCGCAGCGCCTCGAGCTCCGCGGCGTCGAGGGCGGTGTCGTCGCCGCAGCCCACCAACAGGGCTCCGACGGGGAGGGCCAACAGGGTCGTTCGGACGGTCATGAAATCTCCAGACATGAGACGGCCATCGGGCCATGCGATCCCTTCGACAGCCGAGCGCTGCCTTCAGGGCAACCCGCCCTCTACCGAGTCCTCACCGATGTGTCACCGGACTCGAACACATCACCGTGGACGCCCTGGACCGCTGCGCTGCCTACACCCCGGAGTCGGCGTCCGGATCGGGCGTGTCGGTGTCGGGGTCCGGCGTGTCGGTGTCCGGCGGCGGCGCGGTGTCGCCATCGACGGCCTCGACCTCCAGCTCGATCTCCGCGCTGCAGCTGGCGCCCCGCGGGTCGGTCACCGCCATGGTGATGGTGTGCTCGCCGAGGCTCAGGGGGCCGGCGATGAGCTCGACGGTGCCGGAGCCCGGGGCCTGGATGGCGCCCAGCTCCTTGTCGAGGCTGGAGCTGAAGACGACCTCGAGGGTGTCGTCGGCGTCGGCGATGGTGCCGCGGAAGGTGACCGGGTCCACGTCGTTGACGGTGCTGCCATCGGCCGGCTCGTCGAAGGAGCAGGTGGGGGTGTCGTTCTGCTCCTGCACGGTGACGCTCACCGACGCGCTGCCGCTGAGGCCTTCGGGATCGGTGACCACGGCCTCGATGGCGCCGCCGCCCATGACGGCCACCCAGGTGCAGTCGCTCACGCCGTCGGGGCGCGGGATCATGTCGGCGCAGAGGGGCTCGCCATCGACGGTCCAGGTGACCTTCAGGGTCTCGGGCACGTCGTCGGCGTCGTCGACCACGCCCACCAGCTCCACGCCGTGGCCCTCGGTGACCAAGGCATCCGCGAGGGGCGCGGTGATGGTGAAGGCCGGCGCCTCGTTGGCGGGCTCTTCGCCGCAGGCGGCGAGCAGGACGGTGAAGGCGACGGCGAGGCGTGGGGCGTGCATGGCTCCTCCAGGATCCCTCGATATCACGGCCGCGGGGCTACAAGCGCAGGATGCCCTGGGACAAGCGGGCGCCGAGGCCGCTGGCGGCGACGTCCTGGTCGCCCACAGGCACCATGATCTCGTCCACGGTGCCCATGGTGATGTAGACGGCGTCGGCCCGCGCGCCGTCCTCCCACATGACCTCGGGGACGGACAGCTCGCCGTCGCCGAAGGGCACGAGGCAGACCACCCACTCGTAGGGGACGAAGCCGGACGAGGTGAGCCCCGAGATGCTGGCCTCGACCAGGAACCAGTCCGCGGTGGGGTTGCTGGCGTCCCAGGTGAAGTTCAACCCGTCGAGGGTGCCGTTGTTGACGATGGGGCCCGCCAGCGGAGGGCCCTCGATGGGCACGCCCGCGGGCACGGACAGCAGCGGGTAGGCCTCGATCACGCCGGCGTTGTCGGACTGGACCGGGTCCAGGTCGTAGCTGCCGGCCCCGATGTCCTCGGTGTAGGCCTCGAAGCGGGCGCGCAGCTCGTTGTAGGGCAGCTCGAAGACGTCGGGCCCGCGCAGCACGGAGGCGGCGGCACCGGGGTCGATGAGCAGCGACGTGACCACGGTCTCGCTGGGCTCGCCGCGGACGCAGCCCGGCCCGCCGGGCGCGATCATGTCCAGGGCGGTCACCCCCTGCATGGGTTCTTCGGACCAGCCCCACCACAGCTCGGCTTCGGGGGTGTCATCGCTCCAGTAGCCGCCGAGCTTCTCCACGTGGACCGCCGAGGCGAACAGCTGCACCTGGTCGGGCATGGCGTAGTCGTCCCAGCTGCCGGGCAGCCAGGGATAGCAACCCCCACACAGGGCCAACAGCGCGAGCGCGGTGCGCCTCACTTCTCACCCCCGGTCAGCCAGAGGGTGGTCAGGGTCGCGCTGGTCACACCCAGGCCGATGGAGCCGACGAAGGCGCCGTTGGTGGTCCACAGCAGGGGTCGGCTGGGGCCATTGTGGTCAAAGCGCCAGCGGGCCGCGTGGGCGACGCCGTAGAGCACCACGGCCGACGAGCCGGTGACGATGGCGCCGGAGAGCAGGCCCTGAGGACCGTAGCTCGAGGGCGGGGGGAGCTCGGCGAACTCGTCGCGCCTGCGGGGATCGGGGCTGACGGTGGGCTCGGGCGGGTCGCGACGTTCGGTGGTCGCGGGTTCATCCTCGGGATCGACCAGCGGGTTCGGGGGGAACTCGTCGGCGTCTTCCACGGCGGGGACGGGGGCCGGCTCGCTGGGCTCGGCGACGGCGGGCTCGGGTTCGGGGGCCGAGACGACCGGCGTCGCGGGCAGGCCCCAGCGGGCCTCCTCGCTGGTCACGCCCGCCGAGCGGATGAAGGCGAAGGGGACCATGGCCAGGGCGGAGCCACCGCGCTGGCCGGGGATGCGGCCGCCGGGGCCGAGGTAGCCGGTCCAGCCCACGTCCTTGGGGGCGTGGCCCAACTGGACCAGGCAGGGCAGGTCCACGGGCCGCTCCTTGGAGACCTCGCCGTCGATCCAGGCCCGGGCGCCGGTCGGAGCGTCCAGGGCCATGGTGCGGGCCCTGCGGGCGCGATCGGCGCGCTCCCAGGCGTCCCGCAGGCCGCCGCCGACAGGGGCGACCTTGGGGGAGAGCCGGAAGTCGGGCTCGAGGGCCAGGGCGGCGCGGAAGGCCAGCTCGGCGGCCTGGCGGTCGCCCACGTACCAGGCCCGCAGCGCCACCAGGCGGTGGAACTCGGCGGCCTGGGGCGCCAGCATCAGCTCGTCAAGGCAGGGCAGGGCGCGGGCCGCGCGATCGGCGGCGGACTGGAAGGTCTCGTGATCGCGGGTGGCGAAGGCGACCACAGCCTCGCCCACCAGGCTGGACAGCTGGGCTGCCGTGGTCGGCGAGCAGCGGGAGGGGCGCCGGGGGAGCACGACGGGCTCGGCCTCGGGCTCCGGCATGGCGACGACGGGTTCCGGGTCAGGCGCTCGCAGAGGTTCCTCGGCAGCCGCCGACGTACTCGGCGCGACGTAGGAAGCGCCCCCATCATCACCCGACCCCGCCGCCACCGACTCCGGCTCCGGCTCCGGCTCCACGTCGGCCACCAGCGGCTCGGGCTCCGGCTCGGGTTCCACGACGACGGGTTCTGGTTCCGGCTCGGGTTCAGGCTCCACGTCCGCCACCAGTGGCTCGGGCTCGGGCTCGATGATCGGCTCGGGCTCGGGCTCGGGCTCGGGCTCGGGCTCGTAGTAGGGCTCCGGCGCCGGCCGCATGCCGTGGAGGATCTGCTGCTCGGCCAGCACCTGGGCCAGCTGGGCGGTGGCGTCGTCGATGGTGGCCACGGCCTGGGCCGCCACGGCCTCGCGGTCCAGCCGGTCGAGCATGATGAAGCCCGCCCCGGCCAGGGGCAGGGTGGGCACGAACCAGGCCAGGTGCACCGGGGAGAGGCGATCGCGGCTGTGGCCGACGACCTCGACGGTGCCGGCGTCCAGCTGGGCCTCGAGCACCACCCGCATGTCGCGCTCGCCGAAGCGCCCGGAGTGGATGTCGTACTTGAGGGTGACGGTGACCGGGATGGGGCCGCGGTCCACATCGACCTGCTCGAAGCGCTGCTCGAGGTGATCCCGCAGCCGCATGGCGACCACCGAGCCGAGATCCATGAACAGGATGGGGCGCACGCCCCGCTCGGCCTCGCGCTGCTGCTCGAGCAGATCGCGGGCGTTGCTGTGCTCCGGTGAGGTCACGCAGCGCAGGGTGACCCCGGTGGACTGGTCCGGGGTGCGCACACAGCCCAGGTGCCGCGGTACCTGCAGATCGACGCCGATGGCGGTGGCCAGTGGGCCGTCGCTGCGTTCCACCGGCGGGGGCTGCCAGGCGCCGTAGGCTTCGGCCAGGTCGGCTCGGACGGCGCTGGCCAGGGCCCTGCCCGGCAGGAGCAGGAGCGCGATGGCGGCGAGACGGGACAAGCGGGCGAGCATGGGCTCCGGCACGGCAGGAGGGCGCTGGCCGCCTGCTAACGGATTGAGCCTGCCCGGGGAACGGCTTCAGCCGCGAAAGGGACCCCGGTACTGCATCTTGGCTGATGTGACCCGCGCCGACAGCGCCAGGGCGTCGTCCAGGGAATCCCCCCGGAGCAACCCCACCAGGAACGAGGCGGTGCTGGTGTCCCCACGCCCGGTGCGGCCCTCGAGGGTCCAGCCGCCCCAGGGCTGCTCAGCGCGCTCGTCGCCGCGGGCGGCCAGCACGCCGTCGCGGTGGGTGAGCAGCACCGTGCCCACCCCGAGCTCGAGCAGGGCCACGGCGGCTTCGTGCCGGTCCTCGCGGCCGGTGAGGGTGTGGGCCTCGACGATGTCGACCTTGAGCACGTCCAGCAGGTGCAGGAACTCGCCGGCTTCGGGCCAGGGCCGATGCGCGGCCGAACCATCGGGCTGCACCCGGCGCAGGAAGCCCTGGGCGTCGGCCCCCAGCAGCTCGACGCGGGGCCGCAGCACGGCCAGCAGCTCCGGGGGGACCATCCCCATCCACAGGGGGTTGACGTGCAGGGCACGCAGTGAAAAACCCGCGAGCTCCTCGGCGGTGAAGGGATCAGCCTGGGCGATGACCCGGGAGACGCGATCGTCGGGGTTCTCGCTGGGGTAGTCGTTGCGGATCGAGGTGCAGGCGGGGGTGTCGATCCAGGTGATCCGGGCGCCGGCCTGCTCGATGGCGTCGAAGTGGGGCCGGTCGGCGACGGGGGCCTTGGTGATGACCCGGACGTCCGCCCCCAGGCGGCTGGCCGTGACCGCGCCGTGGTACACGCCGCCGCCGATCTCCCGGCGCGGTTCCCCGCGGACCACGTTGATGTCGAGGCAGACGTCGCCGAGGAAGGAGAGGTCCATGGGGCGCTCCGGGGAGGGGGAGCGATTCCCTATCCGGCCACGCCTGGGTCAGCGCTTCCGACGGGGGGCCGGGTCCTTGCCGACCCGCGATCCCGGCGGGCGACGGTACTCGTAGCGCTGCCACTCGAGGGCATCGATGTCGAGGGCGCCGGAGCGGACCGAGTCGATGACGCCGACCAGCCAGGTCAGCTCGGCCTCCAGCGCCAGGGCAGGCCGCTCGAAGCTCAGGGCCACCAACGGCATCCCCTGCTCCCGGCACCAGGCGAGGCGCTCGCGCAGGAAGCCCAGGCGAGCCTCGAGGGTGGCCTGGCACTGCTCGAGGGCCGCGAGCGCCTGGTCCCGCTCGAGGAACGGCAGCGCGTAGATGCCCAGGTCCAGCTCGGTGTGGGGATGATCCGTGAACCCGATGTGCTCCACCGCGTCCTGGGTCAGCCGCGCTCGCCCTGCGTCGGTGATGGTGTAGACCTTGCGAGGCGCGGCCTCACCCTGCACGAGCTCCGAGCGGACCAGGTCCCGTTCCTCCAGCCGCTTGAGGGCCAGGTAGATGGCCGAGCGCTTGGCCGAGGCCCAGTACCGGAATCCCCGGTTCCAGACCATGCGCTCGAGCTGGTAGCCGTGGGCCGGACCCTCGGCGAGCAGCGCGAGGACCAGGAACGCGGCGTTGGGCAGGGGCTTGGTCGGTCCAGCCATGGCTCCCTCAGTAGTGGTCGATGACCCGGGGGTACTGCAGCTCGAGGCCGTGCGCGGCCGCCTTGTCCAGGGCGAGTGCCCCGAGCCTGGCCTTGAGCCCGCGCACCGGACGGCGGTAGTAACGCTCCACCAGTTCCGGGTGCTCCCCCTCGAGCTCCGCGACGACCCGATCCCGCACCGCCCGCCGCAGGTTGAAGTGGGCCAGCAGCGCCCGCCGGGTGTCGGCCGCGCGCACCGCCGCGAACAGCGCGTCGATCTGCTCCGGCGCGTCCACCAGGTGGGGGAAGAGGGGCCCCAGGAACACGAAGGTCCGCAGGCCCGCGGCGTTGAGCTCCGCCAGGGCCTCGAGCCGCCGCTCGATGGGGGGCGCGCGGCCCTCGAAGGCCCGGCTCAGGGCGTCGTGGGCCGAGGTCAGCGAGACGCCCACGTCCGCGTCGAGCCGGGAGAGCAGATCGATGTCGCGGGTGACCAGGGGGCTCTTGGTCATGACCATCACCCGGCCCCGGTGGCCGTGGTGAACCAGCAGCTCCAGCGCCGCGCGCGTGAGCCGGTAGCGGCGCTCGACCCCCTGGTAGGGATCGGTCACCGAGGACATCATGATGGCCTTGTGGGTGCTCTTGCCCCGGGCCAGCTCCCGGTCCAGCAGGCTGGGCAGGTTGCGCTTGACGTAGACCCAGCGCCCCCACTCATGGTCCGGCCGGCCCAGCCGACGCCCCATGAAGGTGGCGTAGCAGTAGGCACAGGCGAAGGCGCAGCCTCCGTAGGGGTTGATGCCCAGGTCCATCCCGGGCACCCGGGAGCGACCCAGGATGGCCCCGGCCCGGACCTCCTGGACCCCCAGGCGATCGAGCAGGCCGGGATCGTTCCAGCGGGGCAGCTGATCGAAGGACAGGCCGAGCTGGGCGCAGCGGACGTCGCAGGCGAGGGCGCTCATGGTTCCTTCCTAGGCCAGCCAGTGCAGGGCGAGGACGATGGTGAAGGTGCTGATGACGCCGTTGACCGCTTCGATAGCCAGCATCCGGGGCGGGTAGGTGCTCTGGATCCACATGTTCCAGAAGCGGGGGTAGACCCGGACGCCCGAGAAGAGCACGCCCAGCAGCAGGGCGCCGGCCAGGCCCTCGACACCGATCAGGGGCCGCAGCCAGAGGAAGCCCACCGCCAGGATCCAGATCTCGACCTGGGTCCCAGCCACCTGGGTGACCAGGTAGCGAGCGCGGGAGGGGTGGTCCTTGACCCCGGGCTCGTCCTTCATGGCCCGTTGGTAGATGCCATCGACCACGGGGTTGCCGTACAGGGCGCCGGTGACGGCGAAGTGGATGAGACCGACGACGAGACCCCAGAGCAGAGCAGAGACGAGCATGATTCCTCCATGATTGGATTAGTCCAGTGTTGGACTATTAGGGCGGCGGGGCTCGACCGTCAAGGATCCCCCGGGGTCATGCCAGGGTCAGCCGGTGATCTCGTCGATCCTCACCGGGCGCCCCAGCTCCACCGATCGTTTGGCGGCCAGGCCCAGCACCACGGCCATGCGGCCATCGTGGCCGCCCACCGACGGGGCGGTGTCCCCGCGCACGGCGGCGATGAAGGCCTCGATCTCGGCGGCGTAGGCGGCGGTGTAGCGCTGCATGAAGAAGTCCAGGGGCAGCGGGTCGTGCAGGCCGGAGGCGTCGGCCAGCTGCACGGTGTCCGCGGCGAGGTTGCGGTTGCCCACCCGCCCTGCGGACCCGAGCACCTCGACGCGCTGGTCGTAGCCGTAGACCGCCCGGCGGGAGTTCTCGATGACCCCGAGGGACCCATCCTCGAAGCGCAGGGAGATGACCGCGGAGTCCACATCGCCGGCCTCGCCGATGGCGGGATCCACAAGCACGGCGGCCATGACGTGCAGCTCCTCGACCTCGGCACCCATGACGAAGCGGGCCATGTCGAAGTCGTGGATGGTCATGTCCAGGAACATGCCCCCGGAGACGGCGACGTACTCGGCGGGGGGCGGCGATGGGTCGCGGGAGGTGATGCGCAGCATCTCGGGCCGGCCCACAGCCCCCGCGGCGACCAGCTCGCGCACGCGCGCGAAGTCTGGATCGAAGCGGCGGTTGAACCCGAGCATGAGCTGCACGCCCGCGGCCTCGACCTCGGCGAGCACCTCGTCGATGCGGCCGAGCTCGAGATCCAGGGGCTTCTCGCAGAAGACGTGCTTGCCCGCGCGGGCGGCCTCGATGACCAGCTCGGCGTGGGTGTCGGTGCTGGAGCAGACCAGCACGGCCTCGATCCCATCAGCGGAGATGAGCGCCGCCGGATCGTCGGTGGCCACAGGGATGTCCAGCTCGTCGGCCAGCGCCTGCGCGGCCCGGAGCCGCGGATCGGCGACACCCACCACCCGCGCGGACGGGATCCGGTGAGCGATGGTGCGTGCGTGGACCTGGCCGATGCGGCCGGCCCCGAGGATGGCGACGGGGAGGATGGACATGGGGAGCTCCGAGGGGACTCGAGGCTCGTATCAAGGCGGAGCGCCGCGCGGACGCCCACGCTGAGCCCCCTTCCAGCACCCCTGGCGTACTTTTTTTTGGGAAACTTCTCGTTTTTCTCGTTTTCCGAAATTGGGGGTTCCACCAGAAAAACCACGGCAGATAATGCCGGCACCGGTACGGGTCAAGGATCTTTTTGCAAGTCGCCGACATTTTTTCGTGTCATGGTCTTTTTGCTCGCTTTTCGCGTTTTCGAGACGCCGCATCCCTGGAGGCCCCGTGACCCGTTCCCTCGCACCCGCCGTGATCTTCTCGTCCCTGCTGCTCGCCTCCACCGCTTGCGCCCCCGGCTTCGACGTGGTCGAGGGTGAAGCCCCCGACGGCTACGTCTCCCAGAAGATCCATGGCGGCAGCGCGGCCAACGAGTGGTACCACGACGCGGTCGTGTCCCTGCACAACCGCCAGGGCAACTCGGTCTACACCGACTCCTTCTGCACCGGCACCCTGATCTCCCCGCGCCACGTGCTCACCGCCGCCCACTGCCTCGAGGGCGTCAGCTCCAGCCGCGTGGCCATCTACGTGGGTGACAACCCCTCGGTGAACCTGGGCGACCACCTCTACGCGGTCTCCGACGTCGAGCCCCACCCCTACTACAACTCCCGCAACATCAGTGACGACATCGCGCTGATGACCCTCTCCACCGACGTCACCGAGAGCTTCACCCCGATCAACCCGCTGCCGGTCGTCGAGGGCCTCACCAACGCCGACATCGGCAGCTACATCAACTTCGCGGGCTTCGGCGTCACCGAGAGCGGCCGCAGCGGCGAGAAGCTGCAGGTCACCATCCCCCTGGGCGGCTTCGGCTGCTCGGTCAGCGGCTGCTACGGCTCGGGTGACTACGAGACCCAGATCTCCTACACCCAGGGCGGGGGCGGCCCCTGCTCCGGCGACTCCGGCGGCCCCGCGTTCGTGGCGCGCGACAGCGGCATCTACGTGGCCGGCGTCACCTCCTACGGCGACTACTACTGCACCCAGTACGGCGTGAGCACCCGCACCGACGCCTACGAGTCCTGGATCATCGACTACACCGGCGTGGACTACTCCGACGGCGGCGGCAGCGATGGCGGCTCCGATGGCGGCAGCGACGGCGGCTCCGATGGTGGCAGCGACGGCGGCTCCGACGGCGGCTCCGATGGCGGCAGCGACGGTGGCTCCGATGGCGGCAGCGACGGCGGCAGCACCGGCTCGGTCTGCGACGGCTGGGACTACGGCTACGACGGCTCCCTGTCCGGCACCGACGACGTGAACTACCAGCCCGACGGCAACTACTTCCAGCTCTACGAGCGCACCACCCTCGAGGGCTACCTGGTCGGCCCCACCACCAGCGCCGTGGACTTCGACCTGGCCCTGTACAAGTGGAGCGGCAACAGCTGGCGCAAGGTGGACGTCTCCGAGTCCTCCAGCTCCGAGGAGTACATCAGCTACAGCGCCCGCTCCGGCTACTACGTGTGGGAGATCCTCTCCTACAGCGGCTCGGGCAGCTACGAGTTCTGCCAGCACGGCGGCTGATCCCCTCGACCAACCCCGGCAGCCCGCCCTCGCGGCGGGCTGTCGTGCTTCAGGGCCCCGCTGGGATACCGGATCGCACACCCCGGAGGTCCCATGCGCGTCCGCACCCTCGCCCTCGCCCTCGCCGCCAGCCTCGCGCTGTCCGGCTGCTACACCACCAAGTACGTCTTCGGCGACAACGACGGCCGCTCCGGCGCCACCCACAAGGAGTTTCAACAGACCTTCTTCTGGGGCCTGGTCAGCGTCGGTCGCGTGAACCTGGACAACCAGTGTGGGCCCAAGGGCATCAAGCGCATGGAGAGCAAGATCGGCGGCTGGGGCCTGCTGGCCAACTGGGTCACCGGCGGCATCTGGGCGCCGGTCACGGTGAAGATCACCTGCGCCGAGTAGCCCCGTCGTGGAGCGGGCCACCATGGTGCGCATCGGGCTGCTGTCCGCGGCCCTGATCCTGTCGATCCCGGTCGGCGTGCTCTTCCTGGAGCGCGCCATGCTCTTCCCTCGCCCCCTCGAGCCCCCACCCTCGGTGGGTCAGGGCTCCACCATCCCCGGCCTCGAGCACTGGTGGCGGGACATCCGCGGCGGCCGGGTGGAGGCCTGGTTCATCCCGGCCCCGACCGCCAGCGCCCACGAGCCCGGCCCGCTGGTGGTCTACGGCCACGGCAACGGCGGCACCATCGACCACGTGGCCCCGACCCTGCTGCCCTACCTGGAGCTGGGGGTCTCGGTGCTGCTGCCCGAGTACCGCGGCCACGGGCGATCCGACGGACGGCCGAGCCAGAGGGCGATCACCGAGGACCTGCGGGTCTTCCTGGACCGTGCCCTGGTCCAGCCCGAGGTGGACGAGGAGAGGGTGCTGTTCCACGGCCGGTCCCTGGGCGGCGGGACCATGTGCGCGCTGGCTCGCCACCACAGCCCCCAGGCGCTGCTGCTCGAGTCCACCTTCACCGGCGCCCGCCGCATGGGCCGGGAGATGTTCGGGCCGCTGGCCCTGCTGGCCCGCAACCCCTTCGACAACCAGTCCCTGGTGGAGGGCTTCGAAGGCCCCGTGCTGGTGATCCACGGCGAGCAGGACGAGGTTATCCCCTACGACCACGGCGTGGCCCTGGCCAGAGCCGCGCCCCACGGGCGGCTGGTCAGCCGCCGGGCCCATCACGCAGACCTCCCCCGGGATGCCTCCTACTGGGCCGAGATCCACCGCCTCCTGGAGGACGCCGGGCTGCTGCCCTGATTCGCCGATGCTCCACCGCCTCGCTCTCCCGACCCTGCTGCTCTGCTCGAGTGCCTGCCAGGGGACCGCGCCCGCGCCGGACGCTCCCACGCCGGGCGTCGCAGGCCCACAGGCTCCACCTCCCCCCGCCCACGGCCCACCCCCGCCCCGCCAGCGCCACCGCGCGTGCGAAGGCACCACCGTGGAGGACAGCCTGCGGGGCATCGCCGCGGCCACCGCCACGGACTGCCAGCGCGACAAGTACCTGCAGCTCATCATGGAGCGCGGTCGCAACGTGGGCCCCTGGCTCGAGGAGGTCTGGGTGGTGCCCACCGCCGACGGCGTCACCATCGACCTCGAGCAGGCCACCCTGGTGCGCTCGAGCGCCGCGGTGCCCGAGGTCATCGTCCACGACGAGCGCTTCTGGTTGTTCTACGGCGAGGGGGACATGGGCATGGGCTTCGAGCTGGCGAGCGAGGGCTCGGACTGGTTCTCCACCCACGGCCTGATCGCCTTCGGCGCCCTGAACCTGCTGGTCTCCGACGACGGCGTGAACTTCGAGCTGGTGGACGACTTCGCGGTCGAGGGTCTGGTGCCCGGCATGGTGGTGGACCCCGACGTGATCCGCACGCCCGACGGCCGCTTCCGCCTGTACTACGTGGCCCTGACCATCGACGAGCTCGAGGACGACTCCACCTGGGACGAGGACGCCCAGCACGACGTCTACTACGCGGAGTCCGACGACCTGATCCACTGGAAGCAGGTGGGCGTGGCGGTGCACGGTCCCATCGCCGACCCCTCGGTCCTCTGCATGACCGAGACCCGCTGCCGCATGTTCTCCACGGGCATGGACCACAGCCACTCGACCGATGGCGGCGCGACCTTCACCTTCGACGGCGCCACCCGGGTCAAGGCCTTCGCCCCCGAGTTCCTGCAGGTCGGTGAGACCCTGCGCCAGTACTACAACTCCATGGAGCTGGGCGGCCCGCTGAAGATGCGCGAGAGCCACGACGGCGGCAAGACCTGGCGGGAGCCCCAGGAGGTGGTCCCGGCCTTCCAGGTCGAGGCCCCCAGCTTCGCGCCCAACCCCAGCGGGGAGGGCTGGCTGATGTACTACCACTACTACATGGAAGAGTACCGCGACATCTACCCGGCCCGGCCCGACGACGGCGCCCAGGCCCCGGAGGTCCCCAAGCAAGGGGGACCACAGGAACCGTGACCGCGCACGACGCCCGAACGGACCAGCCTGCGCTGCCCCTCGCCTGGCGGCTGGCCGTGCTGTTCGCGGCCCTGCTCATCCTGGTCGTGCGGCACCGCATGAGCTTCGACACCGCGGTGCTCGGCCACGTGGACAACCTCTTCACCGACCTGGTGGCCATCGACGGCGGTCAGCTCTGGGTCGAGGGGCCCCACTTCGGGGAGTCGGGCATCCAACTGGGCGGACCCATGTACGCCTGGCTCCACCTGCCCGGGCGGCTGCTGACCAATCCCGTCCTGGGGCTGCTGGTCACCTACGCCGGCTACCAGGCCCTGGCGGTGCTGCTGGCGGTGCTCGCCTCGGCTCGGGGGCAGCTGCGGGGTGCGCTGCTCGCCAGCGCCCTGTTCCTGGCCGCCGACACCCGCGTGCTCGAGCCCTTCGTCGAGAACTCCACCCTGGCCGCCCTCTGGGCCTGCATCGGCTTCGTGCTGCTGCTGGCCACCCTGACCCGCCCCGGCCTGGGCTGGGCGGTGGCCGCGGGGGGCGCCTTGATGGCCGCCTTCCTGGTCCACCATCTCACAGCGATCGGGCTGGTGGCCGCCGGGGTGGGGCTGCTCGCTCTGCGGGACGGTCGCGCCCGACGCCTCCTGGCCTTCGCGGGAGGCGCGGCGGGGATCTTCCTGCTGTGCAGCCCGGGCATGCGCGTCGGCGAGGGTCGGGTCGAAGGCGAGCCCACCATCCCCGCCGACGTGGCCGCCCAGGTGCTCGACGGGCTGTTCAGCTCCCAGCTGCTCGGGGCGCTGTGGAGCATGGCGCTCGAGGGCTGGCTGCTCGTGCCCGTGGGCCTCGTGGTGGCCGTCTTCCAGCTCCGCCGGAAGCGCGAGGCCCGCCCCGCCCTGCTGGCCGCGTTGGCCTGGATCGTCCTGGCCGGCGGCCTCACCTGCGTGGCCCTGGCCCAGCGGGTGGGGGCCGCCCCCGAGGACACCCGGGAGCTGCTCACGGGCGTGGAGCGCATGATGCACGCCTCCGCCCCCGCCAGGGCGCTGCTGATGGGCCTGGCGGCCTGGACCGTCCTGGGCTGGCTCGGACAGCGTCTGAAGCGCCCCTGGCTCACCCCCGCCACGCTGGTACTCCTGCTGCTGGTGACCACGGGCGTGGACTACGCCGGCTTCGTGCCCCGCAGCCCCTTCCAGGGCGGGCCCGTGGCCCGGCTGTACGACTACTACCAGGGCGACGAACACAACGTCCGCGACGCCTTCCAGTACCATCAGCACCTCGGGGTCCTGGGGGTCCACCGGCTGCACCCCGACGCCGTGCACAGCAACGACCTGGCCCCGCGCCTGGCCGCCCGCTGGCCCGTGTTGGCCCGCCAGCAGGGCGCGCCAGGGCCCGATGACCACACGGTCCTGATCCCCCCCTACGACCGCTGGGATCAGCTGAGCTTCGTGGGCGCGGAGTCCTTCGGCCTGGCCGGTGGCCATCCCGGGCTGCACACCCCTCGAGGTCGAGGAACGGGACGGCTCCCTGACGTTCAGCTGGCCCGCTGGGCCCATCGGTGACGGCGTGATCGTGCTCCTGCAGAGCGGGCCCCACCGGGGGCGGCTCCAGCGCGTCCCGGGCAGCTGCGCTGGCATCCAGCGCCTGGTCGAGCTGCAGTGGCCCACCAACACCAGCGACTACCGCTACCACGACTGGACGATCTTCGGCGTGCGGGGCCGACAGGTGAACACCCGCCGGGAATGCACCATGCGGATCACCCAGCCCCCCGACCCGGGCAACCTGCTGCTCCGCTCACGGGGCCCCTGGCACGACGTCCCCTGGACCGAGGCCCTGTCCTGCCCCGCGAAGCTGGGCGAGGGTGGCTAGCCCCCGAACGAGACCTCGACCAGCTCCCACTGGGCGCCGCCGTCGCTGACCGTGGCGTAGACGCCATGGTCGGTGTACGCGACGCTCTGCAGCCAGCTGCGGCCGGTGTCGACGCACTCGATCGAGGCGATCTCGCCGTGCAGGGACTGGCAGACCTCGGCCGTGCCTTCCGAGGTGTGGCGGGCCCAGAACAGCACGCCCTGGGCGTTCCAGAAGGGGGTCACGTTGGGGAGCACCTGTCCGGAGGCATCGAGGGAGCGCTGGGTGCTCCAGTCGTCGTCGATCGTCGGCTGGGAGGCGGTGACCAGGTAGGTACCCTCGGCGCCGTCGTAGGCGATGAAGGCCAGGTAGAGGTGCTCTTCGTCCGCGTACAGCGCGGGGCTCTCCTGGCGGTTGTACACCCGACCGACCGAGTCGGCGACCTCGGGGATGCGGCCCCGCTCCCAGAGCGACTCGCTCCAGTTCGCGCGCTCATCGATACGGTACACCTGGATGCCGCGAGCCGCGTAGCCGCCGGAGGCCTCCGGGCTCGACGCGTAGGCCATCCAGATGCTGCCCTTGCGCAGGGCGATGGAGGTCTGCGAGGGGAAGACGCCCACGGTGTCGGAGCGGAAGGAAGACAGCTCCCAGGAGCCGTCTTCCGTGAGCTTCGCGACGGTCAACGCGCCATCCTGAGAGACCGTCGCCGAGACATTGGCCGAGTAGCCCAGGTAGACAGGCCCGGTCTCGTCGCCGGCCCAGGAGGGGGTCCAGTGGGCCCAGATGGTCTCTTCCGGAGACTCGACCGGCTCCCACTCGCCGTCGGCCCAGCGGCTCCTGCAGATGGGCTCCCAGGGGTAGAGCTCCTCGCCCCACTCGACCTTCAGCTGGCGCCAGCAGGCGAAGGCCCGATCGCCCAGCTCGAAGACGCGGGGCATCTCGAGCGCCATCGCCGTGTCGTCGGTGACCTGCTCACCGTCGATCTCGAGCTCCGAGCGGTTCGAGAAGTCGGAGAGGTAGTGCTGGGCTGCGAGGATGGAGCCCGAGCCGTGGATGTTGGCGGGGCCGGAGCGCTGGGTGACCTCGGGTTCGCCGACGAGGACGTCGGTCATGATGAGGCCGGTCATGAAGGGCATCTCGATGCCCATCAGCCAGGACACGGTGGCGGTCAGGTCCTGCAGGGTGTGCAGCTCGTAGTTCTCGACATCGCGGAGCACACCAGGCCCCATGAGGATCATGGGGATCTCACGGCAGCCGGAGCAGGCGTCGCCGTGCTCGGACCAGGGGAACATGGTGTCTTCGAAGCGATGCCGGCCGTGATCGGAGACCAGGGCCAGCAGCGTGTCGTCCTTCAGGTCCGGGTCCTCGAGGATGGTCTCGTGCCAGAGGTTGACCATCGCCTGATCGGAGGCCGCCGCGGTGGAGGCGTAGGCCTCGGGGTTGCTGTGCCCAGCGCGGTCGATCTGGTGCATGTTCGCCACGACCAGGCGGGCGCCATCGGCGAGCCAGGTCCCCACCAATTCCACCACCGGGCGGTCGGTGTCTTCCTCGAGGTACTCGTAGCGGGCCTGCAGGTGCCAGCCGAAGGCGGGGTGGGAGCTCGCCCGGATGGGGGTCAGGTTGAGCATGTTGGCGAGCATCACGGACTCGTCGTCCTCGAGGGACAGTTGCTCGCGCGCCACCTCGAAGAGGGTGGGGTAGGACGGGCGGTAGGGCCCGGGATCGACCAGGTTGACCGGATACTGGGCCAGCACCGTGTTCGCGCCGGTGATGAGGTCGACGTGGGCCGGGGTGGTCACCGTGTCGTAGGCACACAGCGCCCGCCTCATCAGGGTGCCCTGGTCGTAGAGCCGGGCCCGGGACAGGGGCAGCACGTCTTCTGTGGGGGCGTCCGCCGCGTCGGACCAGCCCTCGCCGTAGGTCTCGTCGTCGCCGTAGGATTCCTCGAGGCGAATCCCGTCCATCACCACGATCGCCGCGTGCCGGGCCATGCCGAAGGTGGCGTCCGGGCCCTGGTCGATGGTGGGGGAGGTGTCGTCGGACTTTCGGCCGTTACAGCCACAGAGCGCGACGACGCTTAGAATGATGACGAGTCTGCGCATGGACGCGCAACGTAGCACGCGGATCCCCATGCCGAGGGACTTTCTGGCCCCTCGATGAGCTGCCGATCAGGGCAGATGGCCGACGCCGCAGTCCGAGATCGGCCAGGCCATGCAGGCGTGCACGAAGCCGTGCTCCCGGTCGGACTGGCGCAGGGCCACGCCTTCGGGGATCAACACCCGGCCAGAGGCCAGACGCACCCGACAGTCCCCACAGGCGCCTGTGCGGCAGGTGGAGGTGGGGGTCAACCCCGCGCGCTCCATGGCCACCAGCAGGGGCTCACCCGCCCTGGCTTCGCAGACGCCGTGGCCTTCGACCGTGAGCTCGAAGCGCTGCTGGGGGCTCAGATCGGCGGGCCAGCCGGGCTGGGCCGTGATGTGCGACGGGGGCCCGAACTCCTCGGCCCGGACTCGCTTGCGGGGCACGCCCAGGCCGGCGAGCTCCCGCTGCACCAGCTGGAGCATGGGCTCGGGACCGCACGCGAAGAAGGTGCAGGCGGTCAGGTCCGGCACGGCGGCCTGGATCTGTGCTCCATCCAGCAGCCCGTGGCGCACGCGCTTGGCCTCGGGGGCGTCCGAGTAGACGAAGACCACGCGGAAGCTCGGGTTCTTGCGCGCCATGCGCCGCAGCTCGCTGGCGAAGGGCACATCGGCGGGGCCGCGGTTGCCGTACAGCAGCGTGATCCGCCGGGGCCAACCCGCGGCCTTCGATGCCCGCAGCATGGACATGAACGGGGTGATCCCGCTGCCGCCCGCCAGCAGGACGAGCTGATCGAGATCCCGCAGGGGCTCGTGGTAGAAGCTGCCCACGGGGCCCGAGGATGTGGTGCGCCAGCCGGGCTCCACGCGACACAGCCAGGGGGCCACGAAGCCGTCGGGGTCATCGCGAACCGTGAGCTCGAGCAGGGGCGCTCCCGGCGCCGAAGAGATGGAGTAGGGCCGGCTGGTGCGCACCCCGTCGATCTCCACAGCCAAGCTGACGTGCTGGCCGGCCCGGAAGGGGGGCAGGCGGCCGTCGCGGCGGGCGAAGCGCAGGGCCCAGGTGCTGGGGGAGACCTGGACGCGCTCCCGGAGCACCAGCTCCATGCGCGGCGGGTGGATGGCCGCCACCGCGCGCCGGGCGACGCCGGCGTGGTCGGTGCGGGCGTGATCGGCGCCCCAGCTGGTGGAGCGCATGGCCTGGGCGCGCAGCTGCTCGGTGAACAGCCGCCCGAGGTCGCCGGCGAGCCGACGGGCGCGGACGCGGGGATCGCGGCTCATGCGGTCACCTCCGTGGCGCCACCACCGAAGATGCGGCGCCGCCCGAGCCAGGCGTGGGCCAGGCAGCCAGCGTTGTAGCCGGAGCAGATGGTGGGCTCGAAGCCGCCGCCGGGGAGAGTCCAGGCACCGGCGAAGTACAGGCCGGGGATGGGGCCCTGGTTGGGGATGCGCCAGATGATGGCCTCGGCGGGGGGCTGGTCGAAGCCGTAGATCGCGCCGCCGGGGTGCTGGGTGTAGCGCATGTTGGTGATGGGGGTGGAGACCTCGATCTCCTCGATGGCGTCGCGCACACCGGGGAAGCGCTGCTCGACCCGGTCGAGCATGGTCGCGGCGATGCGCTCCTTGGTCTCCACGTAGCGCTCGGGCTCGAGACGCAGCCAGGGCTCGGCGTAGTGCAGGGTGGTCAAGGTGACCGTGGAGCAGCCCTGCGGCGCGAGCTGCGGCAGGTGGCCACAGTGGCTGGTGAGCATCAGCAGTCCCGGGTAGTCGAGGCTGTGCATGCCCCGGAAGACCCGGTCGCTGTCCACCGTGTCGTTGATCCACTGGTCGTTGTCCTCGAGCCCCAGATCCGCCGCCGAGCGGTCGAGCCCCAGGTAGACGTTGGTCGATGAGACCCCCACCGTGACGCTGCGCAGCCGGCGCCAGAACGACGCGGGCACCAGGTCCGGGTCCATCAGCTCGCGGCAGGTGGTCAAGGGGGAGGCATTCGAGACCACCACCGAGGTGCGGATGTGTTCGTCGTCATCGGTGATGACACCGGCGATGCGGCCGCCCTGCTGCAGGACATGCCGCACACCGCAGCCCATGCGCACGGAGCCGCCGTACTCTTCGATGACGGAGACCAGCGCCGAGGACAAGCCCTGGGAGCGCTGGGCGATGTAGGAGGGGCCGGTCTCGAGGAAGATGCCGGTGCCCGCCGCGAAGTAGAGGAAGGACAGGCTCGAGGGGGGGCCGCCGTAGTAGCCCCAGGTCTGGGTGATGACCGCGCGGGCGACGGGGTCCTGCACGTAGCGGTCCAGCACCTGGTCCACGGTGACCCCGGCGTAGCGGAGCAGGTGGCGAGCCCGCACCGGCAGCATCGCCGCCTTGGCCACGTTCAGGCCGCTGCCGTCGGTGGGCTGCACGGCGTCGCCGGCGTACTCGAGCTCCCGCCCCAGCTGCAGCAGCAGCTCGACGAAGCCCCGGATGCCGTCGGCTTCGTGGGGGAAGGCGCCGCACAGCGCGTCGAGGAAGCCCTGGACCCCCGCGGGGACCTTCAGGTCCAGGTCGGGGAGGTGGCTGCGGTAGAAC
The DNA here is from genome assembly GCA_964481655.1 of uncultured Enterobacterales bacterium. GTDB lineage: Bacteria > Myxococcota_A > UBA796 > UBA796 > JAFGLY01 > CALDOK01. The sequence goes on along the minus strand of CAYZVO010000018.1, from coordinate 49,347 downwards.
AGAGGCAGGGGGTGGAAGTCGAGGCGGTCGAGCACACCGAGGCCCTCGAGCACGCCGTGGAACGGCCGCTCACGCCCACCGGCGGTGGGGGGCGAGATCTGGTGCAGGGCGATCTCGAACTCGAAGCGCCCGCGCACGAACGAGGTGCCGTAGCCACCGGGCACGGTGTGGCGCTCGAGCAGCAGCACGCGGCGGCCAAAGCGCGCCAGCCGGGCCGCGGCGGCGAGGCCACCCATCCCGGCACCGATCACGACAGCGTCGAAGTCAGCCTGCATCCTGGGCTCCTGCGCGAGGGTCGTCCTGGCCCTATGGCGGGTGTCTCGAGGACGCCACGGCGCGGGGGTGCCCCGGATCAGGATGCGGCGGCTCAGTCCTCGAGCAGCCGCTGTAGCCGGTCCTGCCGTTCCTCCGCCGGCAACGCGGCGAGCAGGGCCTCGAGCACCAGCCGGCGGTGGTCGTGCTGCTCGAGGTTGTGCCGGGGGGTGTGCCACTCGAGCCAGCGGTTGCCGTCCGTGGTCACCGCGACACCCTCGGCCCGGGCGCGCTCCACCGCGATCCCCAGCTCGTCGGCGCTGAGCACCCGCGTGCTCTCCGACAGCAGCTCGAGGGGACCGTGGCGGGACTCGACGACGGCCACCGCGTCCGCCAGCGCGGGCCGTGAGCGGATGTCCTCGACCAGGGCAGGGCTCAGCTCGAGGGGAGCCTCGGCGGCCAGCAGCATCCCCTGGCCGCCGATCTGCCACATGGCCACCCAGGGCAGCTCCGCCCGCAGGGTCGCCACCACCGAGCGCACCTCGTCGGGGTGGATGTGGTGCAGCTGGATCCATTGCACCAGCATCCCCCCCGGCGCCAGGCGTTCCCGGACCAGGCGGTAGAATTCCCGACTATAGAGGCTGGTGGCCCCCGCGAACCACACCGAGTTCAGCTCGATGGTGATGAGATCGTAGCCACCAGGGCTGCGCAGCAGGTGGTTGCGGCCGTCCTCGAGCTGCAGGCTGACCCCGGGCTGGTCCAGCACACCCCGGTGGACCGGCTCGAACCAGGCTTCTGCGGCCTCGACGATGCCCGTCGCGATCTCTGCGATCTCCACCCGTTCGTAGCCCGACGCCGCCACCACCTGGGCCGTCTGGCCCGTGCCCAGGCCGATCACCAGGGCCTTGTCCCGGGCGTCGCTGTGCAGCACCGGCAGCAGCGCGAAGGCCACCTGGGCCGCCCGCTCGCCCACGTCGTTGCCCTGGAACTTGCCGTTGGTCAGCAGCACCCGCCAGGGCTCCCCGGAGACGGTGCGGTTGCGGACCACGGTGGTGAAGCCGCCGGTGCTGTCCTCGTGCCAGAACAGCAACTCGGACTCGGAGCCCACGTGGGTGGGGGCGCAGTAGACGTTGGTGCCCGAGGTCAGGGCCAGGCGATCCCAGGGGGCCTCCTTGGCGAGCGCGGCGCAGCCCAGGCCCCCGAGCAGCACCAGGGCCGCCAGCAGCGGCCGCCGCAGACGGGGGCTGGCCTCTCCGGCCCGCAGCTGCCGCAACAGCAGCCCGATGGCCAGCAGCGCCCCGACACCCAACACCAGGGCCTCGAGCCCCCGCAGGGTGGCCTCGGAGCCTGGGCCCGGGATGAGCACGAAGCCGCCCACCAGGGCCCCCGTGATGCAGCCCACGGCGTTGGCGGCCGCCAGCAGGCCCGCGAAGCGGTCGGCCTGTCGGGTCGGGAACAGGGGCAGCCGGAACAGCAGGGGGTAGACCAGGCCCAGGGCCGTGGCGGGCAGGCCCACCAGCACCAGGCAGAGCCCCAAGCGCAGGACCTCACCGCCGGCGAAGCTCTCGACGATCCCCTCGATGGCGAAGATCGAGGGCACCACGTCCCACAGTCCGCCGGTGAGCAGCAGCAGCCAGCCGGCCACCAGCAGCACCGCCGGCATCACCACCGCCGGCAGCGGGCCCTCGCGGTCGCGGCCGATGGAGCTCAGCAGCCCACCCAGCAGCAGGCCCAGCAGCACCGCCAACAGCATGTTGGCGAAGGCGTAGACCGAGGTGCCTATCACGGCGCCCACAAGGTGCAGCCAGACGACCTCGAGGCAGAAGATCAGGAAGCCCGAGCCCGCGGCGGCGACCACCAGGACGAGGGGGCCGGGCTGGCGCAGCAGCGCCCCGAGGCCGGGGCCGGTGGCTGCGGGTTCACCCCGCGGGACCCCCACCCCCACCCAGCCGCGCCCGAGGGCCAGGGCCGCGACCACGACCAGGACCTCGGCGGCGAAGGACAGCAGCAGCGCCCCCACCAGGCCGATGTAGGGGAAGAGCAGGTAGGGCGCGAGCCCCGCGCCGATGGCAGCGCCCAGCAGGTTCAGGGCGTAGAAGCGCGCCATGCGCCGCTGCAGGCCGGGCACCCGGGCCTGCTCGAGCACCCCGACCATGGCGGGGAAGGTCATACCCATGGCGATGGTGGGGGGGAGGATCCACGCGCAAGCCACCAGCAGCCGCAGGGCCATCAGCGCCGCGGCGCTGTCCCCCGCCAGCCCGATCACGGCGCCGGCGCCGCTCTGGAGCCAGGGAAAGAGGACGGCGAGCCCCAGGGCCCACAGGCCCACCAGGCCCTCGAGGGCGGCGTAGAGCACCAGCGGGCGGCGGACCCTGGCGATGACCGGCCCGTAGCCCAGCCCGCCGATGGTCAGCCCCGCGAAGTAGACCGCCAGCACGATGGCGCCGGCGGGGGTGCTGGCGCCCACAACGGTGGACAGCAGCTTCTCGAAGACCTGCTCCGCCACCAGCGCCACCGCCCCGGTGAGCACGAACAGCGCACCGACGGCGGTGAGGCGGAGGCGGGTACTGGCCGTGGCGGAGGGGGGCATGGAACATGGGGTATCAAGGAACGAGCGCACGAGGGCGGGGGCTGGGAAACGCGGGTAGGATGAGGTGGTGTTCTCGGGCCTTGGGAGAGAATGTTCGTGTGGGCATGGTGGTTGGCGTGCTGGGCGTTCGTCGTCGCCAACGCGGCGCATGGGGCGGAGCTGAGCGACCACGAGGCGGCCATCCGCGCGATCCAGGAACACACCGACCAGGAGGTCCTGGTGGTCCTCATGGGCCACGGCGCCAGCAGATACCAGGAGGCCCTCGAGGCCTCCCTGGGCGAGGCTCCAGTTCGGTTCGTAGAGTCGGCCGGTGGGGGCTGGCGAAGAGCAGAGCTGCGACGCCTGCTGCGACGGGAGCGACTGGAGTGCGGCGTCCTGCTGTCCGCGACCACAAGCGGCGAGCTCGAGCGCGTGAACACACGCGCCTGCCCTCCCGCTGTGGCGGTGTCACCCGCGGTCGACCCCGGAGCGGATGCGCTCCCCGCCCCGGCCCCGGCGCCCCCCCGGCGAGGACCCTGGCCCTCACCCCGCCCATGGATGCTGGTCGAAACTCCCAAGCGGATGAGCGCATCCTTCAACTACGTAGGATTCCCCTTCCTCATCCGCCCCACGGTCGAGTTTCGCCTGGCGCCCCGACATGGGCTGACCCAACTGTGTATGGTCTCGCCCTTTGGGAGCCTGGGAATGGGGCTGGGGTACCGCTTCTACGCCTGGGGCAGCTTCGACCGGGGCCTGCAGCTCGCGTACGAGACCGGCCTGGTCGTCTCCAGCCATCGACACGGGACCGACGAGGCCACGTTCCGCGCCTTGATGGCGGGGGTGAAGCACAGCTTCGACTTCGGGCTGACGCTGGAGCTCCAAGGCGGCGTGGCCTGGTGGGACCGCGAACCCGACCCAAACGTCAACGTCAACGTCGGCTGGTCGTTCTGGTCCGCGGGGGCGCGGTCGGACCCCTGGCGAAAGGACTAGGGCGCGTACTCGTAGACGCAGTCGTAGTCGCTGGTCAGGTAGAGGCAGTACAGCTCGATGGTGTGGGCCTCGTCACAGCTGGCGCCGGTGTGGGAGAGGGTGTCGTCGAACACGCCCTCGCTGCCGGTGATCTGCCCGCCCCAGCTGGTGCCGTCGAACTTCACGTCGATCCAGGAGCAGGTGGCGTCCAGCTCGACGTAGAAGTGCCAGACCTGCAGGTAGCTCTCGGTGGAGCAGTCGACCTCGACGGTGGTGAACTGGGGATCGCAGTCCCCGGTCCCGCCGCTCCCGCTCGGGCTGTCGCTGTCCTCGGGGTCATCCGGGGCGGGGCTGCCGCCGCCGCCGAAGCCCGGGCCGTCGCTGCCGCCGCAGGTCGGAGCCATCAGGAAGGGAGCGAGGACGAGCAGGATGCGCCACATGGGCACAGCATATACGAGCGCCGCGAGCAGATGCGGATCCGCTGCCCCTGTCGGCTCCCGGGACCCACCGAGTAACAACTGGTTACATGCGTGCCCCGCGAACCGGGGATTCCGCGGGTAGCCGCCGGGAATGCCGCTCATCGTCGCCACGCTGCTCGCCCTGCTCATCGCCACCCCGGCCAACGCGACCGAGGTGACGGTCACCCGCATCGACCTGATCGTGCTCACCCACGCCCACGTGGACCACGCGGGCGCCGTCGCGGAGTTGGCCCGTCGGGACGGGACGCCGGTGGTGGTCCAGGCCAGCGGCGCTGACGGGCGCCGTTACTCCGCCGCGCCCCCGAAGATGCGGACGTCGAAGCTGCCGCTGATGGCGTCACCCTCGTCGGTGCCGGCCTCTTCGAAGATGATGGACCCGTCGCCCACATAGCCCAGGACCGAGGCGGTGCTGCCCTCGACGTAGACGGCGTAGGCCCGCACCTGCTCCCAGTCCACGGCCAGCTCGGCGCCTGGCTCCACATCGTCCATGGGGATCATGAACCAGGGGTAGATGTAGGTGTTGGTCCCCAGGACCCCGAGCACGGCGAGGGTGGCCTGGCCCGCGTCCTCCCCAGCCAGGCTGATGACCTGGCTGAACGGGATGTCCTCGCCGTACCACTCGAGCTTCATGTCGCCACCGCCGTACAGGGCGTCGTCGGCCAGGGAGCCCCAGGTGGTGTCGAAGGTCCCGGACATGCCGCCCACGTCCACCATGCAGAACGCGCTGCGCAGGGGCTCGCCCCAGTCGGGGGCGCCGGCCTCGAGCTCCGCCCGGATGCGGGCCTCGCGCTCGGGGATGTAGGCGCGGATGGTGGCCACGCCCTCGTCGAACAAGGCCACCTCGTCGGGCTGCAGGTAGGGGCTCACCAGGGCGACCATGCGGTCGATCTCGGCGTTGAGGGCGTCCTCGTCCCAGACCGAGTCCATCAGCTCCAGCAGGCGGGCGTGGTAGGCCGCGCGACCATCCGGGTGTTCGTAGAGCCGCCGGGGCACGGCGGAGCGGGCGACCACCGACTCGGGCACGGTGGAGCCGAAGGGCTGCTGCGCGTCGAACAGGGCGTCGATGCCCCAGGGCACGAACTGGAACTTCCCGCTCTGGGGGTCGTTGTAGACGTGGAAGTTGTTGGTGGCCGAGGCGTAGCCGTCCCAATGGCCCGTCAGCACCTCCATGGCCCAGTAGGAGTAGAACTGCTCGAGGTCGAGCACCGCGCCCAGCTCGTCCATCAGGGCGTCGTCGTCCAGCTCGAGGGCGGCGGCCACCGCGTCGAGATCCGAGCGGTCGTCGCTGTTGCCCTTCTTGGCCTCGAAGGTGTCGGTCCAGCCCTCGCGGAAGTCGGACAGGGTGCCCTCGTAGTGGTTGCCGCCGTCGTCGCCGACGTGGTGCTCCCAGTAGGGCCGGCGGATGCTCTCGACGTTGACGTACAGGCCCAGGTCCACGCCGTTGACGGTGATGTGGGCGAAGCTGCAGCGGGAGGCGGGCACGCCAGCGTCGGCGAAGAGCCCGTAGCCCAGGCACTGGTCCAGGTAGCTGGGGTCCTGGTTGGCGTTGTTGAAGGTCAACATGTCGTGGCCCAGGTAGGTCGCCTGGTCGTCGATCCAGTCCATGTTGAGCTTGAGCGACGGCTTCTCGACATTGTCCGAGCCCAAAAGCCCCTTCTTGCGCACGCCGATGGCCTCGAAGTGCTCGCCGTCGAGGGTCGCCGAGGCCTCGACGTAGGTGTAGGGGCTCTCCTGCGGCCCCTCCATGCAGTCGCCTGCGAGCAGCTCGAGGATGTCGCGGTGCTGGTTGCGGATGGTGTCCCAGTCGTCGCTGTCCAGCTCGATGTCGACCTCGATCACGTGGTCGGGATCGAAGAAGGGATCGACGCTGTCCTCGGGGGCCGCGGTCTCGCCGATGGAGGTGTCCAGGGGCGCGATGTCGTCGGGACGGCAGGCGAGGGTCAGCAGGAGGGTGGGCAGCAGGCAGCTGTGGATGAGGCGCACGGCGGCTCCCGTGGTTCGGCACGTTCACAGTGTCTGACACACGAGCCTGTGTTGATGCAAAGGCAGATGTGGGCTGGACAGGCGGCGCTGGCCGCACCACGATGGAGCCATGAAACAGCGATGGTTCGTCAGCACCGTGTTGGCCGGGGCGGCCCTGAGCGCCTGCGGCCTGACCACCCCAGGTGAGTGGTGGGGCGGCACCCTTCACCGGGACCAGACCTTCACGCACGGGGGCCTGGAGCGGAGCTACCACCTCTACGAGCCGAAGACACCGAGCGGGTCCATGCCCCTGGTGCTGCTGCTGCACGGGGGCGGTGGCGTCATCGACAACCACATCGGGGTGGGCAGCCACGACTGGCCTCACCAGGTCTGGCTCGACATCGCCGACGAGGACGGGCTGATGCTGCTGGTGCCCCAGGGCATCGACGAGCACTGGAACTGCTGCCGCAGCGACTGCGGGGGCTGCCCGGAGACCGACGACGTGGGGTTCCTGGTGGACCTGATCGACGACGTGGCCGGCCGCTACGAGATCGACCGGTCCCGGGTCTACGTCACCGGCGAGTCCAACGGTGGGCTGATGTCCATGCGCCTGGCCCAGGAGGCGCCGGAGGTCTTCGCGGCGGTGGGGCCCGTGATCGCCCTGATGCCTGAAAACAACGAGTGCGACGTGAGCAGCGAGCTGCCCGTGCCCATCATCTACCAGCTGGGCACCGAGGACCGCGCCATCCCCTACGAGGGCGGCGCCAGCAGCTTCGAGACCACCGGCTCGTTCCTGTCCAAGGACGCGTCGGTGCAGTACTGGCTCGATCGGAACCAGTGCGAGGACCAACCCACCAGCTCCGACTACGAGGACCTGGACCGCTGGGACCGCTCCACCGCACACCGCGAGGACTGGGGCTGCCCGGCCACCGGCACGGCGGTGTCGGTGATCATCCTCGACGGGGCGGGCCACAACGCGCCCAGCATCGAGGTCCGGGTCAGCCTGATCTGGGAGGCCCTGACCGGCCAGCAGAACCACGACATCGAGGGAGCCCGGGAGCTGTGGGCGTTCATGAAGGGGTACGCGCTGTAGAAACCCGACATACAGGATATAGCAGAATCGATACGCCGCCAGATCCGACAGGCCACCACCCCGAGGCCACCCCATGAGCACCATCGATCCCAACCCCTGCGAGCATCAGGATCACTTCCTCCGACTGCTGGACGGGAAGCTGCGTTCGTTCATCCAGGACTGCGTCGAGCAGGACCGCCCGGTCTCCGGACCGTCGGACCTCTTCATGGCCCGCGAGCTCGAGACCCAGTGTTGGGAGCTGATGGACTGCCGCACCACCGAATGCCCCGCCCCCGGGCCCGCCCGGGACTTGTCGCGGCGGTCTGGGACGGCCCGCGTGGGCGACCCCCCGGGTGGGGTGCTGAGGGACGCCCGCACCCCCTATTGCCCCCCCCCCGGGGCCCGCGACCGGCGCTGCTGGCTGCAGGCCGGCACCCTGTGCGGGGGCCGTGTCCAGGGGGACATCGCGTCCAAGATCGCCTCCTGCTACAGCTGCCACGTGCTGCAGGACGTCACGGCGGATCCGGTGAGCGGGGTGTACGAGAACATCCTGATCCTGGTCCACCACCTGCAGCAGCGGGCGGAGCAGATCCGGGGCATGGCCATCACCGACACCTTCACGGGCCTGTACAACCGGCGCTACCTCGACGAGGTGGCGCCCCGCGAGATGGCCCGCGTCCGGCGCAATGGCAGCTGCATCGGGGTGCTGGTGGCAGACCTCGACGGCCTGAAGCGCATCAACGACGAGATCGGACATCACGCCGGCGATCGGGTCCTCCGCGCCGCCGCCGAGGCCCTGCAGGGATCGTTCCGGGGCTCGGACCTCGTCTTCCGGACCGGGGGCGACGAGTTCCTGGTGCTCCTGAGCGATCCGCTGCCGGAGTGCGTGCAGGGCTGGGGCCAGCGCCTGGACGAGGCCGCGGCGTCCTGGAACGCCCTCCACGCCGACGAGCAGGGGTTCCTGCTGGCCATGAGCGTGGGCGCCACCACCTGCACCGGGGACCAGGATCTCTTCGCCGCGATCCGCGAGGCCGACGGCCTGATGTACGAGGCCAAGAAGGCTCGCAAGGCCGCGCGGGAGGCCTAGCGCCCCCCCCTCGAGGCCTCGGTGCGGGTCGGGGCCGCGGCTGCTATCGTGGGCCCGGAGGCGCACATGACCAGCGAGTCTGGTGCTCGAGACACCACCCCATCCGGGCGCACGCCCCGGGACAAGGCCGTCGCTCGAGCGCTCTTCGGCCTGTGTGTGGCCGGCGCCCTGGCTGGCGTCATCGCCGCGGCCACCGCCGGGCTGCGCACGGAGCTGCTGGTGCTGGCCCTGATCGTCGGGTCCGTGCTGCTGGCCGCCCTGCAGCCGCTGGCGGCGCGGGTCGCACCGCGGCTGCCCGTCGTCGAGGTCCTGCTGTTCACCTTCGTCCTCTGCGGCCAGATCATCGGGGCGGGCCCCTGGGCCGTCATCTTTCTGGCGCTGGGCGCGGTGGCGGGATCGACGGGCTTGGCCGTCCGGCTGCTGGGAAGCACCCGGGGCATCGCGGTGGTGGCGCTGCTGCTGCTGCTGGCCGGAGGGGTGGGGCTGCGCAGCGCGGACGACCTGTCCGAGACCAGGGTCCCGCTGCACACCTGGAACCAGTTCCACTACGTGCTCGGCACCAAGTACTTCGACGAGCTGGAGTACTTCGACATCTACAACGCCATGCTGCTGATGGACGACGAGAGGGAGCAGCTCCTCCAGCGGGTCAAGCGGGTCCGGGACCTGCACAGCTACGAGTTCGTCACCCGCGCGGAGGCCCTGCAGCGGGCACGGGACGAGGGGCTGCGGGAGCGCTTCACCGACGAGCGCTGGGCCCAGTTCGGGTCCGACCTCGAGGTCTTCTACGACCGGATGGGCAAGGGGGTCCGCAAGGGCGTCGTCACGGATCTGGGCTTCAACCCCTCGCCGGCCTGGCTGATCGCCCATCGGCCCCTGCTCAACGCCGTGGACCTGCACGACGGCCGCACCCTGGAGGTGGCCGCGCTGCTGCAGGTCCCCATGTACATCGTGACCTTCGCGCTGATGTGGTGGGCCTTCGGGCTGCGCAACACCCTCTGGATCGCCCTGTGGACCACCCTGTTCTTCGGCAACCGGGGCCGGCTGCTGGGGGGCTACTTCACCTACGACTGGTTCGTGCTGGGGCTGATCCCCATCGCCTTCATCGCCAAAGCCCGCGCGGGGCTGGCCGCGCCGCTGCTGGCCTACGGCGGGCTGATGCGGGGCTTCGTGGGGCTGCTCTGCTTCGGGCCGGTGGTGGGGCTCCTGTCGCGGCTGCGCGGCGATCGTGAGGGCCGCAGCGACCGCTGGGCCATGGACCGCCAGACCGTCACCTTCCTGGCGGTCCTGGGGGCCTCCATGGCCATCATCGGCCTGCTGAGCCTCACCACGCCTCTGGGTGCCGACGCCTGGTCGGAGTGGGCCGACAAGATCTCCCTGCACGCCCACCGCATCCAGGCGGGCTCGAACCACCTGGGCCTCGCGACCCTGTTCGGCGAGGACTACGCCGTGCCGGGGATCATCGCGGAGATGGAGGTCCGCCGGGGGATCCTGGCCGGCCGGATGCCCGCGCTGCGGGCGGTGCAGGCCATCCTGGTGCTGTGGACGTTCTGGGTGATGCGGCGCCGCACACGGATCGACGCCTGCGCGCTGGGGCTCATCCCCGCCTTCGCGATGATGGTGCTGTCCCGGTACTACTACGCGACCTGGGTCGTGTTCCTGCTGCTGGGCGTGACCCCGAAGCGCCCCGACGGCCGGGTCCCGGTCCGGCTGGCGATGTTCGGCTTCCTGCTGGTCTACCAGATCACCAAGGTCGTCCGCTGGGAGGGCTTGCACGGCCGCTACCACGTGGCCAACGTGGTGATCCTGGTGTTGAGCGTCGCGGCCCTGGCGTACTACTCGTGGGTGGACCTGCGGGCGTGGCGGGCGAGGTCCGGCTCCGGCTGATCAGCGGCGCCGCCCAAGAGGGCGCCCGCTACTGCCGCACCGCGAAGGCGATCTGTGGATCGAGCATGATGCCGGAGTGGGCGTAGCGCACGTCGCCCTGCGGCCCGATGACCACGGTGGTGGGCAGGGTGCTGATGCCGTAGGCCCGCTTGGTGGCCTCGTCGGCCACCAGCACCGGGTAGTCCATGCCGAGGTTCTCGGCGGCCTCGCGCAGCTCGTCGGGAGAACCATCCGCGGCGATGCCCAGGACCGCTACATCCGGGTTGCCGCGGGCGAAGCGGGAGAAGGCCGGGACCTCGGCGCGGCAGGGCATGCACCAGGCCGCCCAGAAGTTGAGCACCACGGTCTGGCCCCTCAGATCCTCGAGCGCCACGGTGCCGCCGTCGAGGTCCTGCAGCACGAAGCCCGGGGCCTGATCAGGCAGCTCCGGCGCCCGCCACCAGCCCACCAGCTGCACCACCACCAACGCCCCGACGATCCACAAGGCCCACTCCGCGGCCTTGCGGGCCATGCGGCGGGGACGGGTGGGGGGCTCGGTGCTGGGCTGGTCGGGTTCAGGCATGCCCTACAGAGGCCAGGTGGGCCCGAACTGTCACAGGCCCCGCCGCTAGGGCGGATCCACCAGCGCCTCGATGCCCTGATCGACCTGGACGTCCGGGTTCCAGACCGACACGGGGCCCTCGAGCTCGAGGCGGATGGTGTCGTCGGGGTGCAGGCCCAGCTCGGCCCGCAGCCGGATGTTGAAGTCGGTGGCCAGGGGGGAGGCCAGGCTGGGCTCGTAGAAACGATCCAGGGGCTTGGTCGCGGTGACGCCCAGCACCAGGGCCGCCAGGCCCGCGGCCGGGAGCACGATTCCGGGGGTGGTCAGGTAGCTGTTCTCCTCCATGCCCCGCAGGCACAGCGCCCCGCCGCCGATGGCCCCGAGGCCGAGCAGCGAGGTGGTCCAGCGGATGGCCGTGATCTTCCGGCGCATCTTGTTGTCGTCCACCCGCCGGGCGAACTGCCGCGCGGTGAGCGCGTGGGTTCCGCCCTCGTAGACGCCCCAGGTGTAGACGCGCACGGTGGTGGCCATGCCCATGGGGTCCGCGCCCAGGCGGTAGTCCCTGCGCAGCTCCCCCACCGCGAGCCAACGCTCAGCGTACTCGTCGAGGGCCAGGGCCTTGGGGCTGCCCTCGTCGGGGGTCACGGGCAGGTCGAGCTCGTCTTCGATGACGGGTGGATCGGCGAGCGCGAGGCCGCTCGTCGCGAGAACTCCCAGCACCAACGACGCCACCGCCCGAACCCGCATCACCGACCTCCCTTGCGTCCGGCGATGGTACCACGCGCCCGACCCCAGCCTGCGCTACGATGCCCACCCATGCGCCGCGCCCTGCCCCTGCTGCTCCTGCTCACCGCCTGCCGCCCCCACGGCGTCGTGCTGCCCCCCGACAGCGACCCGCCCGAAGACAGCACCCCGGCCACCGACGACAGCGGCGGCGACACGGTGATCATCGAGGATCGCATGGCGGTGGCCTTCAGCGTCGAGCGCGGGGTCTACGCCGACCCCTTCGAGCTCGAGCTGTCCACCGCCGAGCCGGGCACCACCATCCACTGGACCACCGACGGCAGCGACCCGGCCAGCTCCGCGCGGGCCTTCGAGGCCCTGGGCCCCGCCACCCTGGTCGTGGACCCCAGCAGCGCGCAACAGCGGGACCCGGTCCCCGGCTTCGTGGTCCGGGCCTACGCCAGCAAAGAGGGCCGCAGCGACGGGCGTACCACCACCCACAGCTACCTGTTCACCGACCGGGTGGCGGCCCTGTCCCCCGACGGCCAGGCGCCAGGCCCCGGCTGGCCGGAGCCCTACCACACCGACAACTACGTCGATGAGGATCAGGCCATCGACTACGGCATGGACCCCGACGTCTACGAGGACCCGGCCTACGCCGCGCTCATCCAGCCCGCCCTCGAGGCCATCCCCAGCATCTCCCTGGTCACCGAGCTCGCGCACCTGTTCGACGCCGAGACCGGCATCTACATGAACGCCATGGAGCACGGCCGCGACTGGGAGCGCCCGGTTTCGGCCGAGCTGCTGGACGCGGCGGGCGGTGAGCAGCTCCAGATCGACGCGGGCCTGCGCATCCGGGGCGGCTGGAGCCGCTGGTCCCACTGCCCCAAGCGCTCCTTCCGGCTGCACTTCCGCGGCGACTACGGAGAGACGAAGCTCCGGTTTCCACTGTTCGACGACGAAGGCGCCGAGGAGTTCGACACCATCGACCTGCGCACGGCCCAGAACTACTCCTGGAGCTTCAAGACCGACAACGGCGAGGAGAACACCATCGTGCGCGACGTGTTCTCCCGGGATCTGCAGCGGGAGCTGGGCCGCCCCTACACCCGCAGCCGCTACTACCACCTGTACCTCAACGGGGTGTACTGGGGCCTGTACCAGAGCCAGGAGCGGGCCGAGGCCAGCTTCGCGGAGACCTACCTGGGGGGCGACAAGGACGACTACGACGTCATCAAGGTCAAGGGCGAGGACCCCACCGCCCGGATCATCGAGGCCACAGACGGGACCACCGAGGTCTGGGATGAGATCTACCAGCACTGCCTGACCGGCTTCGCCTCCGACGCCGCCTACCAGGCCCTGCAGGGCAACGCCCCGGACGGCAGCCCGGACCCCGACCAGGCCGCGCTCGTCGATGTCGGCAACCTCATCGACTACATGCTGGTCATCTTCTGGACGGGCAACTTCGACGCCCCCACCGGCGCGTTCACGGGCAACAAGGAGCCCAACAACTTCTACGCCATCCGCAGCCGCGAGGACCCCGAGCAGGGCTTCACCTTCTACGCCCACGACTCCGAGCACTCGCTGCTGTACAACGCCTGGTCCCCCGGGGTGGGGGTGAGCGAAGATCGGGTCAACCTGGCCACCCGCGGCGACGGCTACCAGATGTCCGTGAGCGACGCCATCTACTTCCACCCCCAGTGGCTGCACCACCGCCTCACCGCCAACGCCGAGTACCGCGCACGCTTCGCCGACAGGGCCGCCGCGCTGCTGACCGAGGACGGGCCCATGGGTGGGGCGGCCACCGCGGCGCTGTTCCAGGCCCGGGCCGACGAGATCGAGCTGGCCATCGTGGCCGAGTCCGCCCGCTGGGGCGACGCCAAGACCATCAACCTGGGCAACGGCCGCACCTGGCGCACCCGGGACGACGACTGGCAGCCTGCCATCGACCGGGTGGTGGAGCGCTGGTGCCCCGCCCGGACCGACATCGTGATCGGCCAATTGCGCGCGGCGGGGCTGTGGCCGGAGGATTGAGGGCAGAAGGGAGACCTATGCCCCCCATTTCCGAACACACGCGGACCTATCCCAGTTGGATCCGAACACGTTCGACGGTTCCGAGCCCTGAACGCCCCGAAGACGGCCCGATCCGGGCCGAAATCGCCCGAAACCCACCCTGGCGGGACCTGAGTGATCGGATCCAACCGACATAGGTCGACCGCTGTTCGGAAAACGTGGACATAGGTCCCGTGAAGGAATCCGCGTGCGGCGACACACAGCCCTCGAGCGCCCTGACGGGCGCGGAGGAGCACGCATGATCGCCGCCCTGTTGGTCACCGCCGCCGTCGCCGCCGCCGAGACCCCGACCGTCGCCGTGGGCCTGGGCACCCGGGACACCCTGACCGAGCCCGGCCACGTCGAGGGCCTCCGCGCCATCGGTCGGCTGGAGTGGGAGCGCTGGGCCGCCGAGCTGGCCCTGTACGCCACCCCGACCACCCACCGGGAGTGGTCGTACGAGGACCCATGGGACGAGCTGCCCCATGTGGAGGACTTCGCCGACATCGACCAGGCCAGCGCCGCCCTGCTGTTGGACTGGGGGCCCGGCTACGACGAGGCCGGCCCGCGCTGGCAACTCCGTCCCCACATCCTGGCCGGGGCCGAGGCCCGCCGCACCGTGCGCCGCTACCGCTACTCGATCCTCTGCTACGACGCCCCCGTCACCTACGCCCTGGTCGAGCCAACCCCCACCTGGGCCTTCGGCCCCGACCTGGGCGTGGGCCTCACCGTGCACGCCGGACCGCGGGTCGCGCTGCGCCTGGCGGCCATGGACCGCACCCGTGTCAGCGTCGAGACGCACTGGCTGTCCGGCGACGTCCTGGGCAACGACTACCTGCTGCTGCGCCACGACCTCACCGCCAGCGCCGATCTGCTCGTGCGGTTCTGAGTCGGGTACGGTGAAGACGATGCGCGCCCTGCCCCTCACCCTGCTGCTGACCTGGGCCTCCCCGGCCTGGGCCCTGGACTGGTGGGTCGAGGACGACAGCGAGCGCCAGGCCCTCGAGACCTCCCTGGAGCGGCTCTGGCCTGGACACAGCGTCGAGCTCCTGCTCGGGCCCCCACCCGGCACCGGGGACGCGGTCTGGTCCGAAGCCGGGACCCTGACCCTGCGCCTGGCGGGCGATGCGCGCAGCGCCGAGCACGTCACCGACCCCGCCACCCAGGTGGTGCTGGTGCGCTCCTGGCTCGAGGCCGGCGCGCCGCAGCTCCCGCCTCCACCCCCACCCCCGGCCACCGCCCCCGATCCCCGGGCCCAGCGCGCCCTGCACGCCCCGCAGCTGCTGCCTGGCGCCAGCGGGGTCCGCGGCGCGGAGCTCGCGATCGGCGCCGCGGGCACCGGGAGCCTGGACACCGATCCCCTCGAGGGCGCCACCCAGGGCTACGCGCCCGTGGTGTCGGCCGCCGTCGGGCTGGGGCGGGTCCAAGCCAACGCCACCGCCTGGAACCTCTGGGAGCCGGAGCGCAGCCACCGCCCCATGGGCGTGGCGGGGCTGAGCGTGCTGGTGGTGGACACCAGCCGCTGGCGCCTCGCGCCCTGGGTGGGGGCCGCGGGTGGCTGGAAGCAGACCGAGGGAGCCCCGGGGAGCGAAGCGAACACCGCCTTCGCCTCCGCCGCGGACCGCGGCTTCGGAGGAGTCCTGGGCGCCGGCGCCAGCCTCGAGGTCTCCACCGACCGCCTGACCTGGGACCTCTCCCTGCCCATCGCTGGCTGGATGACCTGGCAGCTGGCCGAGGACGCCGACGGCACCCTGGACCACGCGACCACTCGGGCCAGCCGCCCAGCCCTCCTGCTCGCCTACCCCGAAGCCGGCATCTCCTGGCGACTCTCCGACGCCGACACCATGCGCTTCGGGCTGCTGGCCTCGGTGCCCAGCATCCGCTGGCGCCACGACTGGGCCCACGCCTTCACCGAGCTGTCCGCCGCCACCAGCGTGGGCCTGGGCCAGCTGGGCGACGGAGACCTGTTGCTGGGCGGCGCCCTGTACGGCCGGGTGGGGGTGCAGCTGTGAGCCGCCCCGACCGCGCCATGCTCGAAGGCCTGCGCGCCGGCCAGCCCTGGGCCGTGGAGCAGCTGTACCGGGACCACGCCCGCCGGGTGCTGGGCTGGTGCATCCGCCTGGGCGGCCCCAACCTGGACGCCGAGGACCTGGCCCAGCAGGTCTTCGAGACCGCCATGAAGACGGCGCCGCGCTTCCGAGGCCAGGCCGCCCTGTCCACCTGGCTGTTCGGCATCACCCGCAACACCATCCGCAACGCCCGCCGCCGGGCCGCCCTGCGCCGCTTCGTCGGCCTCGAGTCCATCCCCGAGCCCCCCGACCACGGCCCGGACACCGAAGGTCGCGCCGCCCAGAACCAGCGCCGTCGGGCCGTGCAGGCCGCCCTCGAGGACCTGAAGGCCCCTCAGCGCGAGGTGCTGGTGCTGGCCGATCTCGAGGGCCACACCGCCCCCGAGGTGGCCGCCCTGCTGGGGATTCCCGCCGGCACGGTCTACTCCCGCCTGCACCACGCCCGCAAGGCCTTCGCCGCCGCCCTGGAGGCCCGCGGCCTGCCCGCCGGTGAAGAGCCCGAGGAAGGCACGGTCATCCCCCTCCGGAGGGCACCGTGAGCCGCTGGCCCCCCGAGGTGACCGAGGCGCTGGAGCCCCGGGCCGAGGAGCTCGCGGGCCTGCAGGCCCCACCCGCACCAGGCTGGTGCGCCGACGCCACCGCCCCCAGCGACGCCGAACTGGACCGGCTGCTGGCCCGCGCCACGGCCCCGGTGCGGCGGCCCGGCCATCGCCCCGCCATCGCCTGGGCCCTGGCCGCCGCCCTGCTGCTGCTGGGGGTGATGCACCTGGTCCCGCTGGGCGACACCCCCACGCCCGAGCCCGTCGCTACGGTCCAGCCCGACGACGGCCTGCTGCGCTTCGGCCCCTCCATCACGACCACAGGCAGCGGGGAGCTGCAGGTGCTGCGCGCCGACGAGGCCGGCACCGAGCTGGCCCTGCTCTCCGGACGCCGCAGCTTCGAGGTCGACCCCCACGGCGAACGACGCCGGCTGAAGGTCCACGCAGGCGAGGTGGTCGTCGAGGTCACGGGCACCCGCTTCACCGTCTCCGTCCAGGAGGGCCGCGTGAGCGTGGAGGTGGAGCGCGGCTCCGTGCTGGTGCACCGGGCCGAGGATCGCATCGTGCTGAAGGGCGGCGAGCGCTGGAGCGCAGCGCGAGCCGAGCTGGAGACTGTGGTCGAGGCGGAGCGCGAGTCACGGCCCACGGCAGCGCGACCGACCACTCGGCCCCCCGACCCCTCCCCCCAGAGGGGAGAGGGGGGTGACCGCGTCGCGCCGCAGGGCAACCCGCCGCGGGGCCCCACCCCCGCGGAAGCCTGGGCCGGGCTGCTGGGCCAGCGCGCCGCCGGAGCCGAGCCCGACGTGCTCATCGCGGGCCTCGAGGACTTCCTGGCCACCCACGACGATCCCGCCCTGACCGCCGAGGCCGGCGCCCTGCACCTGCAGCTGATCGCCGAGCAGCTCCCGGGCGAAGAGATCCTGCCCCTCGCCGACGCCTGGCTGAGCGCGTTCCCAGGGCACACCCGCAGCCTCGAGATCGATCTGCTGCGAGCCACCATCGCGCGGGAACAGCTGGGCGACTGCGCCCTGGCGCTGCCGAGCTACGAGCGCATCGCGGCCGAGGCCACGGGGGATCTGCGAGCCCACGCGTCGGCATGGGCCGAGCACTGCCGGGGTCAGGCGGGGTAGGATCCCCGGGCCCACCGCCCCCGGAACGACCCTGCCCAGCCCGCGCCCCCACCCGGCCCTCCTCCTGCTGCTGCTCGCCGCCTGCGGCGGGCCCCAGCCCGACGCCGATGAGCAGGGGGAGCCCGACGCCAGCCCGGCGGTGATGGTCGAGGACGCCACCCCGCGCACCGCCGAGAGCGATCCCCGCCTGTCCACCCGCAAACCCCTGGTGCCCGGCCCCAAGCCCATCGAGACCGCCGGGCGCGCCGTGGACCAGCTGGCCTGGGCCGGCTGGCGCCTGGTGGGAGCCGACAGCCAGGGGGACAGCTCGGTGCTGCTGGCCTGGGACGACCCGGAGCAGCCCCCGCGGGAGCTGACCCGGATCCCCGGCCGGGTCCAGGGCCTGGTGCCCGCCCCCGACGGACGGTGGGTGGCGGTCGAGGCCGCCTACCCCCGGGATCCCAAGCGCTGGTCCCTGGACGATCCCGCCTCGCTGCTGGTGCTCGAGCTCGACAGCGGCCGGGTGCGCACCCTGGTGGGCGCCACCCGGGGCGCCAGCCTGCGCGGGGCCTGCTGGTCTCCCGACAGCGCGATGCTCGCCATCCCCAGCCTCGAGGACAGCGAGGAGACGCCCCGGCGCGCCATCGCGCGGGTGCTGGACGCCAGGACCGGCAGCACCGTGGCCGAGAGCGACCCCAGCCTGCGGGTCGAGCCCCTGCGCTGGGACCGCGACGGCCTGGTGCTCCGCCGGGGTGACCCGCTGGGGGGTGGCGTGGGACCCGCCTACCGCTGGCAGCCCGGGGTGGACAGCCCCGAGCCCATGCCCTCCATGAGCTGGCCCAGCCCCGACGGGCGCTACCGGGTCGAGGCCATCGCCGGCGGCCTGCAGGTGCGCGAGGGAACCGGCACGCCCCGGCCCTTCGAGCCCGCCACCCCGCCGGACGTCGAGGCCCTGGCCGCCTGGGCAGCGCGGGACGAGCCGGCCTGGTGCGGCACCCATCACCTGGCCATCCAGGTGGCCGACGAGGTGATGGCCCTGGACCTGTCCACCCTGAGCTGGCGCCCCCTGGCCCCCGAAGGCGGGGGCCTACCGCGGGCCGATCGCAGCGGCCATCGCCTGATCCTCCAGTCCGGGGCCGAGCCCTGGTGGGGCTGGGCACCGTGAGGGGCGCGCGCCAGGGCTTCGACCTGCGGGACCCGTGGACCGTCGGGGTCGCGGTGGTGCTGACCCTGGTGGTGATCGCCAACGCCGTCGGCTTCGAGGGAGCCAGCTTCGACGGCTTCTCCCCCGGCTGGCACGCCGTGCCCCTGGACGACTCCTGGATCCACTACGTCTACGCCGAGTCCCTCGGCTTCAGCGGGCGGCTCGACTACAACCCTGGGCAGGCCGAGGCCGGCTTCACCTCGCTGGCCTGGGTGGTGGCCCTAGCCCCCCTCCTGCGCATCGGGATCGAAGCCTGCCTGGCCTCCAAGCTGCTGGGGCTCTTGTCCTTGCTGGGCCTGGCGCTGGTCCTGTTCGCCTGGCTGCGCCGCGTGGCTCACCCGGCCCTGGCCGCCGCGGCCGCCATCCTGGCCGCCGCCGAGCCGGTCTTCGGCTTCGCGGCCCTGAGCGGCATGGAGGTGATGCCCTACGCCCTGGCGATGCTCGCCGCGGTGGTGCTGCTGCTGGAGCGCCGCTGGCGCTGGGCCGCGGCGGCCCTGACGCTCACCATCGTCACCCGCCCCGACGGGGCGATCCTGCTGGCCTTCGCCTGGTCCCTGGCCCTGGCCCACAGGCTGTTCCCCGCCTTGTTCGCCGGGGAGCGGCCCCGCTGGCGGGATCTGGCCCTGCTGATCCTGCTGCCCACCGCCGCCGCGGGAGCCTGGGCCCTGTACTGCCACGGAGCCACGGGCCGCTGGCTCCCCAACGCCTACTTCGTGCGCACCCACGAGCTGCACCAGCTGTGGGGCCCGGACAAGCTGCTGATGCTGGTGCGCCAGACCATGGACAGCTTCCTGCCCCTGACGGCCACCTGGAAGCTGCTGTGGGCCGCGGCAGGGGCCAGCTACGCCGTGGCGCGCTGGCGCGGCTGGGGGCTGCTGCTGCTGGTCTTCCCCGCCTGCTTCACGGTGACCCTGGGCCTGGGGGCCGTGGACGTGCTCAACGGCACCTTCCAGGGCAACCGCTACCTGGTGCCGGTCTACCCCTTCCTCCTGACCCTGCAGATCCTGGGGATCGCGGGCCCGCTGGCCCTGGCACGGCAGCTCACCGACCTCGAGGGCCGCGGGCGCGCCTGGCTGGTCCCGACCATCGGCCTCGCCCTGCTGCTGCCCCTGCTGCTTCCAGCCAGCGAGCTGCTCTCACGCCGCGCCGAGAGCCAGCAGAACTTCGCCCAGGCCTGCAAGAACATCGAGGAGATGCAGGTCGCGCTGGGCCACTGGGTGCGTGACGAGACCGCCCCGGACGCCGTGATCGCCACCCACGACGCCGGCGCGATCCGCTACCTGGGCCAGCGGGAGGTGATCGACGTGGTGGGCCTGAACACCACCACCCCGGGGCTGGCCTACGCCGATCCCGCCGTCCTGCAGGAGCACGCCGACTGGCTGATCACCTTCGACGGCCGCACACCGCAGCTGGCCTGGGCCTACCGGGACGCTCTGGATCACCGGGTGGTGCTGGACGACAACCTGGTCTGCGCCGAGCCGACCATGGCGGTCTATCGACTGTCCAACGCCGGAAAGTCGGGGCCGTGACGAAACTGGATCGCCCAGCGATCCGATGGGCACTCCGAACGACAGGCGGGTCCGCCCGCGGCAGGAGTGTCCCATGAACCGCATCGTCGCCCTCGCTCCCCTGGCCATCACCATCGCCTGCAGCGGCGACGCCCTGGAGACCATGGACCACCAGATGGCGAAGGCAGCCATCGACGGCGACCGCGTCGCAGCCCACGCCACCCTGTGCGCCTTCGTGGGCCTGGACGCCGACTGCGTCAGCGACGACGGCCCCGTGCCGCCGCCGCCGCCCGAGGCCTCAGACGCGGGCGTGTTCTGGGCGACCTACATGCCTATCGACAGCGACATCGACACCCGGTACGCGCTCCGCGGCACCTTCCAGACCGAGGACGGCAGCGAGATGGGCGCCCTCACGGGCATCCTGGTCCAGAGCGACGAGGACGAGCCCGGCATCGTCCTGGGCCACAGCGATCACGCCGATCCAGCCTGGCAAGGCGTCCTGTCCGGCGGCTGGGTGGTCGATGAGCTGGTCGAGACGAACGGGATCGTCTACGGCGGCTGGGCCAAGGCCAACTACAGCGCCTTGGCCGAGCTCACCGGCATCTACCGGGGCGAGACCGACCGCGATGGCGGCCGCATCGTCGGTAGCTTCGACTTCTCGCCGGGCGAAGAGGACAAGGAGCCCGACACCATCGAGGGCCCCCTGGACGAGCTGTAGCGCTCCGCCCCCATCCATAGACCTGCAGGCCGTGCGATGACGGAGTATGCTCCGCCGCATGCGACCCGCCCTGCCATGCCTGCTGCTGGCCCTGACCCTCACCGGCTGTCCGCCCCGTGACGACGGTGAGTGGGAGGCCAAGAACCTCCTGATCATCTCGGTGGACACCTACCGGCGCGACTACGTCGAGCGCTACGGCTCCACCCGCGGCCTGACCCCCTTCGTGGACGAGCTGGCCGAGCGCAGCCTGGTGCTGGACCGCCACACCTCCTGCTCGAACTGGACCCTGGGCGGCATCCTCTGCGCCGCCAACGGCCGGGACAGCCTGGACATCGGCTACGTGGCCAAGCTCCCCAGCGGCAACCGGGAGATCGTCCCGGACCGCCCCAGCATCGCCTCCTGGATGCGGGACCAGGGCTTCTACACCATGCTGATCACCTCGAACGGCTGGCTCGAGGGCGACTGGCACCACGACAGCGGCTGGAGCTACGTCGAGCACCCCCGCAGCGACTCGGCGATGCGCATCTGGGAGACCGCCCTGGACAAGCTGGCCGAGGTCCAGCTCGAGGGGCAGGCCGAGGAAGAGGGCTGGTTCATCCAGGTTCACCTCAAGGAGGCCCACAGCCCCTACAACCCGCCCGAGGAGTACCTCGACGGCCTCGAGGACCTCGACCCCATCGACTACGACGTCACCACCAGCATCGGCCACGACGACGCCCGCTTCGCGCTGCAGAGCATGGAGCCCGACGAGCGGGCGCTGGTCATGGAGCACCTCGAGCTGCGCTACGACGGCGAGATGGCCTACGAGGACGACCTGCTGCAGGCCATCTGGTCCGACGCCACCAGCCGCGGCCTGCTCGAGGACACCCTGGTGGTGCTGTGGACCGACCACGGCGAGCAGAAGTACGAGCGCGAACACTGGGGCCACGCCTACGAGCTGTACCAGGAAGAGGTCGGCGCCCTGGCCCTGTTCTGGCACGACGGCATCGAGCCCCAGGCCTGGACCGAGCCCACCACCCACATCGACATCGTGCCCACCGTCATGCAGTGGTTCGACCTGCCCATCCCGGACGAGGTCACCGGCTACCCCGTGGGCGAAGCCCCCTACGACCGGCCCATCTACCACGACACCGTGGGCCGCGTCGGACCCCACATCCGGGTGAACAAGGGCGATCTGGCCATGCACTACGACTACGAGGACGGCCTGCTCGAGGTCTACGACATGGCCGCGGATCTGCCGCAGACCACCGACCTGTACGACGCCTTCGATCCGGCTCACACCGAGCTATGGGAGCTCACCGACGCCTACGCCGATGAGCTCGAGCCCCTGATCCCCGAGTACCGCCGCACCGAGCCGGCGCGCTAGTCGCCAGCGGCGTCGCGCACGCCCTCGAGGGTCGCCTCGCAGTGTGCGCGCTGCGCGGCCTCGCTGAGCTGCGGACAGGCCGCCTCGAGCCAGGGCAGGGCCTCGGCGTAGCGCTGCGCGTTCGCCAGACCCACGGCCAGGTTGACCTTGGTCGAGGGGTCCACCGGCCCTTCGGCTACGATGGAGAGCGCCCGCGCCAGATCCTCCTGCTCGAGGGCCACCCAGGCGCGCAGGGTGCGGAGGTCGTCGACGGCGGTGGGCGGGTCGGCGGGGGGCTCGATGGCCGCCGCCATGGTCGCCGCCTCATCGAGTCGTCCCGCATCGACATACAGCCAGGCGTGGTTGAGCAACGCGAGGGGATCGGCCGCGCTCGGGCCACCCAGCTCGATGAGCCACCGATCCGCGGCGTCCAGGGAGCCCGCCGTGGCCGCGCAGCCATGGGCGAGCCAGGCCATCCGCGTCCGGCCTTCGTCGTCTGCGATGGCCGGCGCCGCCTCGATGCGAGACAGACAGGCCTCGACCTCACCGGCGTTGCTGGCGTCCACCGCGGCGTTGTAGACGCTGCGCCACTCGCCCAGCGCCAGCAGCGCCCGCTCGAGCTCGGGGGTCACGGCCTCCGGGAAGGTGGCGCCGAAGACCGAGGCGGTCACCACCAGCAGCGTGCTGTCGTTCCACTGCTCGAGGCTGCGGACAGCCAGGGCGGGGGCGTGGGGGTCGCGCTCGGTCGCCACTAGCTGGTACAGCCCCGCGGCGGCGAGCTCTCCGGCGGCCCCCAGCTGGGCCTGGACCCGCTCCAGGGTGGCCTCGGCGTCGTCGACGCGCCCCACCTCGGCCTGCAGACGCACCAGGTGGGCCGCGCCCTCGCGCATCCGGGTGCGGAACGCCCGCTCCCCCGACGCCGTGAGGATGCCCGACACCCCTCCGCGGGCGTCCACCTGGATCCAGGTCTCGCCGTCGAATGCCTGCTCGAGGGCGGCCATGGCCGCGTCCGTGTTGTCCAGGCTCAGCTCGCACAGCCCCAGCAGGGTGGCGGTCTCGGCGTCCTTGGGGTTCTGCTCCAGCAGCTGCCGCAGGGCCGTGGCCGCCGCCGCGTAGTCGCCGCGGTTCATCAAGCCGTAGGCCTTGTAGGCGGCGCTCAGCTCGGGATCGTCATCGGGCCCCAGGGCGCCGCCGGCCTCGGTGTAGCGGCCTTCGGCGAGCAGCAGCCGGGACTCGAGGGCCGAGAGCATGTCGGGGCTGTCGGCGCCGCGGCAGGCCTCGAGCAGCCCGCGGGCCTCGGCCAGCTGCTCTTCCTCGATGGCCACCTGGCCGAGCTCACAGGCGATCTGGCCGGCGTCGTGGTGGGCGCTGCCCTGCTGCAGGGCCGCACGGGCCCGGGCGGTGTCCCCGACGCGGAGCAGGCCCTGCACCAGCAGGGACAGGGCCGTGAAGCACTGCGGGTCCGCCAGCAGCAGCGCCTCGGCCACCGCCACCGACTCGTCGAAGCTGCCCGCCGCGAAGGCCGCCTCCGACAAGGTCTGGCCGGCCTCGGCCTGATCGGGGAAGGCGGCGTGGACCTCCCGCGCCATGACCAGGGCCTCATCGGAGCGGTTCTGGTGCAGCAGCGACAGGGCCAGGGCGTCGCGGCAGGAGCCGCAGTCCGGGTCCCGGCGCACCGAGCGCTGGAAGTGACCCTGAGCGGTGGCCGGGTCCCCCTCGTTCAGGGCCTCCACCCCTTGGTTGTAGGCCGACACCGCCCCGGCGACCGTGGGATCCCAGTGGGGGCTCCCCGCGACGGCCAGCGAGATGGTGAGCAGCAATGCGGCGGTCATGGCTCCTCCCGGACGTCGAGAGTCTACCCGAACCCGGGGGGTAGCGGACCCGTTACGGTCACCGTCCCGACCCCTGGACGGCCCATGCCCATCCGCGACTGGTACCGAGGCGCCGACTACCTGCGCCACGAGCCCCTGCTCGTCGGGCTCCCCGAGCGCCCGCGCCTGCTGCGGGCCGCGGCGCATCCCGGCAGCCGGGTGCTGGACGTGGGCTGCCTGGGGGGCGCCCTGCTCGAGCCGGTGGCGCAGGACTGCCATGTGGTGGGCCTCGACGTGATCCCAGACGCGCTGCAGCACGCCAAGGCCCGCGGCCTTCACCCGGTCCTGGCCGACGCCTCCGGGGGGCTGCCCTTCCGGGACCACAGCTTCGACCTGGTGCACGCCGGCGAGGTGCTGGAGCACCTCTTCGATCCCCTGGCCCTGCTGCAGGAGCTGCGCCGGGTGACCCGCCCAGGCGGTCGCGTGGTGGGCACCGTGCCCAATGTGGCCAACCTGGGGGATCGCCTGCGGCTGCTGGCTGGCCGAGCCCCCACGGTGCTGGGGCTGCACCCCGACGCGCCCGCGGGGGACCACATCCGGGCGTTCACGGTGCGCCGCCTGCGCCAGCTGGCCGCCGAGGCGGGCTTCGAGGCCCCCCCACAACAGCGCCCCATCGTCACCGGCGGGCCCTGGCCCCTGCGGCTGATCGAGGCCCGCCGGGCGAGCTGGGCCGATCTGATCTGGTTCGAGCTCGAGCGGGGCTGAGGCGCCGCCCGCCTATTCCTCGGTGATCTGCTCGATGACCACGAAGCCGCCGTCGATGGCGGTCTCGAGGCTGCCGAAGGCCTGGGCCGCTTCCTCCCGGCTGGCGGGGGGGCGGATGCCGGGCTTGACCATCATGCAGCGGTCCCGACCGCTGCGCTTGGCGTGGTACAGGCCAAGGTCGGCGACGGAGACGAGCTGGTCGAGATCGAGCCCCTGCTCACCGGCGGGGTAGAACGGGCAGCGCACCAGCCCGATGGAGCAGGTCTTGCGGATGCTGCCGCCCGAGGGCAGCACGAACTCGCGGGCCGCGACCCGCCGGCGGAAGCGCTCGCCGAAGGCCGTCAGGCCTTGCTCGTCGGCGCCCAGCAGCACCACCAGGAACTCCTCGCCGCCCCAGCGGGCGACCACGTCCTGGCCGCGGGCGGTGTCCTGCAGCAGCCGGCTGAACTGCTCGAGGACCGCGTCGCCGGCGTCGTGGCCGTAGGTGTCGTTGACGTTCTTGAAGTGGTCGATGTCGATGATGGCCAGGCCGACGCGATCGGCGATGGTGGCCTTGCGATCGTTGGCGCCGTCCCCGCGGGGGTTTGCGTGCTGACGGGAGATGGCGGCGACCAGGGGCCGGATGGTCTCGGTCAGGAAGCGACGGTTGCGCAGCTGGGTCAGGCTGTCGATGAGGGTGAGCTGCTTGAGCTCCTCGGTCCGGGCCTCGACCTTGGCCTCGAGCTGCCGCTCGCGCTCGAGGTGCTGCCGCTCCCGGAGCCAGATGAAGCCGAAGACCACCAGCAGCAGGCCGCTGGCCACCAACAGGTAGAACCAGGTGGTCTGGTAGTAGTGGGGCTCCACCACGAAGGGCACCGTGGCGCCCACCTCGTTCCAGGCGCCGTAGCCGTTGGAGGCGATGACCTGGAAGCGGTACTCGCCGGGGTCGAGGTTGGTGTAGGTGGCCTCGCGGACGTCGGTAGCGCGCTCCCACTCGTCGTCGTTGAGCCGGAAGCGGTAGCGGACCTTCTCCGGGGCGATGAAGTAGGGGGCGGTGTAGGCGAGGTCGACGCGGAAGGTGTCGGGGGCCAGCCGGATGGGCTCGTGGTGGTCCACTTGATCCCCGTCCACGAGCACCGCGCGCACGCTCACCGGCGGCACCGGCTTGGGCTTCAACGCCTCGGCCGGGTCCACCACCGCCACACCGCGGGTGGTCGGGAACCAGAGCCGCCCGTCGCTGGTGCGGTCGCCCGCCGCGATGAAGCCGCCGTTGCACTCGGCGCTGGCCATGCCGTCGGCGGTGCCGAAGACCTGGCAGCTCACCTCGCTGCGCTGGCCGCGGAAGTAGGCGTCGATCTCCGAGGTCTCGACCCGGTACACCCCCAGGTTGCTCGAGCACCACAGGTTGCCCGCGTCGTCCTCGAGGATCCGCCAGATGCGCTCGTCCCACAGGCCGTCCTGGGCCGTGAGTACCTGCAGCTTGTCACCCCGCAGGCGCAGCAGCCCGCCCTCGG
This sequence comes from uncultured Enterobacterales bacterium, assembly GCA_964481655.1. Classification (GTDB taxonomy): domain Bacteria; phylum Myxococcota_A; class UBA796; order UBA796; family JAFGLY01; genus CALDOK01. The sequence goes on along the minus strand of CAYZVO010000018.1, from coordinate 23,199 downwards.
TGCCGAACCAGAGGGTGCCGTCGGCGCTCTCGTGGACCGTCAGCAGCTGCAGCTGGTTGGCGGTGGCCCCCTCGGGCATCGGGAAGGCCTCGAAGCTCCCGTCGTTCCAGCGGTACAGGCCGCCCCCGTCGAAGCCCACCCAGAAGGTCCCCTGGCGATCCAGGTGCAGCACGCGCACGGTGAGGATGGACAGCTCCGGCTCGAGCTCCACCGGCACGAAGCGCTCGCCCTCGAGGCGGCAGACGCCCTTCTGGGTGCCGACCCAGATGCCGCCCTCTGGGTCCTCGCTCACGGCGTAGACATAGGCCGCTGGCAGGCCGTCCTCGGTGGTCCACTGGCGCCACTCGCCGTCGGCGAAGCGGTACAGGCCCATGCCGAAGGTGCCCACCCACAGCGCGTCGTTCGAGTCCTGGTAGATGCCCGTGACCGCGATCTGATCGACGTGCTCCATGCCGGCGAAGGGCACGACCTGCTCGCCGTGCATGCGGAACAGGCCCTGCATGGTGCCCAGCCAGACGTAGCCGAGCCGGTCCTCGAGCACCGTCAACACCACCTCGGTGGAGATGCCGTCGCGGGGGCCGTAGGTGACGAAGGCCGCCTCGCGCAGGCTGTTGAGCCCGCCGGCGTAGGTGCCCACCCAGACGTTGCCCTCGCCGTCCTCGAGCAGGGAGGTCACGTGGGGGAAGCTCAGGCCCTCGTCGGTACCGTAGACCTCGGGTCCGCCGGGGCCGATGCGGTTGAGGCCGTTGCGGCGGGTGCCGATCCAGAGGTTGCCGTCCCGGTCCTCGAGCAGGTCGGTGACCTCGGCGCAGCGCAGACCCTCCTGGGTGGTGAGCCGGGAGTAGCCCTCGTCGGTGATGTGCAGCAGCCCGTCGCCCTCGGTGCCGATCCAGAGGCTGCCGTTGGCCGCCTGCAGGAAGACCTTGACCCGCTGCAGCTCGAGCCCCTCGGGCAAGGGCGGGTCCTGGCAGGCGCCGTCCGCGAAGACGCAGACCCCGCCGTGGCGGCTGGCGACCCACAGGCGCCCCTCGGCGTCCTCGAAGAGGGTCTCGATGACGCTGTCGCCCAGGGACTCCCGCAGGTCGAAGCTCTCGATCCGCCCGTCCGCGAGCCGATCCAGGCCCTCGTCGGTGCCGATCCAGATGCTGCCGTCCCGGGCCTGCAGCAGCTCCCGCGCCACGTCGGACGAGAGGCCCTCGGCGCTGGTGATGGCCTGGAACTCGCCGTCCTGGAAGCGCAGCACGCCACCGCCCAGGGTGGTGAACCACAGGGCGCCGTCATCGCTCTCGAGCAGCGCCTGGACGTGGTTGTTCCCGATGATCGGGTAGTCCCGGGTGTCGTAGGCCTCGAAGTCCTGGCCGTCGTAGCGCACCAGGCCGTCCTGGGTCCCCAGCCAGAGGTAGCCGTCCTCGGTCTGCAGCAGCCGCTGGATCGAGGTGGACGGCAGCCCGTTGTCCCGGTCCCAGTGCCCGTGGGCGTAGCGGTGGATGGGCTTGTGCGGGTCCAGCGCCCACACCTGGGGCGAGGCGAGCCACACCAGGAACGCCAGCGCGAGCGCGAAGAGGGAGCGGAGTGGGGAAGGCGTAGGCATCAGCGGCGAGACAGCAGGGGGACCTCGAATCCCCATTCGGTCGGTGGGGGGCCGACCCTGAGACGATCCGTCGCGAAGATCTTCCCACCCCGTCCAGCCTGGGTCTACCCTCGGCGCGGACGGGCTCCCCGGGGCGGGTGCGATAGGCTCGGGCTGAGGCCCACCCCGAGAGGATTCCATGACGCCCCGCCGCTGGCTCCAGCTCGTCGTCGTCGCCGCCCTCGCGGCGGTGGCCGCGGTGCTGGGGTGGCGCGCGCTGTGGTTCCTCACCGACGACGCCTTCATCGCCTTCCGCTACGTGAGCAACAGCCAGCTGGGCCACGGCTACACCTGGAACCCGCCGCCCTTCCTGCCGGTGGAGGGCTACACCAGCTTCCTCTGGGTCTGGCTGCTGGACACGATCTGGTCCCTGACAGGGCTGGAGCCTCCCGCGACGGCCAACCCCCTGGCGCTGCTGTGCTCCCTGGGCACGATGCTGCTGACCCTCGGGGCCACCGCGCGGCTGTGGCTCAGGGGGCGGCAGGCCGCACCCCTGGCCCTGATCGCCGCCCTCACCGTCGCCCTGCTGGTCTCCAACACCAGCTTCCTGACCTGGGCGAGCTCGGGCCTCGAGACCGCGCTGTTCGACCTGCTCGTCCTGGCCTGGGTGCTGGCCCTGCCGATCATGGGGCCGCGGCGGGGTGGGCTGCTGGCGGCCGCGACGCTGGCCGCCCTGCTCGAGCTGTGCCGGCCCGACGGGCTGCTCTTCGCGGCGGCCACCCTGCTGGCCCCGCTGGCCATCGCGTGGGCGAGCCGACAGCGTCTGCGCAGCTTGGGGCGCGCGGCCCTCGGGCTGCTGCCCCTGCTGGCGGTCCCCGCCCACCTGCTGTGGCGCCATGGGTTCTACGGCGAGTGGCTGCCCAACACCTACTACGCCAAGGTCGTGGAACCATGGCCGGAGGCCGGTGGTCGCTACCTGCTCTCCTTCGTGATGGAGCACGCCCTGTGGCTGTGGGTTCCCCTGCTGATCGCCGTGCCCCTGCGCCGCCTGTGGAACGCCCAGGCCACCGCGCCGCGCCCGGAGAGCCGGGCCGAGCCCTGGCTGTGGACCCTCGCCATCGGCACCGTGGGCGCCCACGTGGCCTACTACATCGGGATCGTGGGGGGCGATCACTTCGAGTACCGGGTCCTGGCCCACACCGTGCCCCTGCTGGCCCTGGGCTTCGCCTGGGCCGCGGTGCGCCTGGAGCTGCGGGCCCTGCCCGCCCTGGCGGTGGGGATCACGCTGCTGGCCGCCTCCAACCTGCTGCCCTGGAGCCTGTGGTGGCACAGCCGGCACCTGGACTCCCGGGGCCAGACCCACATGCTGGTGATGCCCCTCGCACCCCGCCTCCCCGGCCCCCTCGCGAGCTACGCCCGTCCCTGGGACGGGCTCCAGCGCTGGATGGTCGACCACTACGTCTGCATCCGGCGGCAGGAGCACCAGGTCTTCCAGGAGTTCCAGGTCTCCTACCTGCCCAGCCGCGAAGACGGCGCCGCGGCCTTCGAGGGCGTGGCCAACCCCGTGATCTCATCACCCACCGTGGGTGTGCTGGGCTGGGTCTACCCCCACGCCGCCATCATCGACATCCTGGGCCTGAACGACTGGGTGGTGGCCCGCACCCCCATGACCCACGAGCGGGGACGCGTCATGGCCCACGACCGTGAGCCGCCCCCCGGCTACCTGGGCGAGCTGGAGCCGGTGCTCTACACCCGCGAGGGCAAGCTGCACCCCCACGAGCGGGCCGAGCCGCTGCAGGACCAGGACATCATCACCTTCGAGCGCCGCTGGCGGGAGCAGGTGGGCCCGTGAGCGCCCTGCTGTTGATCCTGCTGGCGGGCTGTACCGCGCCGACCGTCGATGAGCCTCCCCCGGCGCCGGAGCGACGCGAGCCCACGCCGACCGAGCCCGCGCACCCACCGCCCCACCGGGTCCTGCCCGACGCCGCGGCCCTGGTGGAGCTCATCGGGGCCCAGGGACCCCGCCTGCTCGGCGTCGGCGAGCTGCACCAGCAGGTGGACGGACCCAGCGGTCCCGCCGCCATGGACTGGTTCACCGAGCGGCTGCTGCCGGTCATCGCGCCCTCGGCCACCGATCTGGTGATCGAGACCTGGGTCTTCGAGGGCGGCTGCGGTGAGCAGGAGCAGGTCGTGGAGGCCGAGCTGCCCGAGGCCACCAACCGCCCGGAGGTGGTGGAGGACGGGATCATGAAGCTGGCCCGGGTGGCCCGGGAGCTGGGGGTCACCCCCCACGCCCTGGAGCTGACCTGCGCCGACTACGACGCCGTGGTGGGCGAGGGCGGCGACATCGTCTACGACCAGCTGCTCACGGTGATGACCCGGGAGCTGTCGGCCTACGCCCAGCAAGGCCTGGAGACCCCCGATGCACGGGTGATCCTCTACGGCGGCGCGGTGCACAACGACCTGCACCCCCGCGAGTCCCTGGCCGCCTACAGCTACGCCACCGGCCTGGCCGCGCTGCCCGGAGGCCAGGCCTACCTCGAGCTGGACCTCTACCCCCCCGCCATGGCGCGGGCGCAGGCGGGCTTCGCCGACGAGGCCTGGTTCCCGCTGCTGGAGCTGTGCGGCCCCGACCACCTCGTGGTCTACGAGCGCGACCCCAGGAGCCTGGTGGTGCTGCTGCCTACGGCCGCGGACTAGATCTCCAGCGACTCGTCCGGTTACACCGCAGCATCGACGATCCGTCACCCCGGAGGGCCCATGTCCTACGCCAGCAAGCTCCACGAGACCGTCAGCCGCTTCCCCACCGACTACTGGAACGACTCCTGCGCCATCTCCGAGCTCGAGTACGCCATCGAGCACGGGGCCGTGGGCGCCACCACCAACCCCACCATCGTGCTCAACGTGCTGCGGCAGGAGATGCCGCGCTGGCACAAGCGCATCACCGCCATGGTGGCCGGCAACCCCAGCTGGGACGAGGCCCGCCTGACCTGGCGCCTGGTGGAGGAGATGGCCAAGGACGGCGCGGCGCTGCTGATGCCGGCCTTCGAGGCCAGCCAGGGCCGCACCGGCCGCCTCTCCGCCCAGACCAACCCGGTGCTCTACCGCCACGCCGCCGCCATGGCCGACCACGCCGTGCGCCTGAGCCAGCTGGCCCCCAACATGCAGGTCAAGATCCCGGCCACCTCCGCCGGCATCAAGGCCATCGAAGAGGCCACCTTCCGGGGCGTGAGCATCAACGCCACCGTGTGCTTCACCGTGCCCCAGGCCCTGGCGGTCGCCGCCGCCGTCGAGCGCGCCCTGGACCGCCGCAGCGACGCGGGGCTGTCCAACGACCTGGTCGTGCCCGTCTGCACCATCATGGTGGGCCGCGTGGACGACTGGCTCAAGGTGCTGCGCGGCCGCGACGGCATCGCGGTCAAGCCGGGCCTGTTGGACTGGGCCGGCATCGCCGTCATCAAGAAGGCCGATCGCGTCTACCGGGAGCGTGGCTACCGCACCCGCCTGCTGGCGGCGGCCTACCGCCACCACATGCACTGGTCGGAGCTGATCGGCGGTGACGTCATCCTCACCATCCCCTTCGGCTGGCAGCAGCGCATCAACGGCTCGGACGTCGCCGTGGTCGAGCGCTTCTCCCGCCCGGTGGACCCGGTCATCGTCGAGCGCCTGCTCGAAGTCTTCCCCGACTTCCGCCGCGCCTACGAGGTCGAGGGCATGGACATCCCCGAGTTCGACAGCTACGGCGCCGCCGTGCGCACCCTGCGGGGCTTCGTGCAGAGCTACCACGACCTGCAGGGGGTCATCCGCGACTTCATGCTGCCCAACCCCGACCTCAAGCCCTAGGCAGCCATGGGCACCCCCGGGGATGAACGCCTGCCCCTGGTGCGTTCGTCGCGCGCCACCCTCAAGCCACGCCACGCGGCGCTGGTGACCGGCGACACGCTGTTCGCCCACATCGCCCGCGCGGTCTGCATGGCCGACTGCCTGCCCCGCAAGGAGCTGTTCGAGGCCTGGGAGGTGGCCCGGCGGGTCCGGCGGCGGATGCGCGGCGGCCCGGTGGTGGAGCTGGCCGCCGGTCACGGGCTGCTGGCGGCGATCCTGATCCTGATGGACTCGTCCACACCGTGGGCCCTGTGCGTGGACCTCGACGAGCCCCCCTCCCACCGCAAGGTCCTGGCGCAGCTGGTGGCGCGCTGGCCCCAGCTCGAGGGCCGGGTGCGCTTTCTGAGCGGCCGGCTGGAGGACGTCGTGGTGCCCCCCGAGGCCCTGCTGGCCTCGGTGCACGCCTGCGGGCCCCTGACCGACCGGGTGCTGGACAAGGCCATCGAGGCCAACTGCCGGGTGGCCGTGCTGCCCTGCTGCCACGACCTGCGCATCTGCGACACCGGGGGGCTGGGGGCCTGGATGCCCGGGCCGGTGGCCGTGGACGCCACCCGGGTCGCCCGGCTGCGGGCCGCGGGGTTCTCCGTGCGCTGCGCCACCATCCCCGACGACATCACGCCTCAGAACCGGCTGATCACGGGGATGCCCAAGCGGGGGTAAACCGCCCGCCGGCCTCGGGGGTCCAAGGGGACGAAAGGAGGCCGACAATGTCCATCATCAAGCGTTCGATCATCACCGTGCTCGCCCTGTGCCTGGCCGGCACCGCCGTGGCCCAGGACGGCCCGCCCACTCAGGACGGCGACCATCCCCGCCCACCCCGCGAGGCCATCGAGGCCTGCGGCGGGCTCATCGACGGCGACGCCTGCAGCTTCGACAGCCCCCACGGCGCCGTGGACGGCAGCTGCTGGGCCCCCAGCGAAGACCTGCCCCTGGCCTGCAAGCCGGAGGGCATGGAGGGGCCGCCGCCCCAGCGCTAGTCGTCCCTGGCCAGCGCCTCGTCCACCGTCAGCGGCAGCTCGCCATTGGCGTCCCGCGCGTGGAAGTAGCGGGTGATGCCGGGGGCTCGCAGGCGGGCGCGCTCGAGCAGCGCCACATCGGTGAGCACCTCGCGCACGGGGCCGTCGGCCAGCAGGGCGCCCTCGTTCATCACCAGCACCCGCTCCGCCAGGGTGGGGATGCGGTCCATCTCGTGGGTCACCACCAGCAGGGCGTAGCCGTGGTCCCGGTTGAGGTGGACCAGCAGCCGCTGCAGGTGCTCCGCGGCGGCGGGATCGAGGCCGCTGGTGGGCTCGTCCAGGATCAACAGCGGCGGCCGCATGGCCAGGATGCCCGCCAGGGCCACCCGCTTCTGCTCCCCGCCGGAGAGGTGGTGGATGGGGCGGTGCACAAGGTGCTCGACCTCGCACAGGGCCAGGGCTTCGTGGACCCGGGCCTCGACCTGGTCGTCGGGCAGGCCCAGGTTGCGCAGGCCGAAGGCCACGTCCTCGGCCACGAAGCTCGAGAACAGCTGGTCCTGGGAGTCCTGGAAGAGCAGGCCCACGCTGTGGTGGACGCGGCGGGCGACCCGGGGGGTGAGGGGCTCACCCCGCAGCCGGACCTCTCCCTCTGCGGGGCGAAGCAGCCCCGTGAGCAAGGCCACCAGGGTGGACTTGCCAGAGCCGTTGGGGCCGCACAGGGCCACGGCCTCGCCAGGGCCGACGGAGAAGCCGACCCCGCGCACCGCGTGGAGGTCGCCCTCGTAGCGGTAGTGCAGATCCCGGCAGGCCAGCAGCTCGCTGCCCGGGTCCAGCTGCACCGGGGTGACGTCGCAGTCCTCGGCGCAGTGCTCTGGCTCCACCCCGGGGGCGGCGTCGGCGGTCTGGGCGGTGGTCAGGGGCTCGGCCAGCTCTCCTCCACGGGCCTGGATGGCCAGGGCGATGCGCTCGCTGCGATCGTAGGCCCGGAAGAAGATCTGGGCCAGCAGGGCGCCGCTGGTCTCCATACCTCGGCGCCGACCGTCGAAGCCTCCGCGCACCCGGGCCGCCGCCCGCATGGACGCGAACTCCTCGAACAGCACGAAGATGTAGCGGTACATGAAGCCCAAGGTCGAGACCAGCACCTCGGGCACCCGGAACCAGCGCAGGGCGCCGAGCAGATCGTGGAAGGGGGTGGTCAGGATCAGCAGGGCCATCCACGACATCTCCGAGGCCACGCGCAGCACCGCGTTGCCCCCCTGGGCCAGGCCCTCGCTGTAGACGGTGAGGGGCCCGATGGACCACAGCGGCGTCGAACCGAAGCCCACCGAGAAGCCCACGGCCACCAGCAGCAGCGCCCAGCTGGGCGCCAGCACGAAGAACAGCAGCGCCCGCCACGGCGTGCGAGACGCGAGCAGGCCCAGCAGCGCCAGCGCCAGCAGCGCGGCCGAGACCGTGGGCAGGGCCAGGTAGACGTTGAGGAACACGGCCACCGCCGCGAGCGCCAGCTTCAGCCGCGGGTCCCAGGCCTGCAGGCCGTGGACCTCTTCGCGCAGGGCGACGTCCTCGACCTTCAGCAGGGTGGAGACGGAGAAGTGGCCGCTCATGAGCCGGCGGGGTTCTCCTCGTCGGTGCCCGCGGGAGCCTTGCCGAACAGCAGGTGCCACCAGCGGCCGATGACGAAGCCGCAGATGCCGCCAGCGCCCATGATCACGGTGTTCCAGAGGTCGCCCATGGCCTCGATGTTGATGAACGGTTCCGCGGCCGGTGCGCCGGCTTCCTCGGCCAGGGCCTCGTTCACGACCACGTCCATGCTCGAGAAGCCCTCGCCGTCGGCGGCGGAGGCCTCCGCGGCGGCGCGCCCGGCCCCGGAGTGCGCGAGCGCGGTGGAGGCGAAGGGCGCGGTGGTGGCGACGAGGATCAACAGGATGGCGGCCGCCGCGGCGGCCTTCTTGCCGATCACACCCAGGCTGACGAGCACCTCGGGCCGCTGCCGGTAGATGGCGTGCACGGCGTAGCCGGTGACGATCATCTCGCCGACGGCGATCACGCTCTGTGTGGGCGCATAGGCCGCGTAGATCACCCCCAGGTACTCGACGAACCCGTACTGCGGATCCGGGGCCACGAAGGCCAGGTGGGTGGCCATCAACCCCCCGGTGCCGACGTAGGTGGCCAGATCCCCCAGCAGGCCCCCCAGCCCCGCCGCCGCCCAGATGGGCAGGCCGAGCTTGCGACCTCCGGCGAAGGCGAGCCAGGCGGTGCCCGCCCCCAGCAAGCCCAGGCTGATGGTGTTGGCCCCCAGGCTCGAGAACCCCCCGTGGGCGAAGAACGACGCTTGCAAGAGCAACGCCAGACACCCGAGCGCCGCCCCGATCCCCGGCCCCAGCAGGATGCCCGCCAGCGGGGTGCCGCAGGGGTGGGAGGTGGTGCCGGTGAAGGCCGGGATGGGGATCAGCGACACCAGGAAGATGAAGGCGGCGGCCATGCCCAGCAGCGCGCGCCGGCTGGGCTGTTCTTTGACAAAGGTGGCCATGCTGCGCGCGCCCCAGATGAGCACGACGGCGCCGCCCACACTGGTGGCGATGACGCTGGGTCCGGTGAGAATGCCTTCGGAGATGTGCATGGGATCCTCGGCTCGAGGGAGGCGTCGGCGGCCGGATGGGAGGATACGGGTGGGTGACCCCGCCACCGGAGCGTAGCTTATGCATCCTCACCTCATCCGCCACCCCGACGGCTTCGATCCCGACGGCTACACGGAGATCGCCCGCCTCGGCGACCCCCGCGCCGACACCGACCTCGAGCTCGGCATCCTGCGGATGCCCGCCGGCACCGTGCTCGAGGCCCAGGCCGTGCGCGAGGGCGCGCTGCTGCTCATGAAGGGCGAGCTCACCTTCGTGCTGCCCGAGCCCGAGGGCCGCGCCGTGGTCGGCCGCGAGTCCCTGTTCGACGACGAGCCCATCTGCCTGCACTACCCCAAGGGCTTCCCGCTGCGCCTCGAGGCGCTGACCGACGTGGAGCTCTGCTACGTGGGGGCCACCAACGACGCGGCGTTCGAGGCCATCCTGTACGACGGCACCAACATGCTGGAGAACGAACACCGGGGCAAAGGCGAGCTGAACGACACCGCCTACCGCATCGTCCGCACCATCTTCGACATCCGCAACCGGCCCGAGTGCAAGCTGGTGCTGGGCGAGGTGATCAACTTCCCCGGCCGCTGGTCCAGCTACCCGCCCCACCACCATCCCCAGCCCGAGCTGTACCACTACCGCTTCGACAAACCCCAGGGCTACGGCCACGGCGAGCTGGGCGATACGGTCCTCAAGATCCGCCAGTACGACACCCTCGAGATCCTCGACAACAAGGACCACAGCCAGTGCGCCGCCCCCGGCTACGCCATGTACTACATCTGGGCCATCCGCCACCTGCCGGGCGAGCCCTACACCGTGCCGGAGTTCACGGAAGAGCACACGTGGATGCTCGGCTGAGCTGAACGCTCGGAGCCCCGTGCCCACCTCCAACCTCATCTCCCTCCTCCCCCCTCTGCTGGCGCTGGTGCTGGCGGTGGCCACGCGCAATGTGCTGGTCTCGCTGGGGCTGGGGGTGGTGCTCGGGTTCCTGCTGGCGGCGGGGGGTGATCCCCTGGTGGGGTCCGGGGAGCTGATCGTGGGGGTGGGGGGTCAGCTGGCCGAGGCCTCGCACCTGCAGGTGGCGATCATCATCCTGGTGATCGGGGGCTTCGTGGCCCTGCTGGAGCGCTCGGGGGGCATGGCCAGCTTCGCCGCCAGGGTGGCGCGGGTGGTGCACACGCCGGCGCGGGCCCAGCTGTCGGCGTGGCTGGCGGGCATGGCCATCTTCTTCACCGACTCGGGCAACGCCCTGATCCTGGGGCCCATGTTCCGGCCCGTCTTCGACCGGGTGAAGCTCTGCCGCGAGAAGCTCGCCTTCATCATCGACTCCACCTCGGCGCCGGTCTGCGTGCTGATCCCCTTCATCAGCTGGGGGGTCTACATCATGAGCCTGCTCGAGGATGGCTTCGAGCCGCTGGGGGTCGAGCAGTCTCCCCTCCAGGCGCTGCTGGCCGCGCTGCCCTTCCAGATCTACCCCCTGCTCGCCCTGGCGACCGTGCCCCTGATGGCGCTCATCGGGCGGGAGCTGGGCCCCATGGCCCGGGCCCAGCGGCGGCAGCGGGCGCCGGCCGCGGTGACGCTGACGACCACGCCCGCAGGCGGCACCGCCATGGTCCTGGCCCCCCTGGGGACCGTGCTGGTGGTCCTGGCGGTGATGTTCACCGCCTTCGCCCTGCAGCTGGGCACCCTGCCCGGGGCGCAGGTGCGCTGGTCCCTGCTCACCGCCTACGGCGCCGGGACCGCGGTGAGCGTCCTGCTGCTGTGGCGGGCGGACATCTTCGGGCCGGGGCGCTCCGCGGGCACCTTCCTGCAGGGCACCGTGCCCATGCTGCGCATCGTCGCCATCCTGGTGCTCGCATGGTCCCTCGGGGACGTCTGCGACACCCTGGGCACCGGCCGCACCGTGGCGGCCCTGTTCGAGCGCAGCCTGCCGGTGGCCCTGCTGCCGGCGCTCCTGTTCCTGGCCGGCGGGGTCTTCGCCCTCAGCACCGGCTCGTCCTGGGGCACCTTCGCCCTGCTGATGCCGGTGGCCATCCCCGCCGCCATCGAGACCGGCACCCCGCTGCCCATCGTGGTGGGCGCGGTGCTGTCCGGCGGCATCTTCGGCGACCACTGCTCCCCGGTCTCCGACACCACGGTGCTGTCGAGCATGGCCACCGGCTGCAAGCACGCCGACCACGTCAACACCCAGCTGCCCTACGCCCTGATGACCGGATGTTCGGCCTGGCTGGGCTTCCTGCTGGCTGGGGCCACCGGCTGGTGGGGCAGCGTGCTGGTGGCGCTGGTGCTCCAGGTCACGCTGGTGAGCGCCGCGATGTGGGTGCTGGGGACGCCGCTGGCTCAGGGCTCACCGAGCACCAGCGCCAGGAACTCGGAGTCCAGGTAGTCCCGCTGCCAGCGCCCCATGCGCACGATCACCAGATCCCGCGACGGGATGATGTACATGCGGTTGCTGCGCCAGCCCAGCGCCGCCACCAGGTCCTCGGGCCCGCCGGGAAGCAGGGCGCGCTCGGGGTGGAAGCGGGAGAAGGAGCCGGGCATCCGGGCGACCAGCGCCGGACCCATGGGCTGGTTGAGCCACAGGGCCATGCCGTAGGCGGGGTTGGCGTCCGTGCCCTGCCGGCAGGCGGACACCCCTCCAGGCTCCAGCACGCGCCGCCCGGCGACCACCCCGTCGTCCCGGATGAGCTGCCCGAAGCGGGCCCAGTCCCGGGCGCTCATCCGGGCCCCCACCGAGAACAAGGCGTGGCCGGCGGGATCGCGCAGCCAGCGCCCGTGCTCGATCCCGATGGGCGCGAAGATGCGCCGCTCGAGGTAGTCCAGCACAGGCTCTCCCACCGCCCGCTCGAGCAGCGCGGCGAAGGCGAGCATGTGCACGCAGCCGTACTCGTAGCGCTCGCCAGGGGCCGCCGCGACGGGCTGAGCCAGCGCCCAGGCCTGCTGGTCGGCGATGCGGAAGAACGGGAACAGCGCCGCGGCCGCGGCGTCGGGGAACACCGTCTCGAGCCCGCTGACCTGCTGCAGCAGCTGACGACCGGTGATGGCGGCCTTGGTGGGGTCGTCGCGCCACTCGTCCAGCAGGAGCGCCGCGGGGGCGTCCAGATCGAGCAGGCCGTCGTCCTGGGCCGCGACCGCGGCGGCGCACAGGAAGGACTTGGTGCCGCTGTAGATCTGCTTGGGTTCACCCGGGCGCAGGCCGCGGCGGTACCGCTCCCAGATGATGGTGTCCCCCTCCATCACCAGCACCGCCTGGCCCGTGAACCGGGCCGAGTAGCGGGTGGCGGCCTCGAAGCGGGCGTTGCGCTCGGGGTCGAGCTCCACCGCGACCGGGCGGTGCGTCGCGCACGCGCACACCAAGGCCGCCATCAGGACCATCACCACCCGCATCATGCGACCCACCTCCAACACCGCTCGCCGTGTCGATGTGCCCCAGGGATAGCAAGAACAAACCGACCCACGGGTCGAAATAGTGAGACCACGCCTGGCGAGCCCACCGACGCCCCACACCCGCCACCACGAAGCTGATAGCTGATAGCTGACAGCTGACAGATCTCCTCCACCGCCCCATCCCGGAGCCGACATGCCCACGGTCCGCCTCACCACCGCCCAGGCCCTGGTGCGCTACCTGCTGGCTCAGTACCTCGAGCGCGACGGACGCGAGCGCCGCTTCGTCGAGGGGGTCTTCGGCATCTTCGGCCACGGCAACGTCGCCGGGCTGGGCCAGGCCCTGCAGGAGTACCCGGAGCTGCCCTACATCCCGGTGCGCAACGAGCAGGCCGGGGTCCACGCCGCCGCGGCCTTCGCCCGCATGAAGGACCGGCTGGGCTGCATGGCCTGCACCTCGAGCATCGGCCCGGGCGCCACCAACATGGTGACCGGCGCGGCCCTGGCCACCATCAACCGGCTGCCCGTGCTGCTGCTGCCCGGCGACATCTTCGCCCGCCGCAACGTGGCGCCGGTGCTGCAGCAGCTCGAGTCCCCCGCCAGCCAGGACGTCTCGGTCAACGACTGCTTCCGGCCGGTGAGCCGCTACTGGGACCGCATCAACCGGCCCGATCAGCTGCTCTACGCCCTGCCCGAAGCCCTGCGGGTGCTGACCTCGCCCGCGGACACCGGCGCGGTCACCCTCGCGCTGCCCCAAGACGTACAGGCCGAGGCCTTCGACTGGCCCGTCGGCTTCTTCGAGAAGCGCACCTGGCGGATCGCCCGCCCCCGACCCGATGTCAGCGCCGTGGCCCGCGCCGCGCGCGTCATCTCGAGGGCGGAACGCCCCCTGATCGTGGCCGGCGGCGGGGTGACCTACGCGGGCGCCAACGCCCAGCTGGCCGAGCTGGCCGAGGCCACCGGCATCCCCGTCTGCGTCACCCAGGCCGGCAAGGGCGCCATCCCCGACAGCCACCGGCTGTGCCTCGGCGCGGTGGGCGCCACCGGCACCCAGGCCGCCAACCGCGTCGCCGCCCGTGCCGACGTGGTGGTGGGCATCGGCACCCGCTGGTCCGACTTCACCACCGCCTCGAAGACCGCCTTCCAGCACCCCGACGTGCGCTTCGTCAACCTCAACATCACCGACTTCGACGCCGCCAAGCACGGCGGGCTGATGGTGGTGGGCGACGCCCGGGCCACCATCGACGAGCTGGGCTTCATGCTCGACGAGAAGGTCGACCAAGCCTACGCCGACGAGATCGCCGACGAGCGCGACGCCTGGCTGGCCATCCGCGAGGACCTGGTCCGCCCCACCGGCGCCAAGCCCGTACCCCAGGCCGAGCTGCTCGGGGCGCTCAACGCCGCCCTGGCTCCCACCGACGTGATCATCAACGCCGCCGGCTCGGCCCCCGGCGACCTGCACAAGCTGTGGATGACGGACGACCGCAAGGCCTACCACATCGAGTACGGCTACTCCTGCATGGGCTACGAGCTGGGCGCGGGCATCGGGGTCAAGCTCGCCGCCCCCGACCGCGGCGTCTGGGTGCTGGTGGGCGACGGCACCTACCTGATGATGTCCGGCGACCTGGCCACCGCGGTGCAGGAGCGCATCAACCTCAACGTGGTGCTGGTGGACAACCACGGCTTCGGCAGCATCGGGGGCCTGTCGGAAGGCCTGGGCAGCGACGGCTTCGGCACCCGCTTCCGCCTGCGCGAGGGCGAGACCATGGGCGAGGACCTGCTGCCGGTGAACTACGCCGCCCACGCCCGCGCCCTGGGCGCGGTGGTCTTCCAGCCCGAGACCCTGGCCGAGCTGCAGGACGCCATCGCCGAGGCCGCGGCCTTCAGCGGCCCCGCGGTCATCGTGGTGGAGTGCGACCGCGAGGCCCGGGTCCCCGGCTACGAGAGCTGGTGGGACGTGCCCGTGGCCGAGGTGAGCACCATGCCCTCGGTCCAGGCCGCCCGGGCCGAGTTCGAGGAGAACGTCGTCAAGGAGCGCCACCTGCACGCGCTGGACCCTCGGGAGGAGTCATGAGTACCCAACCCCCCTGCTGCTGCCGCAAGCCCCCCGTGCGACGCCGCGGGCAGCGCGTCCGCGTGGGCAACGCCCCCTGCTCCTGGGGTGTGCTCGAGTTCGATCTCGACGGGGAAGCCGCGGGCGCCGACCAGGTCCTGTGGGAGATGGACAGCGCGGGCTTCGAGGGCACGGAGCTTGGCGACTGGGGCTTCATGCCCACCGAGCCCGCCGACCTGCGCGCCTTGCTGGGCCTGCACAACCTGGAGCTGGTGGGCGCCTTCGTGCCCGTGGCCCTGGCGAACGAGAGGGCCCACGCCGCGGGGATCCAGGAGGCCCTGAAGGCCGCCCGCCTGCTGGCCGCCGTGAACGACGAGGCCTTCATCGTGTTGGCCGACGACAACGGCTCGGTGCCCGAGCGGGTGGCCAACGCCGGCCGCGTCCGGCCCGAGCACGGCCTCTCCGACGCCCAGTGGAGAGTCTTCGCCCGCGGCGCCGAGGCCGTGGCCAAGGCCGTCTGCGAGCAGACCGACCTGCGCACCGTGTTCCACCACCACTGCGCCGGCTTCGTGGAGACCCCCACCGAGGTCGCCGCCCTGATGAAGCTCACCAGCCCCGAGCTGCTGGGGCTGTGCCTGGACATGGGCCACTACGCATTCGGTGGCGGTGACCCGATGCACGCACTGGAGCAGCACGGCGATCGCTGCTGGCACATCCACTACAAGGACTTCGACGCCGACGTGGGCCGCCGGGCCGCCGCCGAGGGCTGGGACTACTTCGAGGCCGTGCGCCAGGGCGTGTTCTGCGAGCTGGGACAGGGTGCGGTGGACTTCGAGCGCATCACAGGCTGGCTGAGGGGTGAGGGCTTCGGCGGCTGGATCATCGTGGAACAGGACGTGCTCCCCGGCATGGGCTCCCCCTTCGAGTCCGCCCGCCGCAACCGGGCCTACCTGCGGACGCTGGCGTTGTGAACGCCGCCGGGTCCCGCTGGCGGCCGCCCCTGACATCGGTGGCGGGCCTGGTGCTGCTGGCCTCGGTGGCCAGCGCCGTGATCCAGCGAGCCCTGGTCCAGGCCGCCCAGTCCTACGTGCCCGCCCATGACCACGGGACCACCCTCGACCCCGCGCAGGCGGAGCTCGTAGCCGTCCTCGTCGGCGACGTCCTGGCCCTTCCTGCGGAGATCCTGCTGGAGTCCGCGGTGCTCCTGCTGGCCGCGCTGGCCCTGAGACCCGATGGCGGCGTGCGGCCGGCGGTGGCCGCGATCCGGCTGCTGATCGCCTACGCCGTGTTCGCGGTCGCAAGCTTCGTGGGCCTGCTGCTGGTGGTTCCCGGGGTGTTCATCGTCCTGACCGCCGCGCTGGCGGCCGATCCCTACCGGCTGCTGGGCCACGGCCCCCACCCCCAGCGCTGGCGACGCAGCTTCCGTCGGGGTGCCGTGCTGGGCGTGGGGTTGGTGGCCAGCGCCGCGGCCGGCTTCGCGCTCCCGTTGGTGGCTGCCTCACAGCCCGACGGCACCGCCCTGTTCCTCTCGGCCCTCGGGAGCGCATGCTGGATGCTCACCTTGCTGGCCTACGCCTGGTTCCACCAGAGACCCTGATGCCCACACCCGCCCCTCCCTGCTCCGACGACGCCGTGCGCGAGGCCACCGGCCGCGACTGGGCCGCCTGGACCGCCGAGCTGGACGCCCGGGGCGCCCGCGAGCTCGAGCATCCGGCCATCGTGCGCCTGCTGCGCGACGAGGGGCTGATCGACAGCGGCTGGTGGAGGCAGCAGGTCACCGGCGGCTACGAGCGGCTCATCGGGCGCCGTGTGGTGGGCGAGGTCTGCGGGGCGGGCTTCCAGATCGGGGTCTCCAAGACCCTGCCGGCTGCCGCCGAACAGGTGTGGGAGACGATCATGGCGCCCACGGGCCTGGCCTTGTGGCTGGGGCCGTTCGAGGGCCTGCCCAGCGCCAAGGGCGAGCGGGTCGAGGCCACCGACGGCGCGGTGATCGAGCTGCGCAGCCTGCACCCGTGCAAGCGCCTGCGCGTCGCCTGGCGGCCCGCCGAGGCCAACGATTCCAGCATCCTGCAGCTCACCGTCGAGCCCAAGGGCGATCGCTGCGCCCTGCGCTTCCACCAGGAGAAGCTCCCCAGCGCCGAGGCCCGCGAGGCCATGCGCGCCCACTGGAAGGCGGCACTGGCGAGGATCGTGGCGGCGCTGTGACCACCCCATTCCTCCCCACTCCCCTCGGGGGAGTGGGGTCGGGGGTGAGGGGGGTCAGTGCATGCACCCCATGTAGACCTTCGCGGTCTTGATGTAGGCGTCGCCGTACACCTCGCGGGCGGCCTCGAGCTGGGCCTTCACCTCGTCCTTGGACCCCGACGCCACCACCACGATGTACAGCCCAGGCGTGAAGCCCTCGTAGGCCGTGGACCACTCCACGCTGACGTACTGCCCGTCGTCGTAGCGGCCCCGGGCCACATAGCAGGGGTGCTCGAAGCCGCTCTCCTCGCAGGTCTTCGCGTCGAAGCTCAGCCCCTCGGTGGGGTGGGGCTCCACCTCGACCTTGATCTCGAGCGCCAGGGCCTGGGCGGCCTGGCTGGCCGTGGAGCGGGCCGTGTCCCAGTCCTTGCTGGCGGCCACCAGCAGGAAGGCCTTGTCGACCATCGGATCGGGAGCAGCCTCGGGCACCGGCTCCGCCGCGGGATCAGCGTGGACAGGGCCGGCGAGCAGCAGGGCGAGAGCGACGGTCGAGAGCATGGAGTCTCCAGCGCGGGTGGGGGGCCCCCATGCTACCCTGCCGGCGCTGGGAGGAGAACCATGCGCGCGCTTGCAACTGCAGCTGTCATCGTGCTGGCGGGGATCGCGGTCGAGGCCCAGGCCCTCGAGCTCACGGAGCGAAAGGAGCCCGACCAGACCATCGACCTGCCCGCCGCCGCCTACGGCGATCGGGTCCTGCTCGACGCTGGTGACATCAACAGCGACGGGTACGCCGATGTACTGGCCAAGAGCACCGCCCACTCGATGATCCTGCACGGCTCCGCCAAGGGGCTCGTCCAGAGTCAGCTGCTGGGCACCCACTCCGGGCTCCCGGCGGCTGGCGGCGACCTGAACGGAGACGGCTACGACGACGTGGTGCTCCACATCGAGACCGGCGAACCCCAGGCCTTCCCGGGAGGGCGGGACGGTGTGGACCTGGACAGCCCCTGGAGCCTGGACCACGGAGGCGGGCCGCCGGGGGAGCTGGCGGTCATCCCAGGGGACCTGAACGGCGACGGCTACGACGACCTGGTGACCACCGGGTCCGAGGGGGTGCTGTGGGTGTACCTGGGGAGCGCGAAGGGGCCGGTGTGGGCCGCCGAGGTGACGAGCGACGAGGATCCGCCGGACACATTGCTGGCCGCCGGCGACGTGAACAGTGACGGGCGGGACGATGTCCTGGTCGTGGTCGAACCCATGGCCAGGCTCTTCTCGGGGACCGACGAGGGGCTCTCCGACTCCCGAACGACCACCAACCTGAACACCGGCGACACCAACGTCGGCGAGTTTGCGGTCACCTGCGGTGCAGACACAGACGGTGACGGCACCCCGGAGCTGGTCGCCGCCGAGCATGACCTGACGCGGGCGCACCGCTTCCGCAGCACCGGCCTGCGCTACGGCCTGTCCGACACCGTGTACGGCAGCGCCACCGCCTTCGGGACCTCCGTGGCCATGGGGGACCTCGACACCGACGGCTACGCCGAGCTGGTGGTCGGCGCCATCGGGCCCACCGGGGGCAAGGGCCAGGTGCAGGTCTTCCGCGGGGGGACCGGGGAGCTGGGTAGCCACGGTGTCGCGGTGCTGCCCGGCGGTCCGGGCAGCCGCCTGGGCTACGAGCTCGCGGTGGCCGGGGATGTGAACGGCGACGGGTACCGCGACCTGGTGGCCACCACCGGTGACGACGAGCTGTGGCTCTGGTTCGGCGGGAGCTGGCTGGGGGGTGCACGATGAGGTGGGCGCTCTCCGCGGGAGCACGTGCAGTGCTCCCTTACGCCTGGCTGCTCGCCGTCGCCGGGTGCCAATGCGGCACCGAACCGGCCGACAGCGACCCAGGCTCCAGCAGCGGCTGGACCCCCGTCGAGGGCCCGGTGCTCGAGGGCGAGATGGGGATGCGCACAGGCCTCGGCCTCTCCGCCGGCGATCTCGACGGTGACGGCGTCGACGAGCTGCTGGTGGCCAGCTGGAACGACGCCGCGACCTGCCCCGACGGCGGCTGCACCACCGCCTGGCTGCTGAGCGTGCCCGCCGACGGTGGCGTGCTGGCCGAGCTGGCGACCGCCAGGTTCACGGCCTCGAGCGAGGCGCTGTCCTACGGCGCCTACCGGCTGCAGCGTGACATGGCCTTCCCCGGTGATCTGAACGGCGACGGCAGCCAGGACATCCTGCTGCTGGCCGACCGCTGGGAGGACGACGACGAGGTCTACGACGACGACAGCCCCGTCTTCCTGCTCTGGAGCGGGCCCTTCGCCGGCGAGGTGAGCCGCGAGGACGCCGTGGCCCTGTTCGACCCCCAGCCCAAGGTCTGGGACCACGCCCCCTGCGACGCGGACGGCGACGGCCAGCCCGACTTGTGCACCAGCGGCGGGATCCTGTTCGGTCCCCTCGAGGGCGCATCCCACCCACACCAGCTCGGCTGCCGCTTCATCAACGACTACTACTTCTACCAAGACGGCGTGTCCGCGTTCGTCGAGGCCGGAGACGTCTTCGGTGAGGGCCTGGATGTGGCGATCCGCTCCCACTACGGCATCGGCTGGGAGGACGACGGCTGGACCCGCACCTGGGTGCTGGGCAACGAAGGCGACCCCTGCGACCGCCGCCAGACCCGGGGAGACCCGACCGGGACCTTCGCCATCGTCGTAGACGGCGACATCGACGGCGACGGTCTCGAAGACCTCGTGGTGGTGGGCCAGGAGGACGGCACCCGCAAGCTGGTCGTCAGCCACGACCGCGACCGATCCACCAGCATCGCATCCCCCCTCCCCGCGCGGGAGCGCGACACCGCGCTGCTGGCCGACTTCGACGGCGACGGGCAGGACGACCTGGCCTGGTCCAGTGCCGGGGGCTGGGTGTCCGTGTTCCGCGGCCCCATCGAGGGGGACGGGCTCTCCGAGACCGACGCCGAGGTGACGCTCGTGGGAGCCCAGGAGCCCCGCTGCGACGCGGATCACTGCTGGGTGGACGACGACTTCGGGCGCATCATGGCCGCCGGAGACTTCGACGGTGACGGGCGGGACGACCTGGCCATCGCGGCCACCGGAGACGACCAGACAGCCGGGACCATCCACATCGCCTGGGGCGGCGGGCTGTAGAGGCGCGGGCTATCCTCGGCCGCCGAGGTCCCCATGCGCCGCATCCTCCCCCTGCTCGCCCTGCTGCTCGGCTGTCCGAAGGCCCAGGACACGGGCAAGGGTCCGCCGCCCCCCGACAGCCAGGCCGACAGCGAGCCCTGGACGGACGACAGCGAGCCGGAGACCGGCGTCGATTGGGGCGACCACTGCGCCGAGGCCGACGCTTTCGTCGGCGTCTACGACGAGGTCATCGACCGCTGGACCGCCCAGGACGACGCCGGGGCCTGGCCCCCCGAGCCCCTGGTCTTCGCAGGCTCGTCGTCCGTGCGCCGCTGGGAGGGCTTCTCCTGGACCTTCCGGGGCGCCGCTCCCTTGCAGCGGGGCTTCGGCGGCGCCCAGCTGGCCGAGCTGGCCCAGCGGGCCGCTGACCTGATCACCCGCCACGAGCCCCGGGCGGTGCTGATCTTCGCCGGCACCAACGACGTGGCCGTCGGGGTGGACCCCGCCGTGGTGGTGGAGCGCTTCCGCTGCCTGCGCCAGCGGGTGGGCGAGGACCTGGGCCGCGACACCGACCTGCTCTTCGTCGGCATCACCCCCACCCCCGCCCGCTGGGACGGCTGGGAGGACGCCGCCGCGGTCAACGCCGCGGTGCAGGCCATCGCCGAGGAGGATTCCCAGGTCCACTACATCGACGTCCCCGCCGCCTTCCTGGCCACCGGCGAGCCCCCCGACAGCGCCCTGTTCGTCGACGACCAGCTACACCTGTCCGAGTCCGGCTACGCCCTGTGGGCCTCGCAGATCGAGCCTGCGGTGGACGCGGTGACCTCCACCCGCAACCCCGAGCCCTTCCGGGACCTGGCCAGCGGCACCCGGGTGCTGGTGGACCTGGGTCCCTCCAACAACGACGACGGCGAGCTGACCCCCAGCCCCGACTGGCTGGGCCAGCACTGGAACAACTGGCACGCCAGCGAGGGGGGTGAGGCGATCCTGCCCGGGGAACACCTGCACGATCTGGTGGACGTGACCGGCGCCGGCACCGGGATCGATCTGGTGATCGCCGGCGGCTTCGGGCTCAACGGCCGCAGCCACGGCGGCCTGAGCTGGCCCGACCCCGAGCTGCTCGGCGATCTGGCCGTGGGCAGCGCCACCGGCGACTTCGTCTACGCCGACGATGAGGATCTGCCGGGGGCCCTGTTCCTCCGGGGCCTCGATCCCGACGCTCGCTACAGCCTGCGCCTGTTCGGGACGCGGGACAACGACGAGCGCCGGGTCACCCGCTACACCGTCAACCACGACGCGAACGCGAGCCTGCAGACCTCTGGCGCCGGGGCGGGCACGGGGACCAGCAACGACGACACCATCGCGGAGCTGACGGGGATGGCGCCCGACGCCTGGGGCCAGCTGCACCTCGATGTAGCCATCGAGGATGGCTCCTACGCCTACCTCTCCCTGCTCGAGCTGCGCGTCGAGTAGCCAGCTACCAGGGACAATCACCCACCCGGCACGCGTTGCGGTCCACCCGGCCCTCGATGCCGTCCACGCGCCCGATGTTGGAGTACTGCCACACCGCCGCGGGCAGGGGCGCCTCCATGCCCATGGGGTGGTGGATGGCGCGGATCCACAGGGTCTCCCCCACCAGCAGCGCGATGTGGTCCCGCACCAGCTCGCCGGTGGCGTAGATGACCGGGCGCCGGCCGCTGGCGGCCTCCACCGTGTCCATGAAGACCTCGAGCTCCACCCCCAGGCTCGCGGTGTCG
Organism: uncultured Enterobacterales bacterium; assembly: GCA_964481655.1. Lineage (GTDB taxonomy): Bacteria > Myxococcota_A > UBA796 > UBA796 > JAFGLY01 > CALDOK01. The sequence continues at coordinate 1,664 of CAYZVO010000018.1, read as the reverse complement.
GGGCGCTCGGAGCAGTTGCCCCCGTACTCGAGATCCACCGCTGGCGGCAGCTCGCCCTCGGTGACCCGCACCGTGGCCAGGAAGTTGGCGGCCTGGTCGGCGCCGGGTCGGCAGAAGGTGAAGAAGTGGTAGGCGCCCCGCGGGATGCCCACCTCGCCTGCGGCGGCCCAGTTCTCGGCGAAGCGCGCGTCCACCCAGTCGCCCCCTTCGGTGGCCTTGATCCACGCGAAGCGCACCCCGTCGTCGGCCACCGTGGGCCAATCGATGGCGCCCTGGTGGTGTGACACGTCGATGCCCTGGACCCAGCTGGGCCCCCAGGGCCGCCAGCGATCGCGCAGGGCGGGGATCAGGACCAGGGCCGCCGCCGTCAGGGCGACACCGAGCAGCAGGAACAGCAACACACGACGCATGGGACGAGCCTCCGACATGCCGACCCAGGTCGCAAGACCCGTGCCGACCCGGAGGGCGTCCAGAGCCCGTCCCGACCGGGTCCGATCTATGCTCGATAGCGACGCCGCGACCCAAACCAGCCCCGGGGTGACCATGCGCGCCTTCCTGCTGTCCATGCTGCTGTGTGCCTGCGCCCCCGAGGCGCGCCAGGCCCCGGCCCCGCCACCCTCCGAGCCAGAGGCCGCGCCGGTGGAAGCCGACCCCGCCCCGCCGTGGCCAGGCCTGGACGCCGCCCGAGCGTCGGAGCTGATCGCCCTGTCCATCGACTGCGTGGACCGACCCTGGCCCAACAAGCCCAGCCACGTCTACGACGGTGCCGAGGACTTCGTGCCCCACACCGAGGCCACCCCCGCGTTCTCGGGCTGCTTCGACTGGCACAGCGCCGTGCACGGCCACTGGTCCATGGTGCGGGTGCTGCGCAGCCACCCCGAGCTGCCCGAGGCGCCAGCCCTGCGCGCGGCCCTGGACCGCCACCTGAACGATGAGCTCATGGCCCGGGAGCTTGCCTTCTTCGAGCAAGAGCGAGCCAAGGGCTTCGAGCGCCCCTACGGCTGGGGCTGGTACCTGCGCTTGCACGGCGAGCTGAACACCTGGGACGACCCGGACGCCGAGCGCTGGGCCGCCGCGACCGAACCCCTGGCCAGCCACCTGTCGGTGGAGCTGTCGAGGTACCTGATGAACCTGAGCGTGCCGGTGCGGGCGGGCACCCACGCCAACACCGCCTACGCCATGATCCACGCCCTGGACGCCGCCGCCACCATGCCCACGGTGCTGCCGGAGACCATCATCCGCGAGCAGGCGAAGCGCTTCTACGGCGGCGACACCGACTGCCCCACCGCCTACGAGCCCAGCGGCGAGGACTTCATCTCCCCCTGCCTGACCGAGGCCGCCCTGATGCGCCGGGTCCTGGAGCCCGCGGACTACGTCCCCTGGCTCGAGGCCTTCCTGCCCGCACCCGACGACCCCCGCTTCGCCCCCCTGGCCACCCCTGTCGACGTGCGCGATCCCGAGGACCCCCGCATCGGCCACCTCATCGGCCTGGCCTTCCAGCGCGCGGGCGCCTACCGCGAGATCGCCGCCGCCCTGCCCCCGGGCCACCCGTGGAGGACGAGCTACGAGCGCCTGGCCGCCGTCCACATGGACGCCGGCTTCGCCCAGCTGCACGACAGCGGCTACGGCGGCGCCCATTGGCTGGCCAGCTTCGCCATCTACAG